>VAZM01000030.1:3653-14905 GCA_005883135.1 Alphaproteobacteria bacterium
TCCTTGAGGTCGGTGCGTATCAAAACCCTGCTGCTGGCGACGAGCGATGTCGTACGGCGCGCACACACGCTTCCGGCGTGGAGGTTGCCCGGTCGCTCGTTTCGAATGGATCAGTTCTTGGCCTTTTTATCGGTTCGGCTTGCTGTCTTGACGGCGGCGAGAGTTGGGGCCCGACCGAATCTCGCGGCTAAGGAAAGCAACGGCGGCAATCTCGTTTGCAGGCTTCTGCGGCGGCCGCTGCCGATCTTGCGGGCGCGGCGCGTTGCCGCGAACCCACGGCCGCTTGGCCCCCGCATGCGCCACGGCACGCGATGGGGCGCCTCGGGCTGTCGACGGTCCACCTTGTCGCGGAAACGTTCGATGGTCCGTCGCCGGAATGGACATGCGGATCAGCTTCTCGATGTCGCGCAGGTAGGCCGCCTCTTCGCCGTCGCACAGCGAGATCGCGACGCCTGCCGCTCCGGCTCGCGCGGTGCGGCCGATGCGGTGCACATAGGTTTCCGGCACGTTCGGCAGATCGAAATTCACGACGTGGCTGATGCCGTCGACGTCGATGCCGCGCGCCGCAATGTCGGTGGCGATGAGCGTGAGAACTTCGCCCTTGCGAAATGCGGACAGCACGCGCTCGCGCTGGTTCTGCGACTTGTTGCCGTGAATGGCGTGAGCCGAGATGCCGGCCTTGGCGAGGCCGCGCACCACTTTGTCGGCGCCGTGCTTGGTGCGGGTGAACACAAGCGCGCGGCCGATCGACTCGCGCCGCAAAATCTCGGCGAGGACCGCGGGCTTCGCAGAACGATCGACACGGATGATGCGCTGCTCGACGCGCTCGACGGTGGAGGCCACCGGGGTTACGGCAACCGTGGTCGGAGCGGACAACATTTGCGCCGCGAGCGTGGCGATGGCGCGCGGCATCGTTGCGGAAAACAGCAGCGTTTGCCGTCGTGCAGGAAGCTTCGCGACAATTTTGCGAATGTCATGGATGAAGCCCATATCGAGCATCCGGTCGGCTTCGTCCAGCACGAGAAATTCCACGTCGCCGAGCCGCAGGGCGTTGCTCCTCACGAGGTCGAGCAGACGTCCGGGCGTGGCGACGAGCACGTCGACCCCGTTTTGCACGGCACGCACTTGCGCGCCCATCGAGACGCCGCCGATCGCCAGCGCGGTACTGGTACCGACGTGGCGGCCGTAAGCGCGGAAGCTATCGAGGATTTGGCCGGACAGCTCGCGGGTCGGGCTCAGCACCAGCACACGGCAGGTCTTGCGCGCCGGGCGCCGTCTACTCGTGGACAGATGATGCAAGATTGGCACCGCGAACGCCGCGGTTTTGCCCGTGCCGGTTTGCGCGATCCCGATCACGTCGCGGCGCGACATGACGACGGGAATGGTCTGCGCCTGAATCGGCGTGGGCGTGGCGTATTTCTCTTCAGCGAGCGCGCGCGTGATCGGTTCGGCAAGGCCGAAATCATGAAAAGAGGTCAATGAACAAGCTTTCTAAGGTGCGCGAAAAGGCACGATCGCGGCGATCTACGCCGCAGGGGCCACCTCGCGGACGGTGCAAGACACCCCGCGTGATCTGGGCTGTCAGTGAGAAGTGAAGGGGCAAGCCAGAAGCCGTTTGACGGGATCCCGTACACGCGGCTCGCCAGGACCAGATGAGGTCGCGCGCATCATATGGGGCATAGATGTGTCGGTTTCAAGACCCCAGGCTCTGCCGAGCTCCTGCGTAAGCTTCCCGGGTCGCCGGAGCTCGGCGTTCTCGCGCGCTCGATCCATGGGCCGCGTCACAGACGGACAATCCATCGCGCCCGAAGCGATTGGCCGGCTTGTTGAGCTGGAACGAGCGCCGGCGCGATCTGACCTGAGTCGTTGATTCCCGTCGCGACGGTGAACTCCGAGATAGCCGGGTCGTCGATAGACGAGTAGGTGCCGCTGCTGTAGAGGAAGCCGTGATTTTTAGCGTCACCACCGAGGTAGTACCCGACGATTTGGCCGAGGCTGTTGATGCCAAATGCAACGGTAGCGCCGGCGGCGGCGGGATCGTCGAGCACGGAATAGTTGAAAGAGTAAGTGGTCATGGCTGTTTTCAGTGCAGCCCCGCCGCACCTTCTATAGCGCCCGCTGGTCTCGCTCAAGCCGCCCCACCCGCACCCGAAAGGCGATTGAGATGGAGCGTGCATGTGGCCGCGACCACAGCATTGCCATCACGCCGGGAGATGTAAGGGCGCAACGCATCGGCCTTCTCGGTAAGTCTGTACTGCTATTCACATTGCGCGATCCAAACGGCGCTGCGCGAGCGAATTGAGCTTACCGTCACGATCTGCTACAGCGCCGTCATGAGTTGCCAGGGCCGCCCATGATCCCGCGCTACACTCGGCCGCAAATGGCCGCGATCTGGGATCCGCAGACGCGCTACCGCATCTGGTTCGAGATCGAGGCGCATGCGGCCGACGCCATGGCCGAACTTGGGGTCATTCCCAAGGCCGCGTCCCGGGAGATCTGGGCCAAAGGCAAGGATGCCAAGTTCGACGTCGCCCGCATCGAGGAGATCGAGCGCGAGGTCAAGCACGACGTCATCGCCTTCCTCACCCATCTCGCCGAGATCGTCGGCTCGCAGGCGCGCTTCGTGCACCAGGGCATGACCTCTTCGGACGTGCTCGACACCTGCCTCAACATCCAGCTGGTGCGCGCCGCCGATCTGTTGATCGCCGACGTCGATGCACTGCTCGCGGCGCTGCGGCGCCGCGCCTTCGAGCACAAGATGACGCCGACCATCGGCCGCTCGCACGGCATCCACGCCGAACCGACGACCTTCGGCGTCAAGCTCGCCTACGCCTATGCCGAGTTCTTCCGCGCCAAGGAACGACTCATTTGCGCGCGCACGGAAGTGGCGACCTGCGCCATTTCCGGAGCGGTCGGCACCTTCGCGCAAGTGGATCCCCGGGTCGAGGAGCACGTCGCCAAGGCGATGGGGCTCGCCGTCGAGCCGGTCTCCACTCAGATCATTCCGCGCGACCGGCACGCGATGTATTTTGCGACGCTCGGCGTGGTCGCCTCCTCGGTCGAGCGGCTCGCCACCGAGATTCGCCATCTGCAGCGCACCGAGGTGCTGGAGGCCGAGGAGTTCTTCTCCGCGGGGCAGAAGGGCTCCTCCGCCATGCCGCACAAGCGCAATCCCGTCCTCTCGGAAAACGTCACCGGCCTTGCGCGCATGGTGCGCGCCTATGTGACGCCGGCGCTGGAGAACGTGGCGCTCTGGCACGAGCGCGACATCTCGCACTCCTCGGTCGAGCGCATGATCGCCCCCGATGCGACCACGACGCTCGATTTCGCGCTCGCGCGTCTCGCCATGATCATCGACAAGCTCGTGATCTATCCCGCCAACATGTCGAAGAACCTGGAGCGGCTCGGCGGCCTGGTCCATTCGCAACGCGTGCTCATCGCGCTCACGCAAAAAGGCGTCGCGCGCGAGGAGGCCTACGCGTTGGTTCAGCGCAACGCCATGCGGGCATGGCAGGGCGAAGGCGATCTCCTCGCCTTGCTCATGGCCGACACCGATGTGCGCAAACGTCTGAGCGCCGCCGAGCTCAAGGAGAACTTCGACCTCGGCCACCATTTCAAGCACGTCGACACGATTTTCGAGCGGGTGTTCGGCAAGGCTGCGGTCGAGTCCGCCGCCGGGAGATGATGCGGGAAACTCGGCGCGGTCCCTTTCGCCACTTGGGAGAGGCTTGCTGAGGGGGTTACGTGACCACGGCCATCCTCGTCTTCGATTCCGGCCTGGGCGGGCTTACCGTCTTTCGCGAAGTAGCGAAGGCGCGGCCCGACGCGAGCTACGTCTATGTCGCCGATGACGCCTTCTTTCCCTATGGCAGCCACGGCGAGGACGAGCTCGTCGCGCGCGTCGGCGCGCTCACGGGCGAGCTGCTCGCGGCGCATCGACCCGATCTCGTGGTCATCGCTTGCAATACCGCCTCGACGCTGGTGCTGCCGCATTTGCGCACGCGCTTCAGCGTGCCTTTCGTCGGCACCGTGCCGGCGATCAAGCCGGCCTGCGCCATCTCGCGGACGAAGCGCGTGGCGGTGCTGGGCACCGAGGCGACCGTCAGTCGCGAATACACCCGGGCGCTGATCCGCGACTTCGCCAACGGCAGCGACGTCGTGCTGGTGGGCTCGGCGCGGCTCGCCCGCTTCGCGGAGGACGAGCTCAACGGCACGCCGATTGCGGATGAGCTGATCGCGCGCGAGCTCGCGCCGTGCTTCGTCGATGCCGACGGACGCCGCACGGACACGGTCGTGCTCGCCTGCACGCACTATCCCCTGCTGCTCGACCGCCTCGAGCGGCTTGCGCCTTGGCCGGTGACATTCGTCGATCCGGCGCCCGCGATCGCGCGCCGCGTCGTCGGGCTGATCGGCCCGGCAGCGAGCGCCAAGCCGCCGCCTCCCGCGCACATCGTGTTCACCTCCGGTCGCCCGTCTTCGGCCGCACTCGCGGCGGCGCTCACGCGTTTCGGCATTGCTGACTGAGCCCAGGACGTGCGACCGAGCGCTCCGCGGCCGCGGTTTCTGATTTCAACGCGGCGAAAACCCCTTTAGCATCGCTTCGGCTCAAGGTCCTGCGGAGGGGCGCATACAATGGCAAACGATTCACACACGGTGCGGCGAACCGTGCAGTTCAAATTCACGCTGCCGACGGCAAATTCCGACCAGCTCGTCTCGCTGTTGAAGTCGACGGCGCCGTTCTACGAGGCCTTCGGCGCTCGGCGCATGCGCCTCCTGCAAAACGTCGACGACCCGGCGCGGTTCGTGCACGAAATCGAGTACGAGACGCACGAGCTCATCGAGCTCAACCGCCAGCGCGTCGCCAGCGATCCGCGCATGCAGGCCTCGCTGCAGACGTGGCGGTCGCTGTTTCCCGGGTCCGTCGAAATCGACGTTTATCAGGAGATCGAGTAAGACCGTCGCCCGCCCCGACGCGCTGCTGTCCCCAGGGATGTCGTGGTCTTTCGCCCGACGAGGCGGGTTTGACTTGATGCCGCTTTGCCCCTAGAACCCCGGCGCCGCGCGGGCCTTCGGGCCTGCGCTGCGTTTCGCGACCTGCGGTCTTGACCGGCGCTTCGGCCAAGACCTGTCGGTTCCGGCAGGCCGGGACAGAGGAGGGCGCGATCCTCGAACAACCAAGACAAGAGGACGCGATGACCAAGCGCCACGAGGCGAAATACAAGATCGACCGCCGTATGGGGCAGAACGTCTGGGGCCGCCCGAAGAGCCCCGTCAACCGCCGCGAATATGGTCCCGGCCAGCACGGCCAGCGCCGCAAAGGCAAGCTCTCCGACTACGGCGTGCAATTGCGCGCCAAGCAGAAGCTGCGGGGCTATTACGGCAACATCTCCGAGCGCCAATTCCGCGGCATCTACGCCGAGGCGATCCGCATGAAGGGCGATTCCGGAGCCCACATGATCGCGCTGCTCGAGCGCCGGCTCGACGCCATGGTCTACCGGGCAAAGCTCGTGCCCACGGTATTCGCCGCGCGCCAGTTCGTCAGCCACGGCCATATCAAGGTGAACGGCCGGCGCGTGACCATCCCGAGCTATCGCGTCAAGCTCGGCGACGTCATCGAACTGAAGGACCAATCGAAACAGCTGGCGATCGTGCTCGAGGCCGTCAGCTTGGCCGAGCGCGACGTGCCGGATTACATCGAGGTCGACCACTCGAAAATGACGGCGAAGCTCACGCGCATCCCGCAGCTCACCGAGGTGCCCTATCCCGTGCAGATGGAGCCGCACCTCGTGGTCGAGTTCTATTCACGCTAATCTGCGGGCGCACTCGCTCAGGGCGAACCGCTGCTGATAGCGCTCGCGCGCGGGGTGATGCCGGCGGCCCAGTTATGAAGCGTTAGGTCGAAGCGCGTTCCTTGAGCGGCACGCCCTTCTCCTTCAGCAGGCCCTGCAACTCGCCCGCCTGAAACATTTCGCGCACGATGTCGCAGCCGCCGACGAATTCGCCCTTCACGTAAAGCTGCGGGATGGTCGGCCAATTGGAATAGGACTTGATGCCATCGCGCAGATCGTCCGAGTCGAGCACGTTGAGGCCCTTGTAGCTCACGCCGATGTGATCGAGGATCTGCACCACCTGCCCGGAAAATCCGCACATCGGGAACTGCGGGGTGCCCTTCATGAACAGCACCACGTCGTTGGCTTTGACCTCATTCTCAATGAATTGTTCGATCGCCATGGAATGCCTCTTGTTCCGGCGGCCGCGCGTCTCGGCGCGCCGCACCCCTTCTCGCGCTATATGTAGCGTAGCCGGGCCGCGAGCCCAAGGGCCGCCGGCGCTTGACCGGTCACTTTTTCACCGGCGCGTAGAACGTGCCTTCGACCTCGAAAATGTCGTCCTGATTGAGGCGGTGGACCTCGACGATGGTGCGCGGCGGATAGGGGCCGTTGCCCCACAGCTCTTCCTGCACCTTGTTGACCAGCGGGCGAAACCGAAACATGTCCGTCACATAGACGACGATGCGCACGCAGTCGCGCAGGCTCGCCCCCTCCGATTCGGCGATCGTGCGCATGTTGAGAAAGCCCTGGCGAATGCGGGCCTCCTCGCCCTGAACGAGCGTGTTGGTCGCCGGGTCGATCCCGCGCATGCCGGCCACGTAGACGAAGTCGCCGGCGCGCGCGCCGAGGCTCCAGGTCCCGGTCGTCTTGATCGCGCCGGGAGGCGCCAGCGTCTTGACCCGCTCCGGCGACTGCGCGGCGGCGAGCCCGGTCAGCGCGATGAGCGCAACCGGGGCGGCAATCGTTCCGCTCTTAACGGCGCGGCGCATCAGCGCTCCGGTGTCCCGGTCTGCAGGGCGAGCGCGTGCAGCTTGCCGCCCATCTCGGCTTTGAGCGCCTCATAGACGATCTGATGCTGCTGCACCCGCGATTTGCCGCGGAACGATTCGGCAAGCACGGTGGCGGCGTAATGGTCGCCATCGCCGGCAAGGTCGCGGATCGTCACCTCGGCATCGGGAATACGCAGCTTGATCAACCGTTCGATATCGCTCGCAGCCATCGCCATGGCGTCTCTCCCGCCTCAGGCCGGCTCGCCGGCCATATAAGCCGCCAGCCATCCCTCGAAGCGCTCGCGCAGTTTTGCCACCAGAATGGGGCGCTCGCCTTCGAGCGTCAATGCGTCACCGCCGGTGAGGCCGAGCTGCCGCGCGGGAACGCCGGCGGCGCGCGCGCGCGCCAGCACCGTCTCGGCCACCCCCGGCGCGACCGTGACCACATAGCGCGCCTGATCCTCGCCGAACCAGAAGGCGTGCGCCGCAACCGGCGGCCGATCGAGCTCGGCACCGATGCCGGAGGCCATCGCCATCTCCGCGATCGCGGGGAGAAGCCCGCCGTCGGACACATCGTGCGCGGCGCTGGCGATGCCTTCAGCGATCAGCGCGCGCACGAAGTCGCCGTTGGCGCGCTCCACGGCAAGGTCGACCGGGGGCGGCGCGCCCTCTTCGCGCTCGCAGATATCCCGCAGATAGAGCGATTGGCCGAGCCAGCCCGCGGTCTCGCCGACGAGCAAAATGGCCTCCTCCTCCCGTTTGAAGGCGAGGCTCGTCGACTTGGTGAAGTCTTCGAGCAGGCCCACGCCGCCGATGGTCGGCGTCGGCAGAATCGCGCGGCCGTTGGTCTCGTTGTAAAGCGAGACATTGCCCGACACGACGGGGAACTCGAGCGCCTCGCAGGCATCGGCGATGCCGTGGATCGCGCCGACAAGCTGGCCCATGATCTCCGGCCGCTCGGGATTGCCGAAATTGAGATTGTCGGTCAGCGCCAGCGGCCGCGCCCCCACCGCGGTGAGATTGCGCCAAGCCTCGGCCACGGCTTGCTTGCCGCCTTCGAACGGATCGGCCTCGCAATAGCGCGGCGTCACGTCGGTGGTGAGCGCGAGCGCCTTCGGCCCGTCATTGATGCGCACCACCGCGGCGTCGCCGCCCGGCCGCTGCACGGTGTTGCCGAGGATCACGTGATCGTATTGCTCCCACACCCAGCGCCGCGAGCACAGATCGGGAGAGCCGATCAGCCGCAGCAACGCATCCGCGGTCGCAACCGGCGGCGCCACGTCGGCCGCGGTGAGGACCGGCTTTTTCGGCGACTCGACATGCGGGCGGTCGTAGACCGGCGCCTCGTCGCCCAGTTCCTTGATCGGCAGGTCGGCCATGACGTTCCCACCGTGGCGCACGACGAAGCGCTTGGTCGGCGTCGTCTTGCCGATCACGGCAAAGTCGAGGCCCCACTTTCTGAAGATCGCTTCGGCCTCGCGCTCCTTCTCCGGCTTGAGCACCATGAGCATGCGCTCCTGGCTCTCCGACAGCATCATCTCGTAGGCGCTCATGCCGCTCTCGCGGCAGGGCACGGCGTCGAGGTCGAGCGTGACCCCGAGATCGCCCTTGGCCCCCATCTCGACGGCGGAGCAGGTGAGCCCCGCCGCGCCCATGTCCTGGATGGCGATCACGCAGTCCTTCGCCATGATCTCGAGGCAGGCTTCGAGCAGCAGTTTCTCCGCGAACGGATCGCCGACCTGGACGGTGGGACGCTTTTCCTCGGTGCCTTCGCCGAACTCGGCCGAGGCCATGGTGGCGCCGTGGATGCCGTCGCGGCCGGTCTTGGAGCCGAGATAGACGATCGGCATGCCGACGCCGGAGGCGGCGGCGTAGAAAATCTTGTCCCGCGGCGCGAGGCCGACCGCCATCGCGTTGACCAGGCAGTTGCCGTCGTAGCGGGTGTGGAAGCGCACCGAGCCGCCCACGGTGGGCACACCGAAGGAATTGCCGTAACCGCCGATGCCGGCGACCACGCCGGCGAGGAGATGCCGCGTCTGCGGATGCGTCGGCGCGCCGAACGAGAGCGCGTTGAGGCAGGCGATCGGCCGCGCGCCCATGGTGAAGACGTCGCGCAAGATGCCGCCCACTCCGGTCGCCGCGCCTTGATAGGGCTCGATGTAGCTCGGATGGTTGTGGCTCTCCATCTTGAACACGACGGCGAGCCCATCGCCGATATCGATCACGCCGGCATTCTCGCCAGGTCCCTGGATGACCCACGGCGCTTTCGTCGGCAGCATGCGCAAATGGATCTTCGAGGACTTGTACGAGCAATGCTCGTTCCACATCGCCGAGAAAATCCCGAGCTCGGTGATCGAGGGCTCGCGGCCCATGAGGGCGAGAATGCGCTGGTATTCCTCCGCGGTCAGGCCATGCGCCGCAATGAGCGCGGGGCTGACCTTCGCCCGCTTGCCCGCCTTCGGCCGCCGCTTGGGTCTCGGCGCCGGCGGCTTCTTGCGCGCCCGCGTGGACGATTTATTGGATGTCGGCGCCATGGCAGTGGATTTAGTGTCGTTGACGCATGAAGCGCGATTTGGAAGACCGCGGTCACCCGCAATCATGCCGCCTGCTTGAAGTGATCGACGAGGCCGGCGAACAGGCCGCGTCCGTCGGTCGGGCCGAGCACAGCTTCGACGTGGTTCTCCGGGTGCGGCATCAGGCCGAGCACGTTGCCGCCCTCGTTGAGTACGCCGGCGATGGCATTGGTTGCGCCGTTGACGTTCCACGCCGGGTCGAGCGCGCCGCCGGGATCGGCATAGCGGAACAGCACCCTGCCCTCGCCCTCGAGCCGCGCGATGGTGGCGTCATCGGCGATGTAATTGCCCTCGCCGTGGGCGACCGGCACGCGAATCACCTGGCCCGCATTGTAGCCGCGGGTGAACGGCGTATCGGAGCGCTCGATGCGCAGATAGACGTCGCGGCAGATGAATTTCATCGCCGTATTGCGCATCAGCACGCCCGGCAGGAGTCCCGCTTCGCACAGGATTTGGAACCCGTTGCACACCCCGAGCACGAGGCCGCCGCGCCCGGCGTGGGCGCGCACTGCGTCCATGATCGGCGCGCGCGCCGCGATCGCGCCGCAGCGCAGATAGTCGCCGTAGGAGAAGCCACCCGGCACCACGACGAGGTCGGTGCCGCCGGGCAAGGCGGTATCGGCATGCCAAACCATCGCTGGTTCGCAGCCGCTGGCGAGGCGGAGCGCGCGCGCCATGTCGCGTTCGCGATTGATGCCGGGAAAGACGACGACCGCCGAGTTCATGGCAGCGCGCGCCCGCGCGCAGCTTGCGCCACGATCGGCTCGATCTCGGCGCGCAACGCGATCATTTGAGCTCGACCTGATAATTCTCGATCAAGCTATTGGCCAGGAGCTTGTCGGCCGCCTGCTCGAGCGCAGCCTGCGCTGCCTTGCGGTCGCGCCCCTCGATCTCGATGTCGAACACCTTGCCCTGCCGCACGCTCGCCACGCCGGCGATACCGAGCGACTTGAGCGCGCCCTCGATCGCCTTGCCTTGGGGATCGAGGATGCCGGATTTGAGGGTGACGGTGACGCGCGCCTTCATGGCCTAGCCTTGCGCGTATCGATATGGTGCGATTCGCTCAAGCCGCAAGCCGACCACACGGGCGCAACGCTGCCCTGTGCACGCAGGTGAGCAGACGTGTCGACGGCGAAGGATCACCCCTTGACCAGGACCGGCCCGATGCCGCGCGGCCGCTCGCCCTCGCTCATGATGCCGAGGCGTTTGGCAACCTCGGTGTAGGCCTCCACCAAGCCGCCGAGATCGCGGCGGAAGCGGTCCTTGTCGAGCTTCTCGTTCGACTTGATGTCCCACAGCCGGCAGGAATCGGGGGATAGCTCGTCCGCCACCACGATCCGCATGAGGTCGTTCTCCCACAGGCGGCCGGTCTCCATCTTGAAGTCGACGAGACGGATGCCGACCCCGAGAAACAGCCCGGAGAGGAAATCGTTGACGCGGATGGCGAGCGCCATGATGTCGTCGATCTCCTGCGGCGTGGCCCAGCCGAACGCGGTGATGTGCTCCTCGGACACCATCGGGTCGCCGAGCTGATCGTTCTTGTAATAGAACTCGATGATGGAGCGCGGCAGCTGCGTGCCTTCCTCGAGCCCGAGCCGCTGCGACAGCGACCCCGCCGCGACGTTGCGCACGACAACTTCGAGCGGAATGATCTCGACCTCGCGGATCAACTGCTCGCGCATGTTGAGCCGCCGGATGAAGTGGGTCGGCACGCCGATGTCGTTCAGATGCTGGAACACGTATTCGGAGATACGATTGTTGAGGACGCCCTTGCCCTCGATCACGTCGTGCTTCTTCGCGTTGAAGGCGGTCGCATCGTCCTTGAAGTGTTGGATCAGTGTTCCCGGCTCGGGTCCCTC
>VAZM01000489.1 GCA_005883135.1 Alphaproteobacteria bacterium
AAGTCACCGTCGGGGACAAGGTCAGTGCCGGAAGCCTGATCCTGACATTGGAGACCGGGGTCGCCGGCGCAGCTCCGGCCGCGCCCACGGCAGCCCGCGGGCCGGCGACCGCGCCGGCTGCGCCAGTCCCCATGGCGGCCAGACATTCGGGGGCCGCCGACGTCGAATGCGACATGCTGGTCCTCGGCGCCGGACCGGGCGGTTATTCGGCGGCGTTCCGCTCCGCCGATCTCGGCATGACGACGGTGCTGGTGGAGCGCTATCCGACGCTCGGCGGCGTCTGCCTCAATGTCGGCTGCATCCCTTCGAAGGCGCTGCTGCATACCGCTGCTGTCATGGACGAAGTCAAGGCAATGGTCGCGCACGGCATCGCCTTTTCCGAGCCGCAGATCGACATTGCAAAGCTGCGCGCCCACAAGGAGAAGGTGGTCAGCAAATTGACCGGCGGTCTCGCCGGTCGGTGTTGCAGGGCGTCGGAAGATTTCTCGACCCCTACCACCTCGAAGTCGCTGCAAACAACGGCGGCGGGCGCCAGGTCGTCAAGTTCGACAAGGCGATCATCGCGGCCGGTTCGCAGGCCATCAAACTGCCGTTCATTCCGGACGACCCCCGCGTGGTGGATTCGACCGGCGCCCTAGAACTGCGACAGATTCCCAAGTCAATGCTGGTGATCGGAGGCGGTATCATCGGACTCGAAATGGCCACCGTCTACTCGACGCTCGGGACGCGCATCGACGTGGTCGAGATGCTCGACGGACTGATGACCGGTGCCGACCGCGACCTGGTCAAGGTGTGGGAAAAGAAGAACGCGGGCCGCTTCGACAAGGTCATGTTGAAGACCAAGATGGTGTCGGCAGAGGCGACACCGGACGGCATCAAGGTCGGCTTCGAGGGCGAGAAGGCACCGGCTGAGCCCCAGCTCTACGACATGGTGCTGGTCGCGGTCGGGCGCAGCCCGAACGGCAAGAAAATCGACGCCGAGAAGGCGGGCGTCGCGGTGAGCGACCGCGGCTTCGTCGCAGTCGACAAGCAAATGCGCACCAACATGCCGCACATCTTTGCCATCGGCGACATCGTTGGCCAGCCGATGCTGGCGCACAAGGCCGTGCATGAGGCACATGTCGCGGCGGAAACCGCGGCTGGCAAGAACAGCGTGTTCGAGGCGCGCCAGATCCCTTCGGTCGCTTACACCGATCCGGAGGTGGCTTGGGCGGGCGTGACCGAGGAGCAATGCAAGGCGCAAGGCATCAAATACGGCAAGGCCGTGTTTCCGTGGGCGGCATCGGGTCGCGCGATCGCCAACGGGCGCGACGAGGGTTTCACCAAACTGCTGTTCGATGAGGCCAATCACCGCCTGCTCGGCGGCGGCATCGTCGGCACCCATGCGGGCGACCTGATCGGCGAGGTCTGCCTCGCCGTGGAGATGGGATGCGACCCGGTCGACGTCGGCAAGACTATCCATCCGCACCCGACTTTGTGCGAATCCATCGGCATGACGGCGGAACTGTTCGAGGGCGTGTGCACGGATCTGCCGCCCGCCAGGAAGAGATAGCGAGTCGCGTCTGCGCGACGAGAGACAGTGGGAGGACATGATGGAAGAACAGCTGCGCCGCGACGCACTGGAATATCATCGCGTGCCGACGTCGGGAAAAATCTCCGTCACGCCGACCAAGAGCCTGGTGAATCAGCGCGACCTCGCGCTCGCCTATTCGCCCGGCGTCGCCTACGCGTGCCTCGCTATCCGCGACGACCCGAAGGAAGCGGCCACGCTGACGTCGCGCGCCAACCTGGTTGCGGTAATCACCAACGGCTCCGCCGTACTGGGCCTCGGCAATATCGGGGCGCTCGCCGGCAAGCCGGTGATGGAAGGTAAGGGCTGCCTGTTCAAGAAGTTCGCCGGCATCGACGTGTTCGACATCGAGGTGGACGAGAGCGATCCAGACAAGCTGGTCGAGATCGTGGCCAGCCTGGAGCCGACCTTCGGCGGTATCAACCTCGAGGACATCAAGGCGCCGGAGTGCTTCTACATCGAGCGGGCGCTGCGGGAGCGCATGAAGATACCGGTGTTCCACGACGATCAGCACGGCACCGCAATCATCGCCGCGGCGGCCGTCCTCAATGGCCTCGAGCTGGTCGGCAAGAACATCAGCAACGTGAAGATCGCCTGCTCCGGAGCCGGTGCGGCGGCCATCGCCTGTCTGGACCAGCTCGTCAGCCTCGGCGTTCGCATGGAAAACATTCTCGTCACCGATGCGAAAGGTGTCGTGTTCGAGGGCCGCCCCGAAGGAATGGACGCGATCAAGGCGCGCTATGCGCGGCCGACTTCCGCGCGCACCCTGGGGGACATCGTCGAGGGGGCCGACATCTTTCTTGGGCTGTCGGCCGGCGGCGTGCTCAAGCCGGACATGGTCAAGCGCATGGCGAAGGACCCGCTGATCCTGGCATTGGCCAACCCGACGCCGGAAATCTTGCCGGAAGAAGCCAAGGCGGTGCGCCCCGATGCCATCATTGCAACAGGTCGTTCGGACTATCCAAACCAGGTCAACAATGTCCTATGCTTTCCCTTCCTGTTCCGCGGCGCCCTTGATGTCGGCGCAACGACCATCAACGAGGCGATGAAATCGGCCGCCGTTCGTGCCATCGCCAGTCTGGCGCACGCGGAGCTATCGGATGTTGTCGCCACCGCCTATGGGGATCAGCGTCTCCAATTCGGCCCCAACTACCTAATCCCCACTCCGTTCGATCCGCGCCTGATCGAGCGCATCGCGCCGGCGGTAGCCAAGGCCGCGATGGAGAGCGGCGTGGCGAGCCGCCCGCTGGCCGACCTCGAAGCCTACCGGCAAACCATGGCGCGCTTCATGTACCATTCCGGCGCGAGCATGGAGCCGGTCTTCGCAGCGGCCAAGGTCGCGCAGAAGCAGATTGCACTGGCCGAGGGTGAAGACGATCGCGTGCTGCGTGCGGCGCAGCTCATCGTCGACGAAAGTCTCGGAAGACCCGTTCTTGTGGGGCGTCCCGACGTCATCAATCCCCGCATCGAGTCCCTGGGGTTGCGCCTGGAGGACGGTCGCAACTGCGAGATCGTCTGTTTTGAAAACGATCGCCGGTATGAGGAAAGCTGGCGCGAGTATTATGACCTCGTGCGCCGCAGCGGCGTGACCCAGACGCTGGCGCGCGAGGGCATGCGCAACCGCTCGACGCTGATCGCAGCGATGCTGCTGCGCCGCGGCGATGTCGATGCCATGCTGTGCGGGACATCGGGGGCTTTTGCCGAGCACCTCAACTATGTGCGCCAGGTCATCGGCCTGCGCGAGGGCGTGCGCACGCTGGGCACCATGAACATGGTGATCTTGGGCGGGCGTCCGCTCTTCATGTGCGATACCTACGTGAATTTCGATCCGTCACCGGAGCAACTCGCCGAGCTCACCCTGCTCGCTGCCGAGGAGGTTCGACGCTTTGGCCTCGTGCCCAGCGTCGCGCTGCTTTCGCACTCGAGCTTCGGCAGCGCGGACTCGCCGTCCGCCGGCAAGATGCGCGCCGCGCTGGCGCTTATTCAGCAGCAGGCGCCCGACTTGGCGGTGGAAGGCGAGATGCACGC
>VAZM01000470.1 GCA_005883135.1 Alphaproteobacteria bacterium
TATTTCAGCCGCCGCTCGCCGCTGACGAGTTCGCGGACCGAAGCGCCTTTGGCGCAATGCGAGCCGCGATTGATCGGCGAATCCCAGCTCGGCTCCTGGCCGATCCAAACGCCATTTGCCACTTCGGCGGTGACAGTGCAGCCGACCGAGCAGTGCGTGCAGATGCTTTTGCGAACGATCGCGCCGGCGCTGAGCGGTCCGGCGGCGGCGGCTTCCGCTTGGCGAACGCTCGCGAGCGGCATGGTGCCGAGAACGGCGAGGCTGCCGGCGCCTATTCCCGAACGGCGCAGAAAGGCGCGGCGATCGAGCGCGGTGCTGTTGGCGGCGAGGCTTGCGAGAGAGCCGCGGCGCGCCTGACGGTCCGATTTCTTGACGAGCACGTGTGCCTCCCTCACTTCGGGTAATGATTGACGCGATAGAACGCCTTCACGTCTTCGGAATTGGCGTCGTAGCGGGTCTTGCGTTTTTCATCGCTGGTTCCCGCATCGGCCTGCGCTTCACCCATCAGAGCAACAGGACTTGCCGCTGCGCCGGCGCTCACGCCGAGCACACGCAGAAGATCGCGGCGGTCAATCTTGGCTTTGCTGTCCCGTTTCATCGCCAGTCCTCCTAAAAGACGCTCATCGTCGGCATGCGCCGCTCACAGCGGCAGCGCGAATGCCTCCGCTTCGATTTCCATGAACACGCGGCCCACTGTGCCGACGGTTTTGTAGAATTCTGCGGCCTCCGCATGTTCTAGATCGGCAAAGAAGCGGCCCATCCATGGCGCCATGTGGTTCTCGAATATTGTGTGGCCGGCTTCTTCCGCCGCCGGCAGTTGCCCGCAGGCGAGACCGGCCATGATCTCGCACAAGATGCCGGCATGATCCTCAGGCTCGGCGACGCCCTCGGCGCGGACGATACCGAAGCGGCTCAAATCCTGACGTAAGCGCGCCAGCGGCCGTTCGTGCAGGAAGCCGGTGACATAATAAGACGCGTAAGGCAGAAGCTCGCCGCGGCCTATTCCGACAAACAGTTCGAAGAATTCGCGCTCGACCTCGGCTGCATTCGCGCGCCTGGCCGCTTCGGCCAAGTCGTCATGCGCGGCCCCGAGCGCGGTCTCGTCGCCGCGCAACTGGGCGATCTGCTTGAGCAAGGCCGCATCGGGGGAATATCTGAGCAATCGCGCTAACAACGCATATTCCTGCGCGCGACCGCGCGAGACCTCGTCCCCGGCTGCGCCGGCGTAGAGATCCGGGCGCAAAATCGTGCGGGCGATGCCGCTGACATTCTCGACCTGCAGAACGCGCTCGGCGGGGACTCTGCTCCAATTCGAAACCGACGGCTGAGAAATGCCGATCCGGCGCGCCAGCTCGGTGACGCCACCGACAGCGCGAAGAGCCTCCTGGAGTCCCCGGTCAGCCATGGTTCGCATGGATTTTTATTGGTCCTGGATCGCGCCGCAGCCCGTTGACGCAAGCAGGGTTTTAAGTTCTGCGAAGGCTATCGCTGCGCCAAAGCTGGGGTCAATAGCTTGAGGCTATGAAGGCCCCAGAAAGCCGAGGGATTCGCCCTCGCCGTGTCACCGAAATGTGATCGCAAACATGAATGGGCGCGTGACGCCGCAGTACGATGCACTGGTCGTCAGCCCTCAGCCGGTTTGCCCGTCTCATTTTGCTGCGCTGCGTCATTGCGGCTGTCGCAAGCCGGGTCGGCCGCCTTGGGCGCGGCCTCAAGCGGCTGTGCGGACGGGGCGTTGCCCGCGAGCTCGCAGTTTTTGTCGCTGGTCGAGAGGTCCTTGGCTTCACCGCGGGGCATCGCCTCAGGCAAGGCGGCG
The DNA here is from genome assembly GCA_005883135.1 of Alphaproteobacteria bacterium. GTDB lineage: Bacteria > Pseudomonadota > Alphaproteobacteria > Rhizobiales > Xanthobacteraceae > VAZQ01. The sequence continues at coordinate 1,817 of VAZM01000470.1, forward strand.
ACGAGGTTGCCGACAAGCCGTGCGACTTCTTCCGGGGTGATCGGGCCAAAGCCCGGCATGGCTGTGGGATCGTTGAAGTCCCATCCGTTCTCCACCAGCCCGACGAAGTTTTTGATCGCCGGATCGGAGGTCCAAGCGCGGCGAAGTGCCGCACGAGTGAGTTCGGGCGGCACCTCGCGGCGCAGGAATGCGGTGATGTCGGTGTCGGCGCCGATCGAATCGAGCGGCGGCAACTGTGCCGGATCGAACGACTGATCTGGCGGCGTGGGCGCCGGCGTTGCTGCGTCTTTTGCCGGCGCGGCAACCGCAGCATTCTCCACACCGTCCTCGCGCGGCCGCTGCGGAGCCTCGCTCGCCGCTGCCGGCGTTCGGCTCGCCAGCTTGCGGGAAGACCAACGCGCCAGAAAGTTTTCGTCTTCGCTCATGAGCTTCGATCTTACGGCTTGCGATTATGGCCTTCCGGCGCACGCCGCGCCATGCCTTCGGGATTGGCACGATCGCGCTGGCGCTTCTGAAATGGCTGCGCGACATGATGTTCGGCCACGAAATCGGCGACCAGCGCTTCGACCGCCTTCGGCATGACTACGGAATCGACCAGATCGGTGCCGAGCGCAACCCAGGATTCGCCTTCGGCCGGATCGGCGGTAGCGCCCGCCAGGATGTAGGGCGGGTCGCCGGCGGTCGCACGCAGCCGCGTGGTCGGCTTGTTTCGTTTGAATTTCAGCGAGCCGCGGCTTGTGCTCGATAAAGTGAGCGGCGAGCCGGTTTATCTTGTGCTGGCGATGACGCGCGAACATCTGATCCGGATGAAGCCGCAAAATCTCGTTACCGGCTTGCCGATTAAACATCTTGAGGCTGTAACTTGAGCATCATCGCACCGGCCAAAACCATCAGTGTCGGCGTGGTCGCCGAGCGCAGCAAAGGCGCCGGGCCGTGGAGCGATTATCTGTGGCGTCCGGTCAGTGCGTTCAGCGGCGCGCCCGACACGCCCGCCTGGACCAAGCTTGCCGACGACGGCGAGCGCGCGACGTTCTTTGTCGGCAGCACTGAGATCGAGCTTTATCGTTCGGAGGCCGGCAAC
>VAZM01000471.1 GCA_005883135.1 Alphaproteobacteria bacterium
CTCAAGACGGCGAAGGCGCTCGGCCTCACCGTGCCTGATAAACTACTCGGGCTTGCCGACGAGGCCATCGAGTAAGGGTTGTTTTTGCTGCGTTGCCTCACAGCCGGTTATGGCACCTCTCAGACTTTACCGACATACACGTCCCCTTCGAGCGTCAAAGCGGTTATGCGGCTGGAGGCGACATCGCCGAATGGCCGAAGGTGACCGGCTGCAGTCATAACCTGGATCGAATTCCTGCAGCGCAGCAGCACTGGTCAAATATTTTTTCCCACCATGCTCATGCGACGTTCGGCCCGATTGCCTACGACGCAATGGCAGCTACCAATTTGCACCGAATCCATCCGTGAGCCGATCAAAGCACCCGTGCTGCGTGGCCTGATTGCCTTCTGCCTGCTGCGGCGCCCGCTAGTGCTGGTCGCGTACGTGGCGTTTCTCGGGCTGGGCTTTGTGGCTTTCAGCGCGCTGAACATCGAGGCCTATCCCGATCCGGCGCCCCCGATCATCGAGATCATCGCGCAGCGGCCAGGTCAGTCGCCCGAGGAGATGGAACGTTACGTCACGATCCCGATCGAGATTGCGATCGCCAGTACCCCCGGGCTCAGATACATCCGCTCCAACACCGTTTACGCGCTCAGTTTCATTCGGCTTCAGTTTGAGTACGGCCGCGACTACTACTTCGTGCGCCAGCAGACCATAAATCGGTTGCGCGAGGCCGACCTGCCGCAGGGCGTTCAGCCGGTGATCTCTCCGGCCGGAACCATCAGCGAGATCTTCCGCTACCAGCTCAAAGGCCCGGCCGAAATGGACGTCATGCAGCTCAAGACGTTGCAGGACTGGGTAGTGGAGCGAAGGCTACGCCTGGTGCCGGGAGTGTCCGACGTGCTGGTGCTCGGCGGCAAAACTAAGGAATTTCAGGCCGAGATCGACCTCAATCGCATGCGGGCCTTCGGTGTCTCGATACCGCAGATTATCAACGCGATCGCCACCAACAATGCCAACGTGGGCGGCCGGACGATCGCGATGGGTGAACAGGCGGTGAATGTCCGCGGCGTCGGAATTGTGAGAACGCTTGAGGATATCGGCAATATCGTGCTGAGCCAGCAGGGCGGCCTTCCTGTGATGATCTCTGACGTGGCCAAAATGCAGATCGGTTTCACCCCGCGGCTCGGCATCGCCGGACGCGATGATACGACCGACATCGTGACCGGCATCGTGCTGATGCAGAAGTTCGAGCGCACGATGGACGTGGTGGCGCGCGTACGAGATGCGGTGGCACGAATGAATGCCGACGGTACCTTGCCGCCCGGTGTGCGTATCGAGCCCTTCTACGACCGCGGTGACCTTGTGGCAGTCACCGTGCGTACCGTTCTCAATAACATGCTGTTCGGTGTGGTGCTGATCTTTGTCGTTCAATGGATGTTCCTCGGCGATCTGCGTTCCGCATTGATCGTGGCGGCGACCATTCCAGTGGCGTTGTTCCTTGCCGTGATCATCACGGTCTTGCGTGGAGAATCCGCCAATCTGCTGTCGATCGGCGCGATCGACCTCGGCATCATTGTTGACGCGACGGTCATCATGGTGGAGAACATCTTTCGCCATCTCGCCCATGCGGTCCGCCACGAACTCGCGGACCGCGAGACACGGCTGTCGGAGAAATTGCATCGCATCCTGGCAGCGGCGGTTGAGGTCGGTCGGGCTATTTTCTTCTCGGTGATGATTACGATCGCAGCGTTCCTGCCGCTGTTCACAATGCAAGGCGTGGAAGGCCAAATCTTCGGCCCGATGTCGCGCACCTACGCCTACGCCTTGCTCGGCGCGGTCATCGCCACCTTTACCGTGACGCCAGTCATCGCGTCGCTGCTGCTGCCTGAGAGGGTGAACGAGATCGAAACGCTTCTAGTACGGCAGATCCGCAAGGCCTATGAATTCGTCCTGCCGGTGGTTGTGCGTCACTACGGTCTGTCGGCAACGATCGCTCTCGCATTTCTTGCCATCGTCGGCCTGCTCGGCACCCGGCTCGGCACCGAGTTTTTGCCCAAGCTTGAAGAGGGTAACCTGTGGATTCGCGCGGTGATGCCGCCAACGATCACGCTCGACGCTGGCATGGAAACCGTTGCCCGTATCCGCAACATCATCCGCAGCTACGATCCGGTGCGCACGGTATTATCCGAGCAGGGCCGAGGTGAGGACGGCACCGATCCTGACGGTTCCTTTCTCGCGGAATTCTTCGTGCCGCTGAAGCCGTTCAGCGAGTGGCCGCGCGGGTTGACCAAGCAGAAATTGATCGCGCAGATGAGCGAACGGCTCAATCGCGAAATCCTCGGGGTCGATTTCAATTTCTCGCAATACATTCAGGACAACATCGAGGAGGCGGTGTCCGGCGTGAAGGGCGAGAATTCGGTGAAGATTTTCGGACGCGACCTTGCCGAGCTGGAACGCCTCTCCCAATCAGTGAAGGCTCAAATTGCACGGGTGCCCGGCGTAACAGACCCAGCGGCGTTCAACCTCATCGAACAGCCGAATTTGATCATTCGAATAGACCGCGCGAAGGCAGCGCGTTACGGTATTTCGGTCGGCGACGTCAACGCGGTCGTGCAAGCCGCCATCGGCGGACAAGAAATCACGCGCGTTTACGACGGCGAGATGCACTTCGCCCTGACCGTAAGGCTGGCTGAGCGCTTTCGCGACGACGTCAGCGCCATTCGCACCGTCCCCGTCGCGGTGCCCAATGGCGATACGAATTCGCCCCCGACCTATATCGCGCTGACCGACCTCGCCGAAGTGAGCCTTGAGAGCGGCGCCTCCTACATCTATCGCGAAAACAGCCAACGCTTCGTGCCCCTGAAATACAGCGTGCGTGGGCGAGACCTGGGCTCCACGGTCGCCGAAGCACAAGCCCACCTTGCCCGGAGCGTGCCGCTGCCACCGGGCTACAGGATGGAATGGACGGGAGAATTCGGCGCCCTCGTGGAGGCGAAGAAGCGGCTGGCCATCATCGTGCCGCTCAGCCTTTTGCTGATAATTATGCTGCTGTACGGCCTGTTCAATTCCATCCGAGACAGTCTGATCGCACTCTCGGTTGCCGGGGGGATTTTGGGCCTCTACGTCGCCGGCTTGAATGCCAGCGTTTCCGCCGCCGTGGGTTTCATCTCGTTGTTCGGCGTGTCGGCGATGGACGGTATTCTCTTGGTCTCCTACATTCGCCGCGGGATCGAGCAAGGCAGGGGCAGTGAAAACGCAATTATCAACGCAGGTCAAACTCGGATGCGGCAGGTATTCATGACCGGGTTCTCCGCCTGCATCGGACTCGTCCCGGCAGCGGTATCCACGGGTATCGGTTCCCAGGTTCAGCAGCCATTGGCCTGTGTAATCGTCGGCGGGATGTTTCTTTCGCCATTTTGCAGCCTACTCGTGATCCCAGCCTTTAGCCGCATGTTTATGCCTGCGGTTCCCCGGACGGGCGATGCCCCGGCGGGTCATGCGGCTGTGCACTGACAGACCAAAGGCATCAC
>VAZM01000031.1:0-509 GCA_005883135.1 Alphaproteobacteria bacterium
AGATTTTGCCCTTGTAGACGCCCCCGGCAACGCCGCTACGCGCTGTTGGCATCGGCGCCCTGGTCGTCCACAGGTCCTGCGCCACGTCGTACCCCTCGGTGACGTCGGTGTTGCTCGAGCGGGTGATAAAGGTCGACCCGAGCCGGCCGCCGATGGCATAGATCTTTCCATCGACTTCAGCGCCAAGGAAATGATTGCGGGCCGTTGGCATTGGCGCTCGCGCGCGCCAGCTATTGGTCGCGGGGTCATATTCTTCGTTTACGCCGACGCACATGTCGCGCGGTTTGCCATCGAAGCGAATAGCTGGATCAGGTGCGCCAGGTAGGATGGTCGCGCCGCCGATCACATAGATCTTGCCGTTGTACGAGATAGCGGTGCCGCCGCCGCGCTTAGTCGGTAATGGTGCGATCGCCTTCCAAGTATCGGTGTCCGGCGTGTACTCCCAGGCATTATTGACCGGCTGCCAGGCAATATCCTTGCCAGGACGCATGAAGCCGCCGAACACACAG
>VAZM01000031.1:514-12053 GCA_005883135.1 Alphaproteobacteria bacterium
CATGCGGCTCGGGCATCGGATTCTTTTTCGTCCATTGTTTGGTCGCGGGATCGAACATGTAGACCACGCCCATCGGTTGGAAGCCGCCGTCAGTCAGGCCTTGAATAACGTAGAACTTGCCATCGACCACGGCGCCGACCGGTTCTTCCATCGGCATCGGGAATGGCGTCGAGGCCTCCCATTGTCCCTTGGCCGGCGTCGTCTCGACCTTCTGCGCCGCCTCGAATTTCTTGGTGGTGTCGGTGTCCGGCTTACTGGTCTGGGCGCCGGCTGCCACCGTCATCGCCAAGAGCGCGGCCAGCGCAACAGTCGTCCGCCGCAGTCTCTTGTTATGGTCAAGATTCGTCATGTCCATCCTCCCTAATGATGGCGTGTCATTGATAGGTTTCCTTGGGGCGCTAATCGGTCTGGCTCATGTGACCCAAGGGATCGGAATTATTCTTGCGGCAACGCCAGCACCTCCGGCTGCAATTCCTGCCACCTTGCTCTTTCGGCCTTGATCTCGTCTTCAAACTTCGCAGGCGTCGCGCTGGTCGCAATCGCGGCATTCACCTTGTCGAAAGCCGCTTTGGCCTCTGGCGAACGCATTGCGCTCAACGCGGCCTGATGCACTCGCTGGACGACGTCGGGCGGTGTGTGCCGTGAGGCAAACAAGCCCTGCCAGTTGCTGGTGCCGATCCCGGCATAGCCAGCCTCCGTCATGGTGGGCACATCGGGGAAATTAGCCAGCCGACGCGCGCCGGTGACGGCGAGCGGTTTGAACTTGCCGATGTTTGCCGATGCTGTTGCCACGTTCAGGAACGCGATGTTGCTCTTGCCGGCTACCAGATCGGCCAGGATGCCATTGGCACCATTCGGGTTGGGATGATAAGCGACCTTCAAACCGGCCGTCTTGGCCAGCTGGATAGTGTCAACGTCGACGAAGGTCCCGATGAAATCGGTGCCGAGCGTGAGCTTGCCCGAGCCTGCCTTCAGAGAGGCGAGGAAGTCTTTCAACGTGGTTGCGGACGCCGCCGGAGCAATCATCACGACACTGGGGAAGTCCGCCAACCGCGTGACCGGCATGACTTCTTTGTCGTAATCGAATTTGATGTCCTGGCGGTGCATCACCGGGGTCATCGAATTGGTGATCACGCTTCCGACCATCAGCGTATAGGCGTCGGATTGTCCGACTAACTCACTCAGCGCATTGATGCCAAAGTTGCCCGTCTTCACATCGAGCGTGACGGGTTGACCGAGCACTTTTTGAAGTTCGTCGGCAAGCACCTTGGCGGCGTAGCCAGTCGACCCGCCGGGCGGGAAGGGAATGATCAGCCGGATCGACCTGTTTGGGTATTGAGCGCTGACCGGCAACGCGGCTGTCACGAGCAACAGCAGCGCCAGCAGCCCGCGTTTGATCGCCATCGGATATCTCCCGGTCCAGTTTTTATCTTTAAATTTGCTCGCAATGCGCCGCGCCAACGTTGACAGGACCGGCAACTTGTCAGACAACATACATATGACCGGTAGCGTGATCAACCTCAATGTGGTGCGGCTTCCCGCCCTTAATCGGGTCGACGAGGTGGCGCGCGAATTGGGTAGCCGCATCCGCTCCGGCGAGTTGCAGCCCCACATGCGTCTGCCCTCGGAGCAGACCATGGCGGTGCAATTCGGGGTCAGCCGCACCGTCATCCGCGAGGCGATCGCGCGTTTGAAGAACGAAGGGTTGGTCGCCACGCGGCAGGGCAGCGGTGCGTTCGTGCGCGATTGGGAAACGAGCTCACTGCGCCTCGACCCCGGGATCAGCAAGAGTCTCGAGTCGGTTCTGTTCATCGCCGAACTGCGCAAGGGAATCGAAGCGGAAGCAGCTGCGCTTGCTGCCGAGCGACGCACGCGCAAGGACATGGTGGCGATTGAAAAAGCCTACACGCGCGCGTCCGAAACGGCGCGCGTCCGCGGCGACAGTACCCGCGCGGATATGGGTTTTCATCGCGCGATTGCCGACGCCTCGCACAATCCGTATTACACCGCCCTTCTCGACTATCTTAGTCAGTTCCTGCTGCAGGCGCTGCGTGTGAGCCGCGGCAACGAGGCTTTGCGCGAAGATTTCGCGCGCCAAGTCGAGAGCGAGCATCTCGACATCGTCGATGCCATCCGCCGCAAGGACAGTTCGGCGGCGCGGCTCGCCGCGCAGATTCACATGGATCAAGCGCGGATTCGCATCCACAAGGCGGGTCGCGACATTTTGTCCAAAAAGAACAAGCGGATGACCGCAGAGCTCATTCCACCATCGCTGCTCGCGGGTGCGCCGCCTCGCAGGCGAGACAGCAAGTAACCGAGCGCCCTCGCTGCAAAATGAGAAAAACGCGTCGATGCAATCCGTCGAATTTCGACCAGCAAACGAAAGGAATATAAGGCAATGGCCGACAGCGTGAAAATTCAAGCAACGACGCAAGCGCGCACTCCCGGCGCGAAGCGCGCAGAACCTGGCGAATATTATTTCGACATGACGAAGGTCAACTCGATCATGGGCGGGCCGAATTACTCAAGCGTGTTCGGCGGCTGCGTCGAGGGCGAGCGGATGATTGCCGCGCTGATGCGGATGCCGGCCGGTACGGGGGCCGAGCCGCACTCGCATCCGAATGAGCAATGGGTCTACGTGATTGAAGGCACGATGGATTCGACGGTCGACGGCCAGCGCCACTTAGCTGGCCCCGGTTCGGCCATCTACATTCCGGCCAATACCATTCACCACGGGAAAGCGACCAAGGACGGGGATGTCATCTTCTTCACCGTGAAGGATGCCTCGCACGGTTTACACGGCATCAAAGCCAAGCGCGCCTGATCGACATTTGAACGTGATGCTAGCGACAAAGATCTATCTGCGCATTACCGTGCTTTGGTCTTGCGTCAGCATTGGCGCCGTCATCTTGTTCGGCCTCCTGACGTTGGCGCTGTCCAATTCGAGCTTCGACGCATCGTTGGGTGCCTCGGCTTACGCGCAGAATTCGCAAGTCCGCCAATTTGCAGTGGCCATCCAGAAACGTAAGGTGGCAGCGGGGGCAGATGTCATCCGGGTGACTCAAGGGGACTCGGTGCAGATCGTGTTGACCGTCGATGAAGCGGCTGAGGTGCATCTGCACGGTTATGATGTGTCGCTCTCTTTGCAGCCGAACGTTCCCGGCAAAGTGGAATTCAACGCCAAGATTGCTGGTCGTTTTCCGCTCGAGGCCCACCGTTATGGGGCGGGCGAGCAAGCGAGCCCCCATCGCGGGGGACGACCGCTGCTCTATGTGGAAGTCCAGCCCCGTTAGGCAGCCGTGCCTGTTCGTCTCATCCTGCGTTTGATAGCGCTGCTCGCGTTGGTGAGCGTCAGTCTGCCGGCGGGGCCGGCGGAGGCGCACGGCTTCGGGCAGCGCTACGATCTGCCAATTCCGCTGTCATTTTACATTTTCGGCGCCGGCGCGACAGTTGCATTGTCGTTCATCGTAGCCGCGATATGTCTGCGTAGCGCACATCTACCGCATGCGTTTGCGCAGGTGCCCTTGCTGCGGACACCCCGCTCGCGCCGATGGGCGAGCGGCATTGCGCTGATCGTCCGAGTCATTGCCGTCGGCTATTTTGTCCTGATGATCGCCGCGGGACTTTTTGGCGTGCAGACGCCATTCCGCAATATCATCGTCGCATCGATCTGGATCGTAGGCTGGGTCGCCATTTCATTGCTGTCGGCGCTGATCGGGGACGTCTGGCGCGTGCTTAATCCCTGGGACACTTTATTTGCAGCGGCCGAGCGAACTTACGCGCGTCTGCGCCCCGGCCGCTTTTTGACCTTTGGATTACGTTACCCAGCCGGCCTCGATGTCTGGCCCGCGCTCGTCCTATTCGTCGGGTTTGCTTGGATGGAACTGGTCTGGGCGGGCCGTGACGTTCCAGCGCGGCTCGCTGAAGCGATGCTGCTCTATTCCGGACTGACCTGGCTTGGCATGCTTTTATTCGGACGCGAAACTTGGCGCGAGCACGCCGAGGTGTTCAGCATCATGTTCGGAATATTCGCGCGCTTTGCGCCGGTCGTATCGACCGGACGCCGCGACGACGGGTTGATGCTGCGCTTGCCTGCCGCCGGACTTCTCAAAAATCACGGCACGTCGTCGGCCTTGATGCTGCTGGTGATTGTCTTGCTCGCTACGGTGACTTTCGACGGCATCCTAGAGACCCCGCTATGGGCGCGGGTGGACATCGCGGTCATCGACGCCCCAGACGACTCGATGTTATGGACGGCGTTCAACTTGAGCGAGGCTGGGGCATTGCGCTTAGCGCGCAGCGTCGGCTTCGTACTGTTCATCGCGATGTTTAGTGTGGTGTACCTGTCGGCATGCAAGGCCATGGCGGCCGGCACCGGGAGCAAGTGGGGTGGGACATTCGTTCTTGGCCGACGGTTTGTCTTCAGCCTGCTCCCGATCTCGATCGCCTATCATATCGCGCATTATTTCTCCTACCTCTTCAACGGCGGGCAAATCATTATTCCATTGCTCTCCGATCCATTCGGCTTCGGCTGGGACTTGATCGGGACCGCGGCCTATCGACCGGACATCGGACTCGTTGGGCCGCTCTTGCAGTGGTACGTCGCGATCACTGCTATCGTCGTCGGGCATGTCATCGCGGTGTGGGTGGCACATCTCATCGCCATGACAGAGTTTGGCGATCGGACCATAGCCCTGCGCAGTCAGGGCCCATTCTTGCTACTTATGGTCTGCTACACGATGCTCAGTTTATGGATTTTGTCACAGCCGATCGTCGAGACGAATCCCGGCAGCTAGGGGTTGTTCCACCAGGCGCTTCACTAAGCGTCATGACCGGTGATGCTCTGATCGAGCAGAAGATTTCTGCTTCACCCCCGAAAGGCGATATGACGGCACACGCAAAGCGCGGACTAACGGATTTTTTATGGGCGGACGGGCGGGCGTGGCGAATTAAGGATCGAAAGAAACCTCTTCCTCCGCCCAGGCGCGGATGATGTGATAGGCGATCGCCATGGGCGGCGGCGTGGTGAGGCCGTCGGGATGCCGGCGCAAGAGCATAGCCGCGACCTCCTCGCGCTCGAACCAACGGGCGTCGTCGAGTTCGGCGCGCTCGATGACGATTTCGCGCGAGCATGCCTCGGCATGGCAGCCGATCATCAGCGAGGTGGGAAAGGGCCACGGCTGCGAGGCGAAGTAGCGCACACGCCCGCAAACGATGCCGGCCTCCTCGCGCGTTTCCCGCCGCACGGCGTCTTCGATCGCCTCCCCCGGCTCGACGAAGCCGGCGAGGCACGACCACATGCCTGGCTGAAAGCGATGCGAGCGGCCGAGCACGCACCGCTCGCCGGCGATCGCCAGCATGATCACGACCGGATCCGTGCGGGGAAAATGCTGCGCCCGGCATACCGGACAATCGCGCCGCCAGCCGCCTTCGACGAGATCCGTCGCAGCCCCGCACGTCGAGCAAAAGCGATGCCGGCCGTGCCAATTGAGCAGCGCCTTGCCTTCGGCGAGCGGCGCGAGATGCTCCGCCTCGACCAGACCGCGCACCGCGATCGAGCGCAGATCGGTCAGGACCAATTCGTCGCGCGTTTTGAGCGTTTCGGCGGCTTGCGGCTCGAGCGCGATCGCGAATCGCGGCGCGTCGCCGCACAGCCCGAGAAAGACGGTTTCCAACGTGCGGCCGAACGTGCGCGCTTGCGCCGATGTGAACAGAGGATCGCAAACGGCGCCGGCCTGATTGAGGATGATCGAGTCGCCGGCGACGAGATAGGTGCGCGCGTGCTGGTCGTCCGCGGATGCCGCGAGCGCCGCGGCATCCGCGCGCCGCTCGGTCGCGCGCTCGAGCGAGCTTTCGGCGTAACCGAGACGCGGCTTGGGCCCGAGATCGGGGCGAGGCGACATGCAATTGTTCCAGCGGGCCATCGACGCTGGCCCGGCCGTGCTGTGCCATGTGGAAGGTTCACAAAGCAAGCGCATCCGCGGCGCCCAAAACATTGCGCTGCGCTCCGACCCCGCGACGTGGCATATATGCTGGCCCTGCGCGAGCCCAGCATACGCCACAAGCCTAGGAGCGAGCTCATGCCCGCGAGTACGGCCAATACATCGCAAAATCCCGCGCCGTTCGTCGACCAGCGTCCGAACGGGCCCGGCGTTTCCAAGATCGATCCGTCCGACCCCGCCGCGCCCATGTACCGGCTGCTCGCCAAGATGCGCTCACCGGTGACCTTGCGCGACCTGATGATTCACCCGGTCCGCACCGGCTATATCGGCCAGGAGCAGCCAATCGCAGCGGCGGACCTGCCGAAGAGCGCCGCCGAGCTCTACCCGGAGATCGGCGTCTCGGAGCTCGCGGTTCCTTCGCCGGCCGGCCGCATACGCTGCCAGGTCTTCAGCCCACCGGCCTCGGCCTCCGGCGGCGGCGCGCATCCGATGATGCTCTATCTTCACGGCGGCGGGTTTACCGTCGGCCAATCGGAGGACACCGCCTACATCACGAGCAGGATAGCGGTGGAAAACGCGATGGTGGTCGTGAGCGCGAATTACCGTCTCGCGCCGGAATGGCCGTTTCCGGCCTGCATGGACGATTGTCTCGCGGTACTGCAGTGGATGCAGAAGAACGGCGCCACGCTCGGCGGGGATGGCGCGCGAATTGCAATGGGAGGCGATTCCGCGGGCGGTAACCTCGCCGCTGCGCTCGTGATCAAAGCGCGCGACGAAGGCGTGGCGCCGCCGCAAGCCACGGTGCTGCTCGCCCCGATTACGGACTTTTTCTTCGAACAGCACGAGTCGTTCGAGCGCCTGGCGCCGCTTGGCATCGTCTACGATACCGCCTTCATCGGGTACATCCGCGGCGCTTATCTCGTGCACGGCAAGTACTGGGCGCACCCGCACGCGAGCCCGGCGCGAGCCGACCTGCGGAACTATCCTCCCACGTTCATCGCCACTGGGACGGCCGATCCGCTTGTCGATGACAACCGCGCTTTCGCGCAGAAGCTGCGCGCGGCCGGGGCCAAAACGGTCGAGCACTTCATTCGCGAGGGCATGCCGCACGGTTTCTATTTCTTTCCCGGCATGTTCGAGCAAGGCGACGAAGCCTTCGCGGCCATCGCGACGTTTCTCAAGCGGGCGGGCGCAGCTTGACCGCGCAAGCAGGAACCGGCGGTGGACCGCGCCTGGCCGCCGCTTGCTTTCTCGTCGCGTTGCGCCGATATAGAGGCGGGAGGTTGGCGGTGGACGAGCCACTCGCCAACCGGGTCAGGTCCGGAAGGAAGCAGCCCTAACGAGCGCGGTTCGGGTCGCTCGTCAGCCTCCCACCTTTCCCTCCATGCGACACGCGAAGACTTGGCGTCGAGCGGGCGGACCGGATGGCATTATGAGCGACGGCACCAAGCAGTCCGGGCCCGGTCTGGTGGCGAGCGATCGGCCGGCGGGCGCTGCGTCCTACCGCGTGCTCGCACGCAAGTACCGCCCAGCGACCTTCGATGACTTGATCGGCCAGGATGCGATGGTGCGCACCGTTTCGAACGCATTCGAAACCGGCCGCATCCCGCAAGCTTGGATCCTCACCGGCGTGCGCGGTGTCGGCAAAACCACGACTGCGCGCATTCTCGCGCGCGCGCTCAACTACGAGCCTCCCGACGGCTCCATCACCGGACCGACCATCAACATGCCGGTGCTCGGGGTGCATTGCCAGGCGATCATGGAGAGCAGGCATCTCGACGTCATCGAGATGGATGCCGCCTCCCATAATAGCGTCGAGGACGTGCGCCAGATCAACGAGGCGGTTCGCTATGCTCCGGTCGGCGCGCGCTACAAAGTCTATATTCTCGACGAAGTCCACATGCTCTCCACGCCAGCCTTCAACGCCTTGCTCAAGACCCTGGAAGAGCCCCCGCCGCACGCCAAGTTCATCTTTGCCACGACGGAAATTCGCAAGGTCCCGATCACAGTCCTCTCGCGCTGCCAGCGCTTCGATCTGCGCCGCGTCGACGCCGATCTGCTCGTGAAGCATCTCGAGACGATCGCGCGCCGCGAGGCCATCGAAGTCGAGCCCGCCGCCTTTGCTCTGATCGCGCGCGCCGCGGAAGGCTCGGTGCGCGACGCGCTCTCGCTATTGGATCAAGCGATCGCGCACGCGGCTGGGACGGTGCGCGGCGAGGACGTGCGGCAGATGCTGGGGCTTGCCGACCGCGGCCGGGTGATCGAGCTGTTCGAGGCGTTGATGCGCGGCGATATCGCCGCGGCGCTTGCCGAGCTGCGCGCGCAATACGATACCGGCGCCGATCCGGCGGTGGTGCTGACCGATCTCGCCGATTTCACCCATTTCGTCACCCGCGTGAAGATCGTGCCTGCGGTGGCCGAGGACCGCTCGCTGATCGAAATCGAGCGGGCGCGGGGGCGCGCTTGCGCGGAAAAGCTGTCTATGCGCGTGCTTTCGCGCACGTGGCAGATGTTGCTCAAAGGCATTGCCGAGGTCGACGCCGCGGGCCGCCCGCTCGCCGCCGCGGAAATGGTGCTGGTGCGCATCGCGCATGCAGCCGATCTGCCGACGCCCGAGGAGGTGATCCGCTCGCTCGACGAGAATGCAAGCGGGTCGCGCGGGCGCGCTCCGGCCGCCGCGCCCGCGCCGGCTGCCTCGGCGCCACGCTTGGACGTGCCGCGGGGCGAGATCTCGCGCGGCGCGCCGCGCGCAGCGCTCGCGCCATCGAGCGAGGCGCGCGTGCCTCTGCCCGAGACACCGCCAAGTCCTCCCGCGTTGGCCATCGGGCGGTTCGAGGATTTGATCGCGCTCGCGGCGCAGAAGCGCGACCTCGGCGTCAAGCTCGCGCTCGAGCGCGACATACGGCTGGTGCGTTGCGAGGACGGTCGGCTGGAGATTGCATTGGAGCCGAGCGCGGCAAAGACGTTGGTCAACGATCTGGCGCGCAAGTTCTCGCAATGGACGAACCGGCGCTGGATGGTCGTCGTATCGGCGGAGGAGGGCGAGCCGACGGTGCGATCGCAGAACGACGCGCGGCAAGCCGCGCTCAAGACCGGCGTGGCGGCGGCCCCGCTGGTGCAGGCCGTGCTGACGCGCTTTCCCGGGGCCGAGATCGTAGACGTGCGCGAGGGCGCCGCAGCTTCGTCTGAGGGCATGCCGCCGGCCGATCCCGAGGACGCGGAACTTCCGCCCGACCACGAGCTTGAGGCTTAGCAGTCCGATGGCGCACGCGCGCGGCAGGAGATGAGCGATGGCGGATTTCCTCGGTCTGATGAAACAGGCGACTGAGCTCAAATCCAAGATGGAGGCGATGCAAGCCGAACTCGACCAGATCGAGGTCGAGGGCACCTCGGGCGGCGGCCTCGTCACCGTCAAGCTCTCCGGCAAGGGAGAGATGAAAGGGGTAACGATCGACGACACGCTCATGCAGCCGTCGGAGAAGGAGATCGTGGCGGACCTCATCGTCGCCGCGCATGCCGATGCGCGCCGCAAGGCCGAAACCCTGTTGCAGGAAAAGATGAAAAGCGTCGCCGGCGGCCTGCCGCTGCCGCCCGGAATGAAGTTGTTTTGAGCGCCGTCTGACCGCTGGAGATTCGGCGGAACAGCGGCGGATGGAGGTTGTCCGTGGAAAAAGACATCGACATGCAGGCTGTGTCGGCCGCGATCGCGGGATTTTTGGCCTGTCACGTGCTGACCTGTCGTTTCCTGGTGCAGGAGGGAGTGGTCGACAAGGACCGCTTCACGGCTTATCTCGAGACCGCGATGGAGGAGATGGCTCCCGGCATCGAGGATCAGCGCGCCTTGTTCGGTTTGCGTCAATTGATTGCGGCGCTGCGCGCGCCGCTGACGTCGACCCCGGTGCAGTAAACCTCGCGCACGTCGCTGTTCGTTGCCTGATGTCCACCGCCGCAGCCGGACCCGAGATCGAGCGCCTGATTTCCCTGCTCGCCCGCCTGCCCGGCCTTGGTCCTCGCTCGGCGCGGCGCGCGGCGCTGTTTCTCATCAAGAAGCGCGATCAAATCATGGCGCCGCTCGCTACCGCGATTCAGACGGCGCTGGAAAAAATCGAAGTCTGCCGGGTGTGCGGCAATATCGATACCCAGAACCCGTGCACGGTATGCACCGATGTACGGCGCGATCCCGCCGTCATCGTCGCGGTCGCCGACGTGGCCGACCTTTGGGCGCTCGAGCGCGCGCGAGCGATCAACGCCCGGTATCACGTGCTGGGCGGCACTCTCTCGCCACTCGACGGCATCGGTCCGCAAGACCTTTCAATCGACGCGCTGGTGTCGCGCGCCCATGACCCGGCGGTGACCGAGGTCATCCTCGCGCTCAATGCCACGGTCGACGGCCAGACCACGGCGCACTACATCACCGACCTGCTGCACGACGCCAATGTCAAGGTGACCCGCCTTGCCCATGGCGTGCCGGTCGGCGGCGAGCTCGATTATCTCGATGAGGGCACGCTGGCGGCGGCGATCCGGCAGCGCACCACGTTCTAATCTAGGATGTCTCGTGATTGTTGCTCAATCGCCAGCGGATGTCCGTCTTACCGCTGAAGCGCCCTCATCTGGTCGACCCTGGCATGGATACTTAGATGAACTCTCTCAATCAAACTACGAGAGAGACCGTGCAAACCCGCAATTACGACTTGTTCGAACAAGCAATCCGCATGCGCAAGCAAATCGTCTGCATGTACGACGGCTATCCTCGCGAGTTCTGCCCGATCATTCTTGGCCACTCGCAGGGGCAAGAGAAGGCGCTTACTTATCAGGTCGGCGGTAAAAGCAGGTCAAGCTTACCACGATTCGGTAACTGGCGCTGCGTATTCTTATCGAAGGTCCACGATGCCCGACTGCATGATGGACCATGGCGGGTCGGCTCCAGGCATACCCAGCCACAGGGCTGCGTCGAAATTGTAGACCTCGATGTAAACCCATCAAGTCCATATCGTCCCAAGCGCCGCATCAGGCCTGCCGGCCCCGCTGCTCGGCGTCGCCGAAACGGCACCCGAAGGCGCTGAGAGCAAATGGGGCGCTTAGTCGTCCATCACGATGCGGGTCGGCTTGACGAGGCGGGCAAAGTGCCCGCGCTGCTGCAGCCAAACCAGCAGCACCAGGCTCGGCAGCGCCGTGAGCGCGCTGACCCCGGCGGAGAGATAAGTGCGCCCGACGGCGGCAAGCGCCGTGAGCAGCGCATACTGTGTGGCGGTATGCAATGGATTGTTGCACAGCGCCGAGAGGTAGGCGACGAAGATCACGGTGCCGATGGCGCCGGTGAAGTTCTCCACGATGATGGTAACCGTCAGTGCCCAAAGATTGACGCCGACGAACGCCTGCCAGGTGAAGATCAGGTTCGAAGCCATCTGCAGAAAAGCACCAATCCAAAGGCTCGCGGCCAACGGATAGACACGCGCGATTGCCCCGCCGGCAAACCCGCCGATCAGCGTTGCCGCCAGACCGACGCCCTTGACGATGGCGGCATAATCATTGCGGGAAAATCCGAGATCGATGACGAACGGGGCGGTCATCGCGCCGGCGAACGCGTCGCAGAGCTT
>VAZM01000472.1 GCA_005883135.1 Alphaproteobacteria bacterium
TCCCCGGTCGGGGCCTCGTGGATGTGGACATTGGCCTTCGGGCATCACGAGGATCGAACGCCGACGCGCGGCTATGCCGAGAGTCGCGAGGCCGCGATGGCGGCGTTCGCTAAGAGTTGGCGGCGGGAGTGAATGCTCCGGAACGCGCCTCCTCAATATAACGGACGGTATATGGTCTGCTCGTTGGTTCCGGTGGAAACTACGCTTGCAAGGCGACCGGGATAGCCCCCATGTCCCCCCCCCGAAGGGCCCGTTCCGAAAGTTCGCCGCAGAGGGTCATTACTAGCCCCGCGTCCGGCGGGGTTTTATTTTTCCGCACTCTAATCGGTGCTTCGACGAAGTTTAATGGACCCACATGAACGCGAGTGAACGGCAAAATAAACGGCACGCGCAAATTGCCACCGATTTGCGAGACATGACGCTTCTGTATGAGGTCGCTCTGCGTTGCGTGCGTGAGGGCAGCGAGTTCCACGAGTGTTTGAAGACTATCCTCGACGCAGCAATCGCCCTGACCGCTGCCGACAAGGGGAATATCCAGTTAATTGATCCGCCCTCGAGGGCACTCGTGATTGCAGTGCAACGCGGCTTCGATCCGCCGTTCCTCAAGTTTTTCGAGCGCGTGAGCGACGACAGTTCTGCGTGCGGCGCTGCTATGGAACGCGGTAAACATGTCCTCGTAGAAGATGTTCAGCAGAGCGCGGTGTTCGCGGGAAAACCGTCACTGGAAGTGATGTTACAAGCGGGCGTGCGGGCGGTGCTGTCGGTGCCCTTGGTGAGCAGTCGCGGGACTGTGTTTGGCATGATTTCAACGCACTACAAAAAGCCGCACCGGTGTGATGAACGTGAATTGCGTCTCGTGGATCTGCTCGCAAAACAGACAGCGGAGTATGTGGCGCGCTGTCTTAGCGAGAAGCTCTTCCTCCTCAGCTCGCTTGCTGCCGAGAAACTGGAAGGTCTCTCGCTGGGGCGGATGGAAGACTTTGCGTGAGGTTCAACGATATACCCGCGAGGTCAATCGAAAGCTGTTGGCGCTTCGCGCTGCAGCGAAGCTCAAAGACGGAACAGTTTTGGCTAGCCTTGAAACCTGGTTAGCCAATGAGAGCGAAAATTCTTGAACTTTCAGTAAGCACAAAACGGGATGGCGTCCCCGGCAGAAGTGCCCTCTCCGAAAGATCTCTACGACTTAGGGTGACAAACCTAGGTATAGACGCAGACTGAACCGAAAAGGACTTTTCGCGCCATGACAAACCGGTCCGCCGATAAGGGCCGCTCCCGGAACTAATCTCGCCACTGCACTGGATCAAGTCAAAAAATCCGGCGGCACCGGCGGTCAAGCGTGAGCGTGAGGCCGAAGAGGATTGGGATAGAAGCCGCTGAAGGTGGCTTATTGAATCAGCTAATCTCGTTGGGTCATTCACAGGCTGGCAAAATGCCAATTCGGGGGCTATGGGACGTTGTGGGGGGGCGTTTGACCCCGAGGACATCAAGGCTCTGACTACCGCACAGGAGAAAGTGTTGAAGCGGTTAAACGTGGTTGACCGCACATCTCAACAGCCTTTCTCGTCGCCAAAACTATAATCCAAATCGCGAAAGACGGAGAACGCGACCCCGACCGCCTCAGTGAAAGAGCCATCGAGTACTTCAAGTCGGGTGGCGCAGACCTGAGCTAATGAGGCCCGTTCGACTGGACCAGTTCGCTAGTTACGTAAACGCACTTCGGGCATTCCCTACCAGATCAATCACAGCAATCCGGCGTCCGCGTGATCGCGGAATAGGTCCGCGTCCCGTACGTAGCCTCGCAGCGTGTCCATGCTCCTGTGCCGCGAGACATCCATCATTTTGAAAATGGAGGCGCCGCGTTCACCGCGGCTGGTTTCGGGAATTGGTTTCGCGATCAGTGCAACCTTGCCGGCGTATCGAAGAGCGCACACGGATTGCGGAAGGCTGGCGCGACTCGGTTGGCAGAGGCCGGCGCTACGGTGGTTTCGCCGTCGATCCGCCAATCGCCCAACTCGTGCAAGCGATGGCAGGTTTTGGCGGTGGCAGCGGCGCAACAGATGGATTGAATACCGCTGCGCTCGGTGCCGACACGCCACAGCAAACTTTTCTGACGACACCGCAGCACGTATGAAAGCGGTGCGACCATAGGCAGCGGCTATGGCGACGTAGCTATTGCGACGGATGAGAGCGGTGCGACGATAGGCAGCGTCGCTATCTTCTGGGTCAGAAGCTAGAATCAACACGTAGGCGTGTCCGATCGGTTGACGGCGCGGGATCCGCATCTTGTGTGCTGCTCGCGCAATGCAGCTCAGACCGAGCGAGAGCTTGAGTCCGACTCAGCTTACCGATCGACCCTCTCTCCACGCGAGACGACCACAGAGGAGCCCGGGTCATGCCAGTCTACACCTACACCACCCTCGACGATCCCTTGGCCACCAACGGCACCGTTGCATATGGCATCAACGCCACGGGCCAGATCGTCGGATCGTACACGAACGTCAGCGGCGCCCACGGCTTCCTCCTCAGCGGCGGCACTTACACCACGCTCGATCCTTTGGCCACCACCAGCACCGTTGCCTACGGCATCAACAACTCGGGCCAGATCGTCGGATCGTACACGAACGCCAGCGGCGCCCACGGCTTCCTCTTGAGCGGCGGCACTTACACCACGCTCGACGATCCTTTGGGCACCAACGGCACGGGGGCTACCGGCATCAACGCCACGGGCCAGATCGTCGGCTACTACGGCGATAACGCCAGCGGCACCCACGGCTTCCTCTACAGCGGCGGCGCGTACACCACCCTCGACGATCCCTTGGCCACCAACGGCACCGCTGCATTTGGCATCAACGCCACGGGCCAGATCGTCGGGGACTATTTGAACGCCAGCGGGCTCCACGGCTTCCTCCTCACGATCACTCCGAATACGCCGCCGCCCGCCGGCACCACCGCCGACATGATCCTGCGCGGCTCGAACGCCTACCCCGGCGTGGCCGGGCAGTACGAGATCTACGATATCGGTGCCAACGCGATCCTGGCTGCTTACTCGTTGGGCCAGGTCGGAACCGATTGGGCCTTCGTCACGCTCGGCGGGTTTTTCGGCAGCGACACCACCGACATGCTGTTGCGCAATTCCAATACGGGCGGCTTCGAAGTCTACGACATCAGCAACAACAACATCACGAACGCCGCCTTCTTGGGCACCGTCGGCCTGGACTGGCAGGCCATCGGTTTCGGCAACTTCTCGAGCCTTGGCGAAACCGACATGCTGTTGCGCAACGTGAACACCGGCGGGCTCGAGGTCTACGATATCCGCAACAACCAGATCACCAACGCCGCGTTCATGGGCACGGTCGGGCTCGATTGGCAGTTCTCGGGTGTCGGCAATTTTTCGAGCCGCGGCACCAGCGACCTGCTGCTACGCAACTCGAATACGGGCGGGCTTCCTCGGCACGGTCGGCTTGAATTGGCAGTTCTCGGGCGTCGGCAATTTCAGCGGCCTGCCCGGCGAAACCGATCTGTTGTTGCGCAACACCAGCACCGGCGGATTGCAAGTCTACGACATCGCCAACAATCAGATCACCGGCTCGGCTTTCCTCGGGACGGTCGGGCTGGATTGGCAGTACGCCGGCGTCGCCCCGGTCAGTGGCGCCGGCAGCTCCGACCTCGTGTTGCGCAACGTCAACACGGGCCAATTCGAGGTCTACAACATCGCCAACAACCAGATCACGGGAGCCGCGCTGTTGGGCGCGGTCGGCTTGGATTGGCAGCTCGGCGGCTTCGCCGTCGATCCTCCAACCGCATCGATGGGCAGCTCGGATGGATCAAGCTCTCGACTCGCGCAAGCGATGGCAGGTTTTGGCGGTGGCAGCGGCGCAACAGATGGATTGAATGCCGCCCCTCTCGCTGCCGACACATCACCGCAGTCGTTTCTGACGACGCCTCAGCACGCGTGAGGCTATCTAGACGCCGCCAACAAATTTCTCAGATGCTCGCGGCATCAGGGCGGCATCCCAACTCCTAACCCCCGGTCGGTCGTCCGGGGTTTTCCCGAGTTGCACGCGTGCTGCTGCGCCGGTCGCGTACTGACAGCGCGTGCGGTAGACTGCACAGTCAACGGCGGACGAAGCATCTGCCTGCCCCCGTTGATCCCGCTAGGCACCATCAAATGCTCGAAGCCGATCAGTGGTCCCGCGTCCTCGCCAACGTCACCGGCACGATCGTGCGCGGCGGCAGCGAGCGCGTCTCCTCCAATCGGTTGCTCGACCTGTTGGGCGTTGGGGACGATCCGGTGCTGCGGCAGAAAGTGGCGAAACGCTGAGGGCAGAGCGCGAACAAAATCTACCCAACAGTGAAACCCAAGTTTACCCAACAGCGAAAAAGGGATGACGGATCAGCGAGATATTTTGTTGATGGCGTCCCCGGCAGGATTCGAACCTGCGACCTGCGGATTAGAAATCCGCTGCTGCTATCCAGCTGAGCTACGGGGACGCGGTGTGCAAGCTTTTACCCAAGATCGCGTCTGTCTGCCAGCGCCGCGCCGTGCTTCCCTACCGGCAGAATAACGGCAAAACCCGCCAATTACGGCGACGTTCCGCCATCTCTTCGGCTCTTTGCGCCGGCTACGAAACTGCGTAAGTTCGCGCCGCACCCGGGGGCCGGGACCCAAGCGGTCATCGAGACTAAGAGAAGCGCGGCTGAGCGGGGCAGGGGACATGGCGGTCACGGCCGATAAGCGGCGCGAGCGGGCTTCCGCGCGCAGCCTCAAGACGATCATCGATTTTGCCGTCGGCTCTCACGCGCGTGCGCTGGCCGTACTGCTCGTAGTCGCCCTTGTGGCCTTCCTGCCCGGTTTCTTCAGCATTCCGCCGATCGATCGTGACGAGGCGCGTTTCGCTCAGGCCACCAAGCAGATGGTCGAAAGCGGCGATTACGTCGACATCCGTTTTCAGGACGAGGTTCGCTACAAGAAACCGGTCGGCGTTTACTGGCTGCAAGCCGCCGTGGTGAAGGCCGCTCGCGCGCTCGGTTTTCCCGCCGCGCTCACCACGATTTGGCTCTATCGGATTCCTTCCCTGCTCGGGGCGATCGGCGCGGTCCTGTTGACCTATTGGACCGCGGTCGCCTTCGTGTCGCGGCGCGCCGCGGTGCTTGCCGCCTTGATGATCGCAAGCTGCGTCCTGCTGAGCATCGAGCGGCTGCTGGCGAAAACCGATGCCCTGTTGCTCATGACCGTCGTCGTCGCCATGGGCGCGATGGCGCGCGCTTACCTGCCGCAACAGCGCGAACGCCTCGAGATGGGGGGCGCCTGGACGATCCCTGCGATATTTTGGACCGCGATCGCCGCGGGCGTGTTGTTGAAGGGGCCGCTCATCGTGATGGTCGTCGCGCTGGCCGCGCTGGCGCTCAGCATCGTCGATCGGTCCGTGCGTTGGCTGCTGACGCTCAAGCCGATCGCCGGCATCATTTGGCTTGTGGTTTTGGTGCTGCCCTGGTTCGTCGCCATCATCGGACGCTCCGGCGACGCGTTCCTCGCCCAATCGATGGGTGAAGACATGTTCGGCAAGGTATTTGCCGGCCAAGAGTCCCATGGCGCTCCGCCCGGCTACTATTTCGTTCTATTCTGGGTGACCTTCTGGCCGGGCGCGACGCTTGCGGCATTGGCGACGCCGGCGGTCTGGCGCGCCCGTCTGGCGCGCCCGGCGCGAGGCTCCGATCAGATTCCTGCTGGCTTGGCTCGTGCCTTCGTGGCTCGTCTTTGAGCTCGTGATGACGAAGCTGCCGCATTACGTGCTGCCGCTCTATCCTGCGATCGCCATCCTGATCGCCGGCGTGATCGACGCGCGCGCACTGTCGCGCAAGCCCGTCCTCGAGTGGGGCACGGTCTGGTGGTTCATCGTTCCGGTGGCGGCAGGAATCGCTGGCATCGTCGCGCTCGCGACAATCGGCCGGCAATTCGGATTGTTGGTCTGGCCCTTGATGGGAGTAGCGGCAGTGTTGGGCTTCTTGGCGTGGCGCCTCTACCAGGCCGACGGGGCCGAGCACGCTTTGCTGCGCGCCGTCGCGGCCGCGATCCTGACCGCAATCGCCATTTTCGGTTTGATCATTCCCTCGCTCGGCCAGCTGTTTCCGAGCCCGGCCCTCGCGCGCATCCTGCGCGAGAGCGGATGTGCGCATCCGGAGGTGGTTGCCGTGGGGTATCAGGAACCGAGTCTGGTCTTCCTCGCCGGCACCGCGACCCGCCTCGCCGACACGGCGGGCGCCGCGGAGTTTCTGCGCGGCGGGGAGTGCCGCTTCGCCTTTGTCGAAGCGCGCGAGGAAAGGAGCTTTGCCCAGCGCGCCGAGGCGCTGGGGCTGCGCTACCGCGCCGGCCCCCGCATCGACGCGATCAACGTCAGCACCGGACGACCGATCACCATCGCGGTGTTTCGCTCGGTGGATGCATCATGAGTCTAGGCAGCCCGCTCAAGCAGGTTTCGGCCACCGGCGCGGCCGCACGGCTATACTGGCTGCGCGCCAACATCGCCTGGTCGCTCGCGCTGTTTGCGCGCCCGCCCAAATCCGCCGTGACGCCGAAATGGCGTGCCCCGCTGCGGCTCGCCGTCGGCACACTGGTGGGCGTCGTCATCGTGGCAGCGACGATGATCGCGCTCGACGCGCCGGCAGTGACCGCGGCGCGCCAAGCGCCGGCGTGGCTGATCGAGTTCTTCGATCACATCACCGGATACGGCAAGTCGGTTTGGTTTCTGGTACCGATTGCGGTCGCGCTCACGGCGATTGCGGCCGTCGCCTCGCCGTCGCTTCCGCGCATGTCTCAGGGGGTGCTCGCGGCGCTCGCCGTGCGGCTGGGTTTTCTGCTTCTTGCGACCGGCCTGCCTGGACTGGTCTTCACGGTCGGCAAGCGTCTCATCGGCCGCGCCCGGCCGTTCGTCGAAGGTGGCGCCGGCCCGCTCGTCTATCATCCGCTTGGCTGGAGTGTCGAATACGCAAGTCTGCCGTCCGGCCACGCCGTCGATGCCTTCGCCGCCGCGATGGCGATCGGCACGCTGTGGCCACGGATGCGGCCCGTGATGTGGACCTATGCCGTGCTCATCGCCATAAGCCGGGTGGTGCTCACCGCGCATTTCCCGAGCGACGTCATGGTCGGTGCGGTCGCCGGCGCGCTCGGCGCGCTGGTGGTGCGCGATTGGTATGCCGCGCGGCGGCTGGCTTTCGTGATTGGCGCGGACGGCGCGGTTCGACCATGGCCCGGCCCGTCGTTCGCGCGCATCAAAAGGGTTGCCGGGCAGCTTATCGCCCCATAAGAAGCGCTCGCGGCAAGATGCAAGTCCGCCGCCGCGCCGTCGTGCCGGGCAGATCATGAGCGAAACGTTTGTAAGCGCCGCCGCGCCGGCTGTTTCCGTGATCGTGCCGGTACGCAACGAAGCCGACAACATCGCGCCGCTCGTCGACGAGATCGCGGCTGCCCTCGCCAAGGACGTCGATTTCGAGCTCATCTACGTCAATGATGGGTCGAGCGACCGCACGCAAGCCGCATTGACCGCGCTGATGGCGAGCCGGCCATGGCTGCGACAGATCAAGCATAATGTCTCGTGCGGCCAGTCGGCAGCGGTATCGACCGGCGTCAGGCATGCCCGCGCGGGGATCGTCGTCACCCTCGATGGCGACGGCCAGAACGACCCCGCCTTCATCCCGGCGCTACTAGATGCGATGGCGAAGGCGCCCCAGGTCGGACTCGTTGCCGGCCAGCGAGTCGGCCGGCAGGCGACCGGCTTCAAGAAGTTTCAATCGCGCATCGCCAATGCCGTGCGCGGCCTCGTGCTCCGAGACGGCACCCGCGATACCGGTTGCGGGCTCAAGGCGTTTCGCCGCGAGCTTTTTCTCGCGTTGCCCTATTTCGACGGGCTGCACCGGTTTCTTCCGGCGCTGGTGCGGCGCGAAGGCTATGACATCGCCTATGTGGATGTCATCGATCGGCCGCGCCGGACCGGAACGTCGAATTACGGCATGTGGGACCGGCTTTGGGTCGGGATACTCGATCTCGTCGGCGTGTGGTGGCTCATCCGCCGCCGGCGCCGCGTTCCGCGCGTCTTGGAGGTGAAACGGGATGCTGATTGATCTCTCACAGGCGGTCGGCAGTTATCTGCACGAGG
>VAZM01000068.1 GCA_005883135.1 Alphaproteobacteria bacterium
GGATTGCGCGGATGGCAGCATTTGCGACGCGCACGCTGCTCGGCGCGCTTCTCATCGCCATGATGCTGCTCAACGTTGCGAATGCGGTTTGCCGGTATCTGTTCAGCGTGGTGCTCATTGGAGCCGATGAGCTCCTGGTTTTCGCCATGATCTGGATGGTGATGATCGGGATGATCCTGGTGACAATCAACCGCCAGCACATTGCGCTCGATTTTCTCGCGAACCGACTGGCGCAGCGCCCGCGCATTGCGCTCACAATGTTTCACCACCTCGTTATCGCGGTCGGCGCAGCGTATGCGGCCGTTCAGTCCCTGGAGTTCACGCGGCGTGTAGCGGCGGTTGGACAGACCAGCATGGCAATCGGCTTTCCCATGGTATTCGCGCATTCGGCCCTGGTCGTGGGATTTGCGGCGACGGCGCTAGTGGCGGCCGTGCTCGTCGTCAGCGGCGGTATAGAGCTCGTCACCTCGCATGGCGTAACGAAGACTAAGCTAACATGATCTGGACGCTGGCCGTTCTGCCCATAGCGCTGCTGCTGCTGGGCACGCCCATTTTCGGAATCTTTCTGATCGGGGCGGTTGCGACATTCGTGTTGTTTCTGTCGGTGCCCCCAGTCGCCCTCCACCAGATCATGTTTGGGGGCATGGAGAACTATGTGTTACTTGCTGTCCCGTTCTTCATTTTTGCCGGCGAGTTGATGAGCGGTTCCGGGATTGCGCAACGGCTGATCGTTTGGGTTCTGGCGCTGATCGGTCGCATACCGGGCAGCCTTGGGGTTGCGACCGTCGGCGCCTGCACGCTGATTGGTGCGATTTCCGGCGCGAGCACCGCGACCGTGGCAGTGGTCGGGAAAACGCTTTATCCGGGCCTGATCCGCGACGGCTACAGCGTGCGGTTTGCCTCGGGCCTGCTCAGCTCGTCGGGCTCGATCGACATTGTGATCCCGCCGAGCATTGCCATGATCCTGTTCGGCATGGCGGCGGAGCAATCGATCGCAAAGTTGTTCGCGGCCGGCGTGCTGCCGGGATTGCTGATCGCCTTCATGATGTCGGCGTACGTCGTGATCATGGCGCTGCGGATGCGGGTTCCGACCCGAGGAAAATTCGATTTTGCGCGGCTGCGCGCAGCCACGTGGGACGCGGGGCCCGCCCTGCTAATGCCGGTCTTCGTGCTTGCCGGGATTTATCTTGGCTGGTTTTCTCCGACCGAGGCGGGAGGTTTTGCCTGCCTCTACGCGATCCTGGTGGGGGGCTGTGTCTACCGCGAGATGAGCTGGCGAGACGTGCTCGAGGCCGCCACGCAGGCGGCCATCATAACCGCCCAAATCCTGATCATCGTCGCGACCGCCGCGCTGTTCTCCTGGATCCTGACCATCAACGGGGTGCCGCAAGCCATTACCGGCGGGCTCACGGCTCTCAACCTGCCGCCATGGGGCTTCCTCATGGCGGTGAATGCCATCCTCTTGATCGTGGGATGTTTCCTCGATCCGACCTCGGCGATCATCGTACTCACGCCGCTATTCATGCCGCTGGTCAGGGCGCTTGGCGTCGATCCGATCCACTTCGGAATTGTGATGACCGTGAATATCGCGATCGGTATGTTCACGCCGCCGTTCGGATTGAACATCTTTGTCGCACAATCCGTGCTGGGCGTGCCGCTCGACACCATCTATCGCGGCGTGCTTCCATTCGCTGCCGTGCAGATCGCCGCGCTGTTGATCATTACCTACTGGCCCGGACTTTCACTGTATCTGACGGCCCCGTTCTGAAGCCTCAGGAGACGCCCATGCCCGTCAACCGATTGCTGCGAGCCGCGTTTGCGGCTCTTGCCGTCACGGCCCTAACGCCAGCGCGGCCGGTTGCGGCCCAGACCGTCATGAAGCTCGCCAATGCCACCATCAACGACGTGCAGCACGAGTGGCAAAAGCTGTTTGCCGCCGACCTGCAGAAACGCGTCGGCGACAAGGTCAAGACCGAGATCTATCCGGCAAGCCAGCTCGGCGCCATTCCGCGCATGGTGGACGGCGTGCTGCTTGGGACGATCGAGTCCTTCATCACCCCTACCGCTTTCCTGACGCCAACCGATCCACGCTTCCAGATTTTCGACGTGCCCGGCCTGTTCGCCTCGCCGGAGCACGTTCATGCGGTCATCCATGACCCCGCCTATCGCGATCACATGGAGACTATGTTTCTCAATCGCGGCCTTCGCATCATCGGCGCCATCTACAACAGCCCCACTGTGGTGCTCACCAAGCAGCCCGCGCCGACACTTGAGGCGTTGAAGGGCATGAAGGTGCGCACATTTGCGTCGCCCTTGCAGATCGAGCCAATGAAGGCGATCGGTGCGATTCCGGTTCCGCTTGCTCTCACGGAGGTCATTCCGCAACTTCAGTCCGGCGGGCTCGACGGCATGCTTGCCGGCATGCCGATCCTCACCGCGTTCAAGTATTACGACGTGGCGAAATTCGTGACCGACCTGAACTTCGCGCAGATCATCAGCGTCGATGTCATCAACGAAGCATGGTTCCAGAAACAGCCCAAGGACGTGCAGGAAGCCATTCGCGCTGCCGGCCGAGCCGCGGAACAGCAGGCATTCCCGTGGGGCGTCAACAACGTGCAGAAGACAAACGAGCTATGGCTTGCCAACAAAGGCGAAATTCTCAAGCTGCCGCAGCAGGAGCAGGCCTCGATGATGCAGACCTTCGTTTCTCTCGGCACCAATATCGTTGCGCAAAATCCCGTGGTGAAGGCCGAGATGGAGAAGCTTCAGGCGCTTGTCGAGGCCAAACGGCCGAAGTGACTTTATCCTAGTGCCGCCGATTTGAAATTCCTGCGCCGTGTGCCGCAAGTCCGCCTCAGGAATTTCAAATCGAAAAGCGGCACTAGAATCATAGAGTTGCTAGTGCCCTTTGGTTTTCGAAGTTCGTGCCCGAGTGTGCCGCGCTGTATCACGAACTTCGAAAACCGGGCACTAGCTCGCTGCCGTCGGGACCTGCTTGCTTAGCCGCCGGCATCGGCAACGCATGAAGCCAGGGCACTCCGCGCCCTGTGCTAACCGAACTTGCATCGCACAGAGGAGCGTCCCCGATGACGATCATCGATTCCCAGGTCCACGCCTATGAGGCGAATACTCCCAAGCGACCCTGGCACAGTGTGCCGAACTGGCCCGATCACGTCACCGGTGACGAGATGGTGGCGGCGATGGACAAGGTCGGCGTCGACGGCGCGATCTTCATCTCCGCCTTTTCCATGTACCGCTACGACGCGAGCTACGCGGTGGAAGTGCAGCGGGCCCACCCCGGTCGGTTCGGGATCGTCAAACCAGTCGACCCGGATGATCCAGCCGTTGGCGATGTCATCGCCGACTGGAAACGGACACCGGGCGCCGTCGGCATCCGCATCATGCTCACCAAGGAGCCAAACCGCGACCGCGAGCCGACTGACCCCGGCCTCGACCGCATCCTGCGCGCGGCGGTCAAGCACGATTTTCCCGTCAACATGCTGTGCTGGGGCAACGTGGATGTGGGCACGGCAGTGATCGATCGGCATCCCGATACGCGCTTCATCATTGATCATCTGGCGATCCTTCAGCCGCGCACGCCGCCGGCTCCGCCGCAGCCATGGGCCGACCTGCCGAAGGTGCTGGACCTTGCCAGGCGCAAGAACGCGGTGATCAAGGTGAGCGGCGCTTGCACACTCTCCCGGCAACCCTATCCGTTCCCGGACATCTGGGATCCGCTCGCCCGCGTGTTCGATGCCTGGGGTTTGGAGCGCTGCCTGTGGGGCACGGACTGGACGCGCGCTTATGCCGTGGTCAACTACGAGCAGGCGGTCGAGCCCTTCTTCCAGACCGACCGCCTGAGCGACAGCGAGCGAGCGATGCTCATGGGCGGCGCTTGCGCCAAAACCTATCGTTGGTCGCCGAAGAAACATTAGGAAACCAAATGCGCGCTTGCGCCGCCGGCGCGATGATCGCGACTGCGCTGCTTGCGGCCAGCGCCGGCGCAGCGGCGCAGAACTATCCCGAGCGGCCGGTGCGCGTGCTGATCGCGTTTCCCGCCGGCGGCACCATCGACACGCTCGGCCGCATCATTGCGCAGAAGCTGACCGAGGCGTGGGGGCAGAACGTCGTCATCGAGAACCGCCCCGGCGCCGGCGGCAACATCGGCGCCGCCGCCGCGGCGAAGTCGGCGCCCGACGGCTACACGCTCCATCTCGGCGCGCAGACGCTCGCGGTCAACGTGACGCTGCAGCCGAGCACGGAATTCGATCCGGTCAAGGACTTCGACCCGATCATGCTCGTTGCCACCGCGCAGGACGTCCTGCTGGTGCCGCCGAATTCGCCGTTTCGCTCGGTCAAGGAGTTGATCGATTACGCCAAGGCGCATCCCGGTGAACTGAACTACGCCTCGCTCGGCACCGGCACGAGCGGCCACCTCGCCACCGTCATGTTCAGCGAGCTTGCCGGCATCAAGCTCCAGCACGTGCCCTATACCTCGGTGTCGCAGGCGACGACCGACGTCATCTCCGGCCGCATCGCGGTGTTTCTGCCCACCCTCGGCGGGCATCTCGGCAACGTCGCGGCCGGCCGCATGCGCGCGCTCGCCGTGTCGGGGACGACCCGCGCCGCGCAGCTTCCCGATGTCCCGACCTTCAACGAGCTCGGCGTCAAGTTCGTGGACGAGACGAGTTGGTATGCGCTGTTCGCGCCCAAGGGCACGCGCAAGGAGATCATCGCCAAGATCAATGCCGAGCTCGAGCGCATCCTGGCTCTGCCTGACGTTCGGGAAAAAGGCGTCACGCTCGGCTACCGCTACATCGGCGGCCCGCCGGAAAAGCTCGCGGCGTTTCTCAACAACGAAATCGCCAAATGGGCCGAGGTCGCAAAAAGCGTGGCGCTGAAGTGAGTCTACCGATCACGAGCGACGCGTCTCGAACCATACGGCCGCGCACCTAATGCCGGCGACCTCACCTCCTGACCGTCATGCCCGCGCTTGGCGCGTCGGAAGACGCGCGCGAACGCGCTTATGTCGCGGGCATCCTCGTCTTCAGAGTCGCGCGGCACCAAAGACGCCATTCTAGACTACGACCTGAATTTTTGTCTTGACTACATTGCGAAGCAATGCTAAATCATTCCCATGCAAAACCCGGGCGCAAAACGCGCCGCGGGAAGGAAGAAACTGGCTGTTTGACAAGTGAATAGGGGTGACGAATGCGTCCGAGGCTCGCGTGTCCCGGATGCGATGCAGCGCGCGCGTCAGCGAGTGGTGTGAAACGTGCGGTTCGTCCTCATCCTGAGGAGCGCGCACGCGTGACGGTGCCGCCAACGCGACCAGGCGTGCGCGCGTCTCGAAGGATGAGGACGGGTCATTGGTCGCGCCCTCATGCTTCGAGACGCATCGCAGCGCGGTTCGGCTGCGGAAGCAATTTCGCTCGCGTCACGCTGCGATGCTCCTCAGCATGAGGGCAAGAGAGGGCGGCGCAGACTCTTCCCTCCGCCAAGCGAGGGGCGGCCGGGACGACGATTTTCGATCCGAGCAAAGAACCAATCGGTGGTTGTAGGAAACGATGCCTGAAGAGAGCTCCCTGTTTCCGGCCTGTTCTTTAGGGAGCTGTGCAACTCGCGCGTGTAAGCCGCAAAACGCGCCGGCATCCGCCATTACCGGCGGCGAGCTCAATAGCCTGCCGCGAGCGCGCCACGGGTGCGGTTGTCGGCGGCGCCGACGAACCCCGTCGGCGTCACCAGGATCGAGTTGGCCGACGTGCGCGGCAAACCTTCGACCACGGTCTGGCCGCGCGCCTTGAGCGCCGCGATCAGATCGGGCGGGAATCCCTGCTCGACCGCGACCTCGTCGGGCAACCACTGATTATGCACGCGCGGCTCGGCGATCGCGTCGGCGATCGGCAGCTTGCGGTCGATCACGTTGACCAGCACCTGCAGCACGGTCGTGATGATGCGGCTGCCGCCGGGCGAGCCGGTGACGAGAAACGGCTTGCCGTCCTTGAGGACGATCGTCGGCGTCATCGACGAGAGCGGGCGTTTGCCCGGTCCGGGCGCATTGGCGTCGCCGCCGACCAGGCCGAAGGCGTTGGGCGCGCCGGGCTTGGCGGCGAAGTCGTCGAGCTCGTCGTTGAGCAGAACGCCGGTGCCCTCCGCGACGAGACCGACGCCATAGCTCAGGTTGAGCGTGGTGGTGTTGGCCACCGCGTTGCCCAAGCGGTCGACGACGGAGAAGTGCGTGGTGTTGTCGCCCTCGCGCGCGGGCGTGACGATCGAGCCGAAGCTCGCCGCGGCGGCGGCGCGGGCCGGATCGATGCGCTCGCGTACCTCGCCGGCGAAGCGCTTCGACGTGAGATAGGGCGGCGGCGTGACGCTCGCGGGATCGCCAAGGAATTTCGCGCGGTCGAAATAGGCGCGCTTCATCGCTTCGACCATGAGATGCACGCGCGTCGCCGCGTCGACCTTGTCGAGCTTGTAGCCCTCGAGGATGTTCAGCATTTCGACGAGCACCACGCCGCCGGAGGAGGACGGCGGCATGGAGACGACGCGATAGCCGCGGTAGTTGCCGAAGGCGGGCGTTCGCTCGACGGGCTGGTAGCGATGAAGATCCTCCCGCGTCATGAGTCCGCCTGCCGAGCGGATCGCGGCGACGAGCTTGTCGGCGATGGCGCCGCGATAGAACGCGCGCGGTCCCTCGCGCGCGATTGCGGCGAGCGTGTCGGCGAGATCGCGTTGAACGAGCGTCGCGCCGGGGCCGAGCGGGCGGCCGTCGGGGGTGAAGAAGATCTTCGCCGTGGCCGGCCAGCGCGCCAGACGCGCTTGCGAGCGGGGCAGCGAATCGGCGACGTCGTTCTCGATCGGAATGCCGTCGCGCGCGAGCGCGATCGCCGGCGCGATCAGCTCCGCGAGCGTGAATTTTCCCGAGCCGTATTTGGCGTGCGCGAGCGCCAATCCGGCGACCGTGCCGGGAACGCCGATAGCGAGCGCGGAGTCTTGAGATTTATACGGATCGGCTTCGCCGCGCTCGTCGAGAAAGATCCCGCGCGTGGTGGCGGCGGGCGCGGTCTCGCGATAATCGATCGCGGTGTCGAGCTTGCGCTCGGCGAGGTGGATCAGCATGTAGCCGCCGCCGCCGATATTGCCGGCGCGCGGATAGGTGACCGCGAGCGCGAAGCCGGTGGCGACCGCGGCATCGACGGCATTGCCGCCTCGCTGGAGCACCTCGACGCCGATGCGCGCCGCGCGACCCTCCTGCGCGACCACCATGCCGTGCGAGGCCGATACCGGCTCGATGCGCGCGCTGCTCGCCGGTGCGGCCTCGGTCAGCACCGGCGTCTGCGCCGCCAGCGGGCCGAGCAGCGTCAGGCATGCCGCGAGAGCAACCAGCGTGGCGCGGGCGATGGCGATCATCGAATTTCCGGAAGTCCGCATCTTCTAAGTTCGGGCTCTAGCGCATCCTCGGTGGAAGGACGTTAGGGAGAGGGCGGGCAAACAAGGCCAAGCGTGCCGCAAGACATATGGGTACGCAGTCACGCCCTCCCCACCCCTCCCCTCGCAAGCGGAGGAGGGCGCAGACCGAGCACGATGCCTGCACTGCTGCCGTTTCACCTAAATTAGGCACTCAGCGCGCCTGGCCGTGATACGCGCTGTTCGGCCGCATGTCGGTGGCGGAGGCGAGCCGATTGGTCATGTTGTAGAACGCCGCGACCGAGGCGATATCCCAGATGTCGCGATCGGTGAAGCCCGCGCGGCGCAGCCGCTCGCGGTCCTCCTCTTCGATCTCCCATGGTTGCGCCGTGAGCTTGACTGCGAAATCCAGCATCGCGCGCTGGCGCTTGTCGAGCCGCGCGGCGCGATAGTTCATCACCAGCATCTCGCCCAGCACCGGGCTGCCGAGTTGGCGCACTCCATTGCCGTGCGCGGTGATGCAGTAGAAGCAGCGGTTCTGCGCGGAGACGACCGTGGCGATCATTTCGATCTCGAGCTTGGACAAGGTGGCGGCGTTCTGCACGAGCTCATGCCGATAGTCCACGAACGCCTGGAGCTTGGCGTCGTCGAAGGCGAAGGCCTTGAGAACGTTGGGGACGAAGCCCAGCTTCTCCTCGCATTTGTTGAAATAAGCGGCCATCTCCGGCGAGAGCTTCCCCGGCGCGAGGCGCAACGCCATGATGTTGATATCGTCGTCGGCGCCGGTCCACGGCGAGGCCGATGCGTTGCCAGATTTGATGACCGGGGAACGCTTGGTCGGAACCGGTCGCTTTTTTGCCGCGTTCTGCGTGGTCTTTGACACGGGCATTCTCCTGATGCGCGAATGCACGATTCTATCGTCTTTGGCCGTGGAGCGATATCGGTTCGCGCGGCACGGACATTTCGCCGCGAGGGAGGCTTGAGGGTCGATCCCTTGGTGCTTACAACCTTGGCCGATGTGGGACCTGGGCCGCAGGGATTATCCGCCGGGCGCGCGCGCCGAGGGACAACGCCATGGCAGCCGCCGACCTTCCCGGGAGCGATGAGGAACGTGCCGAAGCGGCGCTGATCGCCGCGGCCGGCAAAATCCTGCGCAGCGACAATCGCGAGGTGCCGGAGGATTTCGTCGCCGCGCTGTTCGCCCACGCGGTTCCCGAAGATCTGCTGCGGTACGATCCGCGTCAGCTTGCCGAGCTCGCCGCGGACGCCTGGTCGCTGCTCGCGGTGCGCAAGCCCGGCGTGCCGAAGATTCGGCTCAATGCGCCCGACTCGGCCGGTCACGAGCGGCTGCGCGCGGATTCGGTGTTGGAAGTCGTCAACGACGACATGCCGTTCCTTGTGGATTCGGTCCTGGCCGAGCTCGCCGAGCGCGGGCTCGATGTGCGTTTCGTCGTGCATCCCGTGCTCACCGTGGTGCGCGATGACGCCGGCCGGCTGACCGCCTTCAAGGGCACCAAGCCGGCTGCCGGCGCGCTGCGCGAAAGCGTCATCTACGTGCATATCGAGCGCATCGAGGAAGAAGCGCGCCGCGCCGAGATCGTCGAGGCCATCGAGCGGGTGCTCGCCGACGTGCGCGTCTGCGTTCACGACTGGCGGGCAATGATGGCGCGCGTGGCGGACGTGATTGCCGAGCTCAAGGCCAATCCGCCGCCCTTGCCCGCGGCCGAAATCGAAGAGGCCCTGGCTTTCCTCGAATGGCTTGTCGACAGCAACTTCACCTTCCTCGGCGTTCGCGATTATCGCTTCACCGACTCCGAGGAGGCGCTCGAGCCGGTGTTCGAGACTGGACTGGGCATATTGCGTTCGCGCGATTTGCGGGTGCTGCGGCGCTGGAACGAGCCCCTCGTCATCACGCCGCAGATGCGCGCGCTGCTCCAACAACCGACGCTGCTCATCGTTACCAAGTCGGCGGTGCGCTCGCGCGTGCATCGGCGCATCTACATGGATTACGTCGGGGTGAAGCGCTTCGACCGGCGCGGCAAGCTGTTCGGCGAGTTCCGCATCGTCGGCCTGTTCACCTCGACCGCGTACACGCGCTCGTCGCGCTCGATCCCCTATTTGCGGCGCAAGGTTGACGCGGTGATGCAGCGCGTCGGCTTCGATCCGGATAGCCACTCCGGCAAGGCGCTGGTCAACGTGCTCGAAAATTATCCGCGCGACGAGCTGTTTCAGCTCGACGAAGACACGCTCTACCAATTCGCGCTGGCGGTGCTGCAGCTCGACGAGCGGCCGCGGGTGCGAGTGTTGCCGCGGCGCGACCGCTTCGACCGCTTCGTGTCGATCCTCGTCTACGTGCCGCGCGAACGCTACGGCAGCGGCGTGCGCAGGGCGATCGGCGATTACCTTGCCGAGGCCTACAAGGGCCGCGTGAGCGCGTTTCATCCGTTCTTCCCCGAGGGGCAGCTGGTTCGGGTGCACTTCATCATCGCGCTTACGCCCGGCGAGACGGCGAATCCGGATCGTGCCAGCCTCGAGCGCGCCATCGAGGCGATCGTGCGCACCTGGGTCGACGAGCTCGGCGAGGAACTGGCGCGCAACTACGATGCGCTGCGGGGGCGCGCGCTGTTCAAGCGTTACCGCGACGCCTTCTCACAGGGCTACCGCGAGAGTTATTCCCCCGTCACCGCGGTCGCTGATATCCGCGTCATCGAAGGGCTCTCGCCGAGCCGTCCGCTTGGGGTTGATTTTCATCGGCGGGCTTCCGATGCAAAGAGCTGCATCGGCCTGAAGGTCTGGAGCTTTAACCGGCCGATCCCGCTCTCGGAGCGCGTCCCCGTGCTCGAGAACATGGGGTTCAAGGTCGTTGACGAGCGCACCTATCAGATCGCGTGCCAAGTCACGCAGGGCGCACAGCAGGACGCGCAAGGCGAGGCGCAAGCCGGAGCCCGCGATGCCGACGTCTGGTTTCACGACATGGTGCTGGAGCGCGCCGACGGCCGCGCGGTCGATCTCGGCGCCAACAAGCGCCGTCTCGAGGCGGCTTTCCTGGTGGTGATGCGCGGCGGCGCCGAGAACGATGGCTACAACGCGCTTGTGCTGGCGGCGGGACTGATGTGGCGCGAGGTGGCGCTCATCCGCACGATCTCGCGCTTTCTCCGGCAAGTTCAGGTGCCGTATTCCCAAGGCTATATGTGGGCGACGCTGATCAAGCACGCGCCGATTACGGCCGATCTCGTGCACCTGTTCACCGGCCGCTTCGATCCGCGCCTCGACGTCTCGTCCGAGCAGCGCAAGGCGCGCGAGGGTGAAATCGCGAACCGGATCGAGTCCGCGCTCGCCGCGGTCGAAAGCCTGGACGAGGATCGCATCCTGCGCCGCTTCGTCAATGCGATCATCGCGGCGATTCGCACCAACTTTTATCAGATCGACGCCGGCGGACAGCCGAAGCAGCTCATCGCCATCAAATTTGCAAGTCGCGCGCTCGACGCCTTGCCGCTGCCGCGGCCGCGCTACGAGGTGTTCGTCTATTCGCCCCGCGTCGAAGCCCTGCACTTGCGCTTCGGCAAGGTGGCGCGCGGCGGCATCCGCTGGTCGGACCGGCCGCAGGATTTCCGCACGGAAATCCTCGGTCTCGCGAAGGCGCAACAGGTCAAGAACGCGGTGATCGTGCCGGTCGGCGCCAAAGGCGGATTCGTACCGAAGCTGTTGAAGGCAGGCTCGCGCGAGCTGGTGCTGGCCGAGGGCACGGCCGCGTACAAGCTCTTTATTTCGACCCTGCTCGACATCACCGACAATCTGCGCGACGGGAAGATCGTTGCGCCCGACAACGTCGTGCGCCACGACGATGACGACCCTTATCTTGTCGTCGCCGCCGACAAGGGCACCGCCACCTTCTCCGACCTCGCCAATGCCATTTCCCAGGAGCACCGCTTCTGGCTCGACGATGCGTTCGCTTCCGGCGGTTCGGCCGGCTACGACCACAAAAAAATGGGCATCACTGCCCGTGGCGCCTGGGAATCGGTCAAGCGTCACTTCCGCGAGATGGACGTCGACATCGCCAAGACTCCGTTCACGGCGGTCGGCGTCGGCGACATGTCGGGCGATGTGTTCGGCAACGCCATGCTGCAGGCGCGCACGATCAGGCTCGTCGCGGCGTTCGACCACCGCGACATTTTCATCGATCCTGCTCCGGATCCGCAGGCGAGCTTCGCCGAGCGCCGCCGCTTGTTCGATCTGCCGCGCTCGAGCTGGCAGGATTACAATCGCGCGCTTATTTCCGCCGGCGGCCGCGTGTTCTCGCGTGCGACCAAGGAGATCGCGCTCTCGCCCGAGGCGCGCGCCGCGCTCGGCCTTGCGACTCCCAAGGCGGCGCCGCACGAGGTGATCCGGGCAATTCTCAAGGCGCAGGTCGATCTCCTGTTTTTCGGCGGCATCGGCACCTACGTGCGCGCGGCTTCCGAAGGCGATGATGCGGTCGGCGATCGCAGCAATGATGCGGTACGCGTCACCGGCGCCGAGCTCCGCGCCAAAGTGATCGGCGAGGGGGCCAACCTCGGCATGACGCAGCGCGGCCGGATCGAGGCGTCGCTGCGCGGCATCAGGCTCAACACCGATGCCATCGACAATTCGGCCGGCGTGAACACCTCGGACGTCGAGGTCAACATCAAGATCGCGCTCGCGCAGCCGATGCGCGACGGACGACTCTCGCGCGAGGCGCGCGATGCACTTCTGGCGGAGATGACCGAGGACGTCGCGGCGCTCGTGCTGCGCAACAACTATCTGCAGACGCTCGCGATCTCGCTCGCGGAACGGCGCGGGCTCGAAGACCTCGGATTCGAGCAGCGGTTGATGCAGACATTGGAGCGGGCGGGTGAGCTCGACCGCGCCGTCGAGTTCCTACCGGACGACATCGAGATCGCCGAACGCCGCCGACGCTCGCAGGCGCTGACGCGGCCCGAGCTTTCGGTGCTGCTCGCCTACGCCAAGCTTTCCCTCAATCATGAGCTCGTTCAGTCGAGCGTGCCGGACGATCCCTATCTCGGCCGCGAGCTCGGCCGCTATTTTCCTGGCGCCATCGCCGACAAGTTCCCCGATGCGATCGAGCAACATCGGCTGCGGCGCGAGATCATCGCTACGCAGCTCGCGAATTCCATGATCAATCGTGGCGGTCCCTCGTTCGTGGTGCGCATCGCCGATCAGACCGGCGCGTCGGCGGCGCCGATCGCCGCCGCGTTCGCCGCCGTGCGCGACAGCTATGGCATGACCGCGCTCAACTCCGAGATCGACGCGCTCGATGCGAAGATTTCCGGCCGGCTGCAGCTCGAGCTCTATCATGCGGTGGAGGATCTGCTGCTCGATCGGGTGGTTTGGTTCTTGCGCAACGTGGAGGTCACGCAGAGGCTCGCCGGAATCGTCGCGCACTATCGCCAAGGCATCGCCGCGGTCGTGGCCGCGCTCGATGCCGCGCTGCCGCAAGAGCCTGCTGTCGCACGCGCTAACCGCGAGGCCGAGTTGCACAGGCAGGGCGTGCCGGACGCGTTGGCGCGCCGCATCGCCGCGCTGCCGGCGCTGGTCGCCGCGCCGGACATCGTCATGGTCGCCGACCGCACCGGGCGGCCCATTGCCGACGTCGCGGCGACCTATTTCGCCGCCGCGGCGTTCTTTCGCCTCGACCAGATCACCGGTGCCGCGCGCGGGATCGTCATTTCCGACTATTTCGATCGCCTCGCGCTCGATCGCGCACTCGATTCGATCGGTGAGGCCGAGCGGCGGCTCACCGCCGCGATGACCGTCAATGCCGAAGCCGGACATGCGGCGGTAAAGGCGTGGGTTGCGCCTCGCAAGGCCGAGGTCGAGCGCATCGCGATGGCGATCAACGAGATCGCCAATTCGGGCCTGACTTTATCCAAGCTGTCGGTGGCGGCGAGCCTGCTGGGGGATCTGGCGAAAACGGAAGCGGCGCGCGAGCTCAGTGCCGGAAGTGGCGCGTCCCCGTAAAGACCATGGCGATGCCGTGGTCGTCGGCGGCCTTGATCACCTCGTCGTCGCGCACGGAGCCGCCGGGCTGGATCACCGCGGTGGCGCCCGCCTCGATCGCGACGAGGAGCCCGTCGGCGAACGGAAAGAACGCGTCCGAGGCGACGACCGAGCCCTTCGTCAGCGGCACCGGCAGCCCCGCCGCGCGGGCAGCATCTTCGCTCTTGCGCGCGGCGATGCGGGCGGAGTCGATGCGGCTCATCTGCCCGGCGCCGATGCCGACCGTGGCACGATCCTTCGCATAAACGATGGTGTTGGATTTCACGTGCTTGGCGACGCGGAAAGCAAAGGCGAGATCGGTGAGCTCGGCGTTGGTGGGGGCGCGCTTGGTCACCACCTTGAGCGCCATGTCGTCGACGACGGCGTTGTCGCGCGACTGCACGAGCAACCCACCGGCGACCGATTTCACGAGCATGCCGCCGGCCCGCGGATCGGGCAGGTCGCCGGCGACCAGCAAACGAAGATTCTTCTTCGCGCCGACAATGGCGACGGCTTCCTCGCTCGCTTCCGGCGCGATGATCACCTCGGTGAAGATGTCGGTGATCGCGTGCGCCGCTTCGGCGTCGAGCTTGCGGTTGACCGCGACGATGCCGCCGAACGCCGACACCGGATCGCAGGCAAGTGCCTTGCGGTAAGCGTCGAGGAGGCTTGCGCCCTCGGCGACGCCGCAGGGATTGGCGTGTTTGACGATGACACAGGCCGCCGTGCGGAGCGGATCGAACTCGGCCACGCATTCGTAGGCCGCGTCGGTATCGTTGATGTTGTTGTAGGAGAGCTTTTTGCCCTGCACCTGGCGTGCGGTGGCGACTCCAGGCCGCGACTCGCTGGTGCGATAGAACGCCGCCGATTGATGCGGATTTTCGCCGTAGCGCAGGGGCTCGAGAAGATGCCCGCCGACCGCGCGGAACGCCGGCGCCGGGTCGCGGACCTGCTCGGCGAACCAATTGGCGATCGCCGCATCGTAAACGGCGGTGCGGGCATAAGCCTTGGCGGCGAGCTTGCTCCGCAGCGCGAGCGTGGTCGCGCCGCCGTGTTGGCGCAGCTCCGCCAGTACGGCCGCATAGTCGCTCGGATCGACGACGACCGCGACGTCGGTGTGGTTCTTGGCCGCGGCGCGGATCATCGCCGGGCCGCCGATGTCGATATTCTCGATGCAGGTCTCGAAGCCGGCGCCCTTGGCGACGGTTGCTTCGAACGGGTAGAGGCTGACCACGAGGAGATCGATCGGCCGGATGCCGTGCGAACGCATCGCGGCGGCGTGATGTTCATTGTCGCGCACGGCGAGCAGGCCGCCGTGCACCTTGGGATGCAACGTCTTCAACCGGCCGTCCATCATTTCGGGAAAGCCGGTCAGCTCCGAGACTTCGAGCACCGGCAGCCCGGCGTCCGCCAGCGCCTTGCGGGTGCCGCCGGTCGAGATCAGCTCGATGCCCTCATCGGCCAGCGCGCGGGCGAACTCGACAAGGCCCGATTTGTCGGAAACGGAAATCAGAGCGCGGCAGGCGCGGCGGAGGCGATCGGTCATGTTCGGCTAGTGTCCCGATTCCGAAGTTCGCATCATTGTGCTGCAGCCTCGTTTGCGAACTTCGGAATCAAAGGGACACTAGCAAACCTATGATTCTAGTGTGGTCTTTGGATTTGAAGTTCCTATGCGAGTTTGCTGCATATTCGTAGGAACTTCAAATCCACCACACGAGGCGGTATCCACATTCAAAGTTGAGCGCAAGGTCGTCACAACGGCAGCTGCGGTTCGTCGGCGCGGCCGCGGCGTGCGCCGCCAGTGCCCGAGACGCCGCCGCCTTGCGTCGCATGGGGTGCGAACGTCCAACGCACCCGCGGTACGTTGCGCGCGCGGCCGTAAATGACGAGCTGTACGGTGCGGCGCGGCCCATCCGGGCCGGCGAGATAGACGCTTTCCTCGACGTCGACGCGGTCGCCATAGGCGCTGAACGTCCACACCTCCTTGTTCGGCATGGCCAGCATGGCGCCGTGTCCGTCGGACAGCCGGTTCGCCTTGACCGAGGGATGCAAGTGGAAGCGGACCGCGAATTGATCGCGCTCCGCCGGCACCAGTTCGCCGCGTGCGGGCGTGAACGAATCTTCCCCATCGAGCCTGCGTCCATCGGCCGAGAGCATGAGGACGCGCTCGTGCACGACATTGAAGATGTCGGCGTAGCCGTCATGGGAAGCGCGCAGCACGACGCCGTCCTCCAGCTCCTCGCGCGCGACGGCGACATTGCGCGGCCCGGCGAGCATGGGAGTGCCGTTGAGCATGCGCCTGACGGGACCAGCCTCGATGAAGCGGCATGAGGAGGTATCGTTGAACGTGACGGTGGAGTGGGCGGCCGTTGTGCGCGCGACCTGCCGCCAGCCTTCGCGGCTCGCCACCGGCAATCCGCAATTGACCACGATCCGGTTCTGCTTGGCCGACAGCTCGAACGAGAGGCAGCCGGCATGGGCTTCCTGGCTCACCGCCATGGGCGGCGGCCGGCCGGCGTCCATCAGAACGAGCGCGCCGCCGCTCTCCAGGCGCTGGTAGCCGGCATGGGGTGCGTTGGCGAGGGGCGCGCCGCGGGCGTCGTCGTAAGCGAGAACGGTGGTGATCAAATCGGTCGGGGTCGGCCCCATGCCGTTGAACAGCGCGAAATTGCCATCGCCGTGGCGGAAGAAGCGCAGCATCGGCATCATTCGATCGATGGCATTGAGGAGAGCGGGCGGCGGCACGAGATTGCGGGCGGTAAATGCGCTGCGCAGCGGTAGAAGGTCGACCAGCAATTCGATCAACGCGCCGGGGTTGCGGCTGATATGCCCGCCGTCAGGCAGGATCTGCCGCGCCAGTTCCTCCGAGAGGCGCTTGGTGGCGCCGCGGATGTGGCGCTGCTGGCGTGCCATGCACAGCGCCGCGTAGCTCAACGCCATCGCGGCTTGCAGTCGCGGCACGCCGTCGCGCGCTTGCGAGGCGGTGTGTCAGAGCTGGCGGACTTGCCGGCTCAGGCTGCGCAGAAACCGGCGATAGAAGTGGACGTCGGCATCATCGAGCACCAGCGGCGCCTGGCTTAGCCACGACATGACGCGCCGCGCGACCACGTCCGCGCGCCACGCGATGGCGTCATGGGAGCTGTTGAGAGCGATCCATTCATCGACCAGCGCGCGTGCATTGGCACGAGTGATGCCGGATTCGGCGGCGCGCAGATGGCGCAGCCAGCCGAAGCCGAAGAGCGCGGCCGCCCAGTCTTCGGACGGCGGCGGAATCTCGAAGGGCGAGCGCGAATCGCAGGTGACGACCTTGCCCGCAAACGCGAAGCGGCCGGCGTAGATTTCGCTGGCGCGGGTGCCGTCGCTGGTCCGCAGGTCCTGCGGCGCGATGACGATCCGGTCCG
Organism: Alphaproteobacteria bacterium; assembly: GCA_005883135.1. Lineage (GTDB taxonomy): Bacteria > Pseudomonadota > Alphaproteobacteria > Rhizobiales > Xanthobacteraceae > VAZQ01. Next base: position 16,824 of record VAZM01000068.1, read on the forward strand.
CCTTGCCGAAGGAAAACGGCCAGTTGAGGATTGGATGCGCCGCAACGCGGCTGGTGAGCCTGCCAACGAGGCCACGCGCCAGGACCACGGACAATTTCGTGCCTTCCGCGACCGAAACGCGCGACATTGCGGCGCTCACTTCCCTCCGTGCGGGCGATGGCCCGCGCCCGGCAACATAGCCAAGGGTGGGGCGGCGGCCAACCGAGGATAAGGCGTTCAAATCCTTTGCAGACGGGCCGCGTAGAAGCCGTCGAGGCCCGCCATGCGCGAATCAGGGTCCGGCAGCTGGCAGGGGAGCGTGCGCAGGTCGCCGTCGGCGGTGATCCATTCGCTGCGGCCGTAAACTTCATCCGCCGAGATCGGCCGCCGGACGAGACCGCGGGTGTCATCGAGCAGTTTGCGCACGATTTCGATCCCTTCTTCGGGCTCGAGCGAGCAGCTGCAATAAACCAGAATGCCGCCGGGTTTCGTCAGCTGGACGGCTTGCGCCGCGAGCCGGTGCTGCAGCGCCGCGAGCGCAGCAATGTCGGCCGGGCGCTTGAGCCAGGGGATGTCGGGATGGCGCCGGATGGTTCCTGTCGACGAGCAGGGCGCATCGAGAAGGACGGCGTCGAACGGGCCGGCTTGCCACTGCGTCGCGTCGGCGGCGACCGTTTCCGCGCTGAGCCGCAGCCGCGTGAGGTTTGATCGCAGCCGTTCGAGCCTTTCCGGGGAGCGGTCGACGGCAGTGACGCGGCCGCCGGCAAGGGCGAGCTGGGCGGTCTTGCCGCCTGGCGCGGCGCATAGATCCGCGACCGCAAGCCCGTGCAGGTCCCCCAAAAGCTTCGCCGGCAGTGCCGCGGCGGTGTCCTGTACCCACCAGCTTCCCTCGGCATAGCCCGGCAATTGCGATATCGGCCCATGCACGATCGCGCGCACCGATCCGCTCGCAAGCACGCGCCCGCCGAGCGCGTCGGCCCAATAGTCCGGATCGTTCTTGACCGTCAGATCGAGCGCCGGCTCCTGCGCGTTGGCGGCGGCGATCGCATGCGCCGTCTCTGCTCCATAGGTTTTGTCCCAGCGCACCAACAGCCACTGCGGGGTGTCGAGCGCGGCCGTGTCGAGGCCGGCGATGAAGTGCCTGCCCTCGCGCGTGACGCGCCGCAGCACCGCGTTGACCAGACCGGCATAGCGCGCCGCATGGTTCTCGGCCTGGACCAGCCGCACCGCGAGATCGACCGCCGCGTGGTCTGCCACATCGAGCCACAGAATTTGCGCCGTGCCGAGGAGCAACGCCGTTTCGACGCGCGGTGCGCTCGCAGGAAACTTGACCCATTGGCGCAAGAGATGGCGCAACGTGCCGAGTCTACGCAGCACCATCATCACCAAACTGCGCACCAAGGCGCGGTCGCGATGCGCAAGCGCGGCGAAATCGGGCAGTGCCGCCCAACGTTCGAGTTCATTGTCGAGCGGCCGGCGGCGCTGGAGCACGCTCTCGAGGATCTCGGCAGCGATGCGCCGCGCGGGGAAACCGGGAGCATCGACGGCGAGGTCGCTACGGGCCATGTCCGTCATTGCCACGAAACGGCAGAATGCGGCGAGCCTGAGAACCTCAACCCCACGGGCCACGCTGCTGTTCGCCCCGGCCAGCCGAATTGCCCCACGGGCCGCCGCTACGCCGAGGATAGCCAGGAGCGCTCGGCTGCGGGCCGGCGCCCGAACCGATTTTCGCCGCCAAGTGCTGGAGCGCGGCAATGCGGTTCTCGGTCGAAGGGTGCGTCGAGAACAGGTTGTCCATTCCTTGGCCGGTCAGCGGATTGACGATGAACAGATGCGCGGTCGCCGGCGTGCGTTCGGCCGTTGGGTTCGGCACGGCCTCGGCGGCGGCGGAAATCTTCGTGAGCGCCGAGGCAAGCGCGTCGGGGCGTCCGGTGGTGCGGGCGCCGAGTTCGTCGGCGGCGTATTCCCGCGTCCGACTAATCGCCATCTGCACGATCATGGCGGCGATCGGCGCGAGGATCACCATGGCCACGGTGCCGACCACGCCGAGTCCGCTGTTGTTGTCGCGCTGGCCGCCGAAGAACAGCCCGAACTGCGCCAGCATGGAAATGGCGCCGGCAATGGTCGCCGTGATCGTCATGGTCAGCGTGTCGCGATTTTTGACATGAGCGAGCTCGTGCGCGATCACACCGGCCACTTCCTCGCGCGAGAGCATCTGCAACAGTCCGGTGGTCACCGCCACGGCCGCATGCTCCGGATTGCGCCCGGTCGCAAACGCGTTTGGCTGCGGATTGTCCATGACATAGACGCGCGGCACGGATAGGCCGGCGCGGTGCGCGAGTTCCGCTACGAGCTGCACGAGGTCGGGTGCGGTCGTCTCGTCCACCTCACGGGCCTCGTGCATTGCCAGCACGAGTTTGTCCGCGTTCCAATAGCTGGCGAGGTTCATGCCTGCGGCGATGAGAAGCGCAATCAATGCGCCGCTCCCACCGCCGATTAAATAACCGACCCCCATGAACAGGGCGGTCAGCCCCGCCAACAGAATGGCGGTACGCAGGTAGTTCATGACACTTCCTCGTTGGGCCCGGCGGCCCAGGCAGCCTCAACATTGTCGCATAAAATGTTGGGTCGGAGCTGCCGCCTTGCCAGGCCTGCTCCGTCATGCCGCGTGGCGGGCCTTGATCCTGGAGCGGCCGGGAGCACATTCACGCCATGCTCGAGGTGAAGCCGAAGCCCGCGTCGCCGAAAAAGGCGCTGTCGCCAGCGGCGGAGCGTGCACTCGCCGAGGCCGCGGGCCGCCGCGCCGAGCGCGACCGCGCGGCTGCGCCACGTCCCCCGGAGTCCGGCCACAGCGGCAAGCTCGATCCCGTGCGCTACGGCGATTGGGAGATCAACGGCATCGCCACCGATTTTTGATCGCGCGAAACCGCCGCCCCGCTCACTTCCGCGCAGGCGCGCAGCCAGTCAGAGGATGAACCGGCTCAAATCCGCGTTCTTGGCGAGATCGCCGATGTGCTTGTGCACGTAGGCAGCGTCGATCGCCACCGTCTCGCCGGGACGGTCGGGCGCAGCGAACGAAATCTCGTCGAGCACACGCTCCATTACCGTCTGCAGCCGCCGCGCGCCGATATTCTCGACGCTCGAATTGACCGCGACCGCCATGTCGGCAAGGGCGTCGATCGCGTCGGGAGTGAATTCGAGCTTCACTCCCTCGGTTCCCATCAGCGCGACGTATTGCTTGATCAGCGACACCTCGGTCTCGGTCAGAATGCGCACGAAATCGTCGCGCGTGAGCGGCAGCAGCTCCACCCGAATCGGTAGCCGCCCCTGCAGTTCGGGAAGCAGGTCAGACGGTTTCGACAGGTGGAACGCGCCGGAGGCGATGAACAGAATATGGTCCGTCTTCACCGTGCCGTGCTTGGTGGACACGGTCGTTCCCTCGATCAGCGGCAGCAGGTCGCGCTGGACGCCCTCGCGCGACACGTCGGCGCCGCCGCGGCCCTCGCGGGCGGTGATCTTGTCGATTTCGTCGAGGAACACGATGCCGTTTTGCTCGACGGTCTTGATCGATTCCAGCACCAGCTGGTCGTTGTCGAGCAACTTGTCGGATTCCTCGTTGATCAACACGTCGTAGGATTCGGCGACCGTGACCCGGCGAGTCTTGGTGCGGCCGCCGCCAAGCTTGCCGAAGATATCGCCGATTGAGATTGCGCCCATCTGCGCGCCCGGCATGCCGGGAATTTCGAACAACGGCATGCCGGACGCGGGCGCCTGCACCTCGACCTCGATTTCTTTGTCGTTGAGCTCGCCGGCGCGCAACCGTTTGCGGAATGCATCCTTGGTCGCGGCGCTGGCGTGCTCGCCGACCAGCGCATTGACGACGCGATCCTCGGCGGCGAGCTGCGCGCGAGCGCGTACGTCCCTGCGTTTTCGCTCCCGCGTCTGCGTGATTGCCACTTCCACCAGATCGCGCACGATCTGCTCGACATCGCGCCCGACATAACCGACCTCGGTGAACTTGGTCGCTTCGACCTTGATGAACGGCGCCCCGGCGAGCCTGGCGAGGCGGCGGGAAATCTCCGTCTTGCCGACGCCGGTCGGACCGATCATCAAGATGTTCTTGGGCAGGACCTCTTCGCGCATCTTCTCGTCGAGCTGTAGACGGCGCCAGCGGTTGCGCAACGCAATCGCCACCGCCCGCTTGGCGTCGGCTTGGCCGATGATGAAGCGATCGAGCTCGGAGACGATCTCGCGCGGAGAAAAGTCGGTCATGCGTTGCACACCATTAGAAGGGCGCGGCCGTCGGGCGTATCCACCATGCGGTCCTTGCGGAAGCCCGCCCTCTCGTAGGCGCGGATGGCGCGCGCATTGGCGGGATGGGGGTCTGTCAGGACGCGCGGCGTGCCGGCTCTGATCAGGGCGACGAGGAATGCGCGAATGAAGGAAGAGCCGTGGCCGCGACCGGTCATGTCCGGCTCGCCGATGAATTGATCGATGCCCCGCGTGCCTGATGGATGAATGCCGAGCCCGTTATCCGGCCACGCCGTCTGGTCGTAACACTGAAGATAGGCGAAGGGCCGCCCATCGGTCGTTACGACGAACTGGTCCATTGCCGGCTGGTCAAGGTCCTCGCTTACCAGCCCGAATTGCTCGTCGGGATCGCCCCACCACTGGGTGACGCGCGGCGCGGCCAGCCAACCACGCACCAACGGCAGGTCGGCGGCCGACATCGGGAGAAACTGATAATGCGCCATCACAGCTTTTCGATCGTGACGTTGCGGTTGGTGTAGACGCAGATGTCGGCGGCGATGTCCATCGCCTTGCGCACGATCGCCTCCGCGTCGAGCGGTCCGTCGAGCATCGCGCGCGCGGCAGCCAGTGCGTAGTTGCCGCCGGAACCGATGCCCATCACGCCGGCCTCGGGCTCGAGCACGTCGCCGGTGCCGGTGATGACCAGCGACGCCTGCGCGTCGGCCACGATCATCATCGCTTCCAACCGCCGCAGGTAGCGGTCCGTGCGCCAGTCCTTGGCGAGTTCGACCGCGGCGCGGGTGAGCTGTCGCGGATATTGGTCGAGCTTTGCTTCGAGCCGCTCGAATAAGGTGAACGCGTCGGCGGTTGCCCCGGCAAAGCCGCCGATCACTTCGCCTTTGCCGAGGCGGCGCACCTTCTTGGCATTGGCCTTGACGATGGTTTGCCCGATCGAAACCTGCCCATCGCCGCCGATCACGACGCTACCGCCCTTGCGGACGGTGAGGATGGTGGTGCCGTGCCAAAGATCGAGGGAGGTGGGCTGCATGCGCGGTTCCGCGTGAATCATTTAAGCATTCTGGCGAGGGGGCGCAAATCTGCCCGCCGCTGGAGTGGCGAAGACGACCGACCCCTGATAAAAGGCGCGCGGCTCGGCAGAGAGACGTTCATGCGCAAGGGCTCGGTCAAACGCAGCACCAAGGAGACCAACGTGGAGGTTGAAGTCGACCTCGACGGCGCAGGTCGAGCGTCGATCTCGACGGGCATCGGCTTTCTCGACCACATGCTGGAGCTTTTGGCGCGCCACGCACGCATCGACCTGACGGTGAGGGCCAAGGGCGATTTGCACATCGATCATCACCACACCACCGAGGACGTCGGCATCGCACTCGGGCAAGCGGTAAAGCAGGCGCTCGGCGAGATGAAGGGCATCACGCGGTATGCCGACGTCCATGTGCCGATGGATGAGGCGCTCACCCGCGTCGCGCTCGACATTTCCGGCCGGCCGTTCCTGGTGTTCAAGGCCGAGTTCGTGCGCGACAAGGTCGGCAGCTTCGATACCGAGTTGGTGCAGGAGTGGTTCCAGGCATTTGCGATGAACAGTGGGGTGACGCTGCACGTCGCGACGCTGTACGGCACCAACGACCATCATATCGCCGAATCCTGCTTCAAAGGCCTGGCGCGCGCGTTGCGGGCCGCAGTTGCGATCGACGCGCGCGCGGCGAACGAGGTCCCCTCGACCAAGGGCGCGCTCGGCGGTTGAGAAGGCAGAGACTATGTCCATCTACACCGTATACGAGCCGCCGCTGAGGGGGCACGAATCTGCGCCCGATCCCGAGCGCTTTGTGTTCGTGCGCGACGGCTTCTCGATCTGGGCATTCCTGCTGGCACCGTTGTGGATGCTGCGGCATCGGCTGTGGCTGGCGTTCGTGGGCTACGTCATCGTCATCGTCATGCTATCACTCGGATTGCGTGCCATAGGCACGTCGGCAACGCTCGCCAACATCGTCACCGTGCTCGTTTCGCTGCTCGTCGGCTTCGAGGCGGCGACGTTGCGCCGCTTCGGGCTCGCGCGTCGGGGCTGGAGAAATGTGGGGATCGTCGTCGGCGACGATCTCGAATCGGCGGAGCGGCGTTTCTTCGACGCCTGGGGGAGCAAGTCGCGGCTGGACAACCCGCCGGTCAATGCCGAGCCGCGTGTATCTGCCCCCGTCCCAGGCGTGCCAATGGCGCGGCGGGCGTCATCCGACGTGATCGGCCTTTTTCCGCAACCCGGAGCCCCGCGGTGAGCGTCGTCATCGTCGATTATGGCTCAGGCAATCTGCATTCGGCGGCGAAGGCATTCGAGCGCGCCGCGCGCGAGGAAGGATTGGCGCAGGCGATTGTGGTGACGCGCGATCCCGAGGAGGTCGCCCGCGCCGATCGCGTGGTGCTGCCCGGCGTCGGAGCTTTCGCCGACTGCCGGCGCGGGCTTGATGCGGTCGGCGGCATGGTGGAGGCGCTCAATGAAAGCGTGCGCGGCCGCGGCCGGCCATTCCTCGGCGTTTGCGTCGGCATGCAGCTTATGGCCGAATGCGGCCGCGAATACGAAGTGACGCAGGGGCTGGGCTGGATCCCGGGAGAGGTCGAACGGATCGCGCCCGCGGATCCCGATCTGAAAATCCCGCACATGGGGTGGAATACCCTCGACACGCACCGGCCGCATCCGTTGCTCGACGGCATCCCCGTCGGGCCGGAGGGTCAGCACGCTTATTTCGTGCACTCGTTCCATCTCAAGCCGACGGCGCCCGCCGATCTCGTCGCCGAGGCGGACTACGGCGGGCCGTTGACGGCGGTGGTGGGCCGCGACTCCATGGTCGGCACCCAGTTCCACCCGGAAAAGAGCCAGCGACTGGGCTTGCGGCTGATCGCCAATTTCCTGAAGTGGAAGCCGTGATGCGGCGGCCGGTTCGGTGCATGCGGGTGGGCGGAACGCAGCCTGCTCCGCACCGGTTGGCCGACCATGCGCGCATGGCAGCGGCGGTAAACCATCGCAAGCGAGTCCTGTGGTGATCCTCTACCCAGCCATCGACATCAAGGACGGCGCATGCGTACGGCTCGAGCAAGGCGATATGGGCCGCGCGACGGTGTTTCATGACGATCCGGCAGCGCAGGCCCGCGCGTTCGCGGCGCTCGGCTTCGAGTATCTGCACGTCGTCGATCTCGACGCGGCCTTTGCCGGCGAGCCGGTTAACGTCGCCGCGGTCGAGCGCATCATCGCGGCGGCCAAGACGCCCCTGCAACTCGGCGGCGGGATTCGCACCATCGCGTCGATCGAGGGATGGCTCGATCGGGGCGTCAGCCGCGTCGTCATCGGGACGGCCGCGGTGCGCGAGCCGGCGCTCGTGACCGAGGCAGCGAGGCTTTACCCGGGCCGCGTTGCCGTCGCGCTTGACGCGCGCGAGGGCAAGGTGGCGGTCGCGGGATGGGCGGAAACGTCGGAGCTCAGCGTCTTTGATGTTGCGCGACGATTCGAAGATGCCGGGATCGCCGCCTTGGTCTACACCGATGTCGCCCGTGACGGCATGCTCGCCGGCCTCAATCTCGATGCGGCCATCGCACTCGCCGCGGCAGTGAGCATCCCGGTCATCGTCTCGGGAGGGCTGGCCTCGATTGCCGACGTTGCTGCGCTATTGGAGCCGCGCGCCAGAAAGCTCGCCGGCGCCATTGCCGGCCGCGCGCTCTATGACGGGCGGCTCGATCCAGCCGAAGCGCTGCGGCTCATTGGGTCGGCGCGAGCGAGCGCGTGAGCATGTTCAAAGTTCGCGTCATTCCCTGTCTCGACGTCAAGGATGGCCGCGTCGTCAAGGGCGTCAAGTTTCTCGACCTGCGCGACGCCGGCGATCCTGTCGCGGCAGCGATCGCCTATGACGCGGCCGGCGCCGACGAGCTCACGTTTCTCGATATCACGGCGAGCCACGAGAATCGCGGGATCATCCTCGATGTGGTGCGGCGCACCGCCGAGGCCTGCTTCATGCCGCTCACCGTGGGGGGCGGGGTGCGCACGGTCGAAGATATCCGCAACCTGCTCGCGTCCGGCGCCGACAAGGTGTCGATCAACACCGCAGCCGTTGCCCGACGCGCATTCGTAAAGGAGGCAGCGGAAAAATTCGGTGACCAATGCATCGTCGTGGCGATCGATGCCAAGCGCGTCTCGAAGTCGGGAGAAAGCGAGCGTTGGGAAATCTTCACCCATGGCGGCCGCAATCCCACCGGCCTCGATGCCGTCGATTACGCGCGCGAAGTAGTGGCGCTCGGGGCCGGCGAAATCCTGCTGACCTCCATGGATCGCGACGGCACGAAACAGGGCTTGGACATCGCGCTCACCCGCGCCATTGCTGATGCGGTCCCCGTGCCGGTCATCGCCTCGGGCGGAGTGGGCACGCTGGAGCATCTTGTGGAGGGCATCCGCGATGGCCACGCTACGGCGGTCCTTGCCGCTTCCATCTTTCACTTCGGCGAGCACAGCATTTCCGAGGCGAAGCGGTACATGGCGCGTGCCGGCTTACCGATGCGGCTCGATGCTTAGTGCCGCCGATTTGAAATTCCTGCACCGTGTGCCGCAAGTCCGCATCAGGAATTTCAAATCGAAAAGCGGCACTAGAATCATAGAGGTGCTAGTGCCCTTTGGTTTTCGAAGTTCGTGCCCGAGTGTGCCGCGCTGTATCACGAACTTCGAAAACCGGGCACTAGCTCTGCTCGGCCGCGGCGTTCGCCCAACGCAGCGCGGGCTCGAGCCGATCGTTGCCCCAGAACAATTCGCCGTCGGTGGTGGTGAAGCTCGGTGCGCCGAACACGCCGAGCCGCTGCGCCTCTTCGGTTTGCGCGCGCAACCGCGCCTTGATCGCGTCCGACCGGGCGGCCGCGAGCACCGGCTCGGTGTCGATGTCGAACGTTGCCAGCACGTCTGCGATAACCGCGGCATCGTCGATGCGGCGTCCGTGGGCGAACTCGGCGCGGAAGAGCGTGCGGCAAAACTCCTCACCCCATGACTGATCGAGGGCGACGAGCGCCACGCGCGCCGCCAGCAGACTGTTCTGCGGAAACGGATCGGGGCGATGGAAGGGGAGTCCAAGGTCTGCGCATGAGCGCTCGAGGTCGCGCCACATGTTGCGTCCCTTGGCCGGATAGAGATTGAACGGCGAAGTGGTCCAACCTTGCGCCTGGAAAATCGCCCCCAGCAGAAACGGGCGGAAACGCACCCGGACGCTCGCCTTTTCCGCAAGCGGCGTAATCCGCATGGCGGTGAGATAGGAATAGGTCGAGGCAAAATCGAACCAGAAATCGAGAGCGGGCGCGGCCATGCGGATATGCTAGTCGGCTGCGGATGTTTGTGAAGCGAACCCCCTCCCATTCGCGCCCACCTTGGCGCCGATACGCCCGGCTCGGGCGGTCGGCGCGATTTGCGGCGGAAGGCGGAGATGCTATGCCAGGGCCGAGCAAAACCGATGTCCAACTTTACCCTCCATGACCTCGAAAAGCGCGTGCAAGAGCGGGCGAAAGCGAGCGCGGATGCGTCCTACACGCGCAAGCTCCTCGACCAGGGTGTAGTGCATTGCGCCAAGAAGTTGGGCGAAGAGGCGATCGAAACCGTGCTGGCGGCGGTCGAGGAGGATCGCCCGCGCTTGATCGCCGAAGCTGCCGACCTCATCTACCATCTGCTGGTCGTGCTCGAGGCGCGCGGCGTCACGCTCGCAGACGTCGAGGCAAAGCTCGCCGAGCGCACGCGCCAGTCGGGCCTGACCGAAAAGGCGTCGCGCGAGCGCGGCTGAGCACGGCGATGGAGCAACGTACCGAGGACGGCCTCTCCCCCTACCGCATCTTCTCGCGGGCGGAATGGGCTGAAAAGCGCGCCGACACACCGATGACGCTGAAGTCGGACGAGATGACGCGGCTGCGCTCGCTGCACGACCGCCTCGACATGACCGAGGTCGAGGAAATCTATCTGCCGCTCTCGCGTCTGCTCTCACTCTACGTCGCGGCGACGCAGCGCCTGTTCCTGGCGCAGCAGAACTTCCTCGGCACCGAGGACGCCAAGGTGCCTTTCATCATCGGCGTGGGTGGTTCCGTGGCGGTCGGCAAGTCCACGACCGCGCGCGTGCTGCAGGCGCTGCTGGCGCGCTGGCCCAACGTCCCCAAGGTGGATCTCATCACCACCGACGGCTTTCTCTATCCGAACGCCATCCTCGAGCGTGAAGACCTGATGGAGAAGAAAGGGTTTCCTGAAAGCTACGATCTGCCGGCGCTGTTGCGCTTTCTGTCCGACATCAAGGCCGGACGGCATCCCGTACGTGCGCCGGTCTATTCCCACCTCACCTACGACGTCATGCCCAATCAATGGATCGAGATCGACCGGCCCGATATTCTCATCGTCGAGGGCCTTAACGTGCTGCTGGGCGGCACTCCACCGAAAGGTGGCAAGGCGATCCCGTACGTATCCGACTTCTTCGACTTCTCGATCTATCTCGACGCCGGCGAAGACGTGTTGCAGGGCTGGTACGTGGATCGATTCCTGACCTTGCGCGGGACCGCATTCCGCGATCCCAAATCCTACTTTCACCGCTTTGCGACGCTGTCGGACGCCGAGGCGATCGAGACGGCGACGTCGATTTGGCGGCGCATCAATCTCGTCAATCTGCGCGAGAACATCTTGCCGACCCGGCAGCGCGCCGACCTCATCTTGACCAAGGTCGAGAGCCACCTGGTCGAAGAGGTGGCGCTGCGGCGGTTGTGAGGGCGTCGCGTCTTCACGCCGCGCGGCGAACCTCGTCGACGAGCGCGCGATAGGACAGCGCCTCGGCGAGATGCACGCGCGACTTTGTCGGCGCCATCGAGATCGGCGAGCGTGCGCGCCACGCGCAGCACGCGATGATAGCCGCGCGCCGAGAGCCGCATGGCGTCGGCGGCGTCGCGCAAGAGTGCAAGTCCGTTTGCATCCGGCCGCGACACCTCTTCGAGCAACGGGCCGTGTGCGTGCGCGTTGGTGCGCAGCTGCGGCAGGCCCAGCGTTGCGAAGCGCTCGGCCTGCATCGCGCGGGCGCGCGCGACCCGCGTTGCCACTTCGCGGCTTCCTTCCGTCGGCGGCGGCAAGATCAGATCGGCGGCGGTCACCGCCGGCACCTCGATGTGCAGGTCGATGCGGTCAATGAGCGGGCCTGACAGGCGCCCCTGGTAGTCGGCGGCGCAGCGCGCATTGGCGCCGCGCTTGCAGGCGAACCCCGGCTCGCTGGCGCGGCCGCAGCGGCACGGATTCATCGCACCGACCAGCATGAAACGTGCGGGATAGGTCACGCGATGGTTCGCCCGGGCAATCGCGACCTCGCCGATTTCCAGCGGTTGGCGCAGCGAGTCGAGCACCTGCGGTTGGAACTCGGGGAGCTCGTCGAGAAAGAGCACGCCGTGATGCGCGAGCGAGACTTCGCCGGGTCGCGCGCGCAGTCCGCCGCCGACCAGCGCCGGCATGCTGGCGGAATGATGCGGCGCGCGGAACGGCCGTCGATCGGTGAGCGCGCCGCCCTCAATCTCGCCGGCAACCGAGGCGATCATTGAGACTTCCAGGAGTTCCGCCGGCGTCAGCGGCGGCAGGATCGTTGGCAGTCGCGCGGCCAACATCGACTTCCCGGCGCCTGGCGGCCCCACCATGAGCAGATTGTGGCCGCCGGCGGCGGCGACCTCGAGCGCGCGCTTGGCACTCTCCTGGCCCTTGATGTCCTTGAGGTCGACGAGCGCGTCGGATGCTTCACGCACCTTCGGCTGCGGGCGGGCGAGCACTTGCGTGCCGCGAAAATGGTTTGCGAGCTGGATCAGCGAGGCCGCGGCGACGATCTCCATTTCCGGGCTCGCCCAGGCGGCTTCGGCACCGCACGCGCCGGGGCAGATGAGTCCCTCGCCGCGCGCATTGGCGCCGATCGCGGCAGGGAGCACGCCGGCCACGGCGGCGATCGAGCCGTCGAGGCCGAGTTCGCCCAGCACGGTAAAGCCGGACAGCGCGTCCGCCGGAATGGCGCCGATCGCCGCCATCAGGCCAAGCGCAATCGGCAGGTCGTAGTGGCTGCCTTCCTTCGGCAGGTCGGCGGGAGCGAGGTTGACCGTGATGCGGCGCGCCGGCAGCGCCAAGCCGGAGGCGACCAGCGCCGCGCGCACCCGCTCGCGGGCCTCTGATACCGCCTTGTCGGGCAGTCCCACCACATTGAAGGCGGGAAGTCCCGGCGCGACCTGGACCTGGACATCGACGGCGCGAGCCTCGATGCCCTCGAACGCCACGGTAGCGACGCGCTGGACCATGTTGCCCCTGCTCGCCCGCAAAAGTAGCGGAAAATCGCGCCAGCATCAAGAACAATCCGAGAACAAAGCCGCGAATGGGCCTGTGTTACAAGCTGTTCCGCGCGGATGTCAGGCCGCATGGATCGGAGGGGATGGATGTTGAGGGCTTGGGTAAACTTGCGCGCTGGGATCGGCCTCCTCGCGCTCACGTGGGCAGCGGGGGCTTCGATCCCTGGTTCGTGGGGACGAGCTCTGCGCAAGAGGCGAGCCCGGCGCAGCCCATCTGGACCGTTCCGGAAATCGGCGCGCTGCCGAGCAATACCTACGGCCGCCTCGTACGGCGCGGGCGCGACCTCATCACCGCCACCTACGCCTATATCGGGCCCGAGGTCGCCGATCGCGCGAAACGTTTTGCCGGCAATAATCTCGCCTGCAGCAATTGCCACCTTCAGGCCGGAACGAAGAAGTTTGGCATCCCTCTGTTTGGGCTGTTCGGAGCGTTTCCACACTACAGCGCCCGTTCGGGGGCGCAGATCACCATCGAGGACCGAATCAATTTCTGCATGACCCGGAGCATGAACGGGCGGCCGTTACCGGCGGGCGTGCCGGAGATGCAAGCGTTAGTGAGCTACATCAAATTTTTGTCGACGGGGGTTTCGCCGGGGCAACTGCTGCCCGGCATGGGCACCGGCAAAATGCCCGAGCTCGACCGGGCGGCTGATCCCGCTCGTGGCGAGACCGGCTACGCCAATGCTTGCGTCGCGTGTCACGGTCCCGATGGCGCCGGCATACGCCGCAGCCTGCCGACGACCGATCTCGGCTACATGATGCCCCCGCTCTGGGGGAACGACAGCTTTAACGACGGCGCCGGAATGGCGCGCCTGATTACGGCGGCCAATTTTCTCCACTTCAACATGCCGCATGGGGTGGATTACCTGAACCCGCAGCTTTCGCCGGAACAGGCCTGGGACATTGCGGCCTATGTCGTCTCCCGGCCGCGGCCGCATAAAGCCGGCCTCGAGAAGGACTTTCCCGACCTTCTGGAAAAGCCGGTCGATGCGCCCTACGGCCCTTATGCGGACGGCTTCAGCGAGCAGCAGCACAAGTATGGGCCATTCGCGCCGATTCGCGCCGCCATCGCAAAGCTCAAGGCGGAACAGAAGGGCACGCCTGCGCCGCGCTGACGCCGTCAGGCGCATGCCTTATGCAGTATTTACCGCTGCCGCTTGGCCTCGATCTTATCCCAGATGAGTGCCGCTGCGTCCGGCCCGCCAAGATCCTTCACGGCGCGAATGCCCGTCGGCGAGGTGACGTTGATCTCGGTGAGATAGCCGCCGATCACGTCGATGCCCACAAAGAGGAGCCCGCGCTCGCGCAAGGGCTTAGCGATGCGAGCACAGATCTCGCGGTCGCGCGCCGAGAGCTCTGTTTCCTTCGGAATGCCGCCGCGCACCATGTTGGACCGTAAATCATCCGGCGCGGGCACCCGGTTCACTGCCCCGGCGAACTCACCATCCACCAGGAGGATGCGCTTATCGCCATCTCTCACCGCGGGCAGGAACTTCTGCACCACCCATTGCTCGCGGAAAGTCACGGCAAAGAGGTCGTAGAGCGATGCAAAGTTGAGATCTTCCTTGGCCAACCGAAACACCGCCTCGCCGCCCTTGCCGTAGAGCGGTTTCATCACGATGTCGCCGTGCTCCTCGCGGAACGCCTTGATCTCCGCGAGGTCGCGGGTGATCAGCGTCGGAGGCATGAGATCGGGAAATTCCATCACAAACATTTTTTCCGGCGCATTGCGCACTGCCAGCGGATCGTTGACGACCAGCGTGCCGGGATGGATGCGCTCGAGCAGATGGGTCGTCGTGATGTAGGCGAGGTCGAAGGGCGGATCCTGGCGCAGCAAGACGACATCGAATTCAGTAAGCTCCGCGCGGCGGGGCTCGCCCAGCGTGAAATGATCGCCCTGCTGGTCGCGCACCTTCAGCGGCTGCACCGCCGCCATCACCCTTTCGCCCCGCAGCGCCAGCCGGTCCGGCGTGTAATAGGCGATGGCATGCCCGCGTTGTTGCGCTTCGAGCAGCAGCGCAAAGGTCGAGTCCCCGCGGATATTGATCCGCTCGATGGGGTCCATCTGAACGGCAACCTTGAGCGTCATCGTCGCACCGAAGATCTATGTTGGTAGCACGCGATCGCCCGATTGCATCAGCCGGCGGCCTCGAACGCGGAGGTGATATGCCGTGGAATCCGGCCCGGCGCCACCAGGATGGCGTCAAAGCGGATATCGCGGATACGGCTGTCTGCATAGCGGGCCAGCCATGCTTCGGCGGCGGCGGCGATGCGCAAGCGCTGCCGGTCGGTCACTGACCAGGCCGCATCATCGAATCTTTCGCGCGCCTTGACTTCGACAAACACCAAAAGGCTTCGGCGTCGGGCAATGATATCGATTTCCCCGACCGGACTCTTCCAACGCCGAGCGAGAATGCGGAAGCCTTTTGCAACGAGAAACGCTGCCGCGCGGCTTTCGGCGGAAATGCCGGTTCGGAATGCGATCTGACGCTCGGGACGCGAAGCTTGGATCGGACTTGCGCGCGGCCGCTCATCCGCCATGGCCGCGCTCCTTATCGAGTGCGAGAGCACGTTGGTAGACTTCGCGGCGCGACGCCCCGGTGACGGCGGCGACCTCGGCGACCGCCTCCTTGAGCGAAACACGGCCCAGCGCTTGGCGGAGCAACGAGTCGAGATCGACCGCGGTCACCTCGGCTTGGGGCTCGGGCGATGCTACGACGATCACCATCTCGCCGCGTGGCTCGCTCGCTTGCGCCGCCTCCCGCGCAAGCGTCGTGAGATCGCCTCGCCGCACCTCTTCGTGCAGCTTGGTGAGCTCGCGGCAGAGCGCGGCCTCGCGCGCACCGAAGCCGGCGGCGAGGTCGGCGAGGGATCCCGCGATGCGTGCGCCGGTCTCGAACAGGATGAGCGTTGCCGGGATGCGCTTGAGCTCGGCGATGCGGGCGCGGCGTGCTGTTTCCTTTGCCGGCAAGAAACCTTCAAAGAAAAAACGGTCGCTGGGCAGCCCGCTCAGCGTGACTGCCGCGAGTACGGCGGAGGCGCCCGGCACCGCGGTCACGCTTGCTCCCGACGCCCGTGCTTCACGCACGAGCTTATAGCCAGGATCGGACACGAGCGGTGTCCCGGCGTCCGAGACGAGCGCGATGGCAGCGCCTTCGCCCAGGCGAGCGAGGAGCCTCGGGCGCGCCTGCGCGGCATTGTGCTCGTGATACGAGCTCAGCGGACTGGTGATGCCATAACGGTCGAGAAGCTTGCGGGTGACGCGGGTATCCTCGCATGCGATCAGGTCGGCGGCGGCGAGAACCTCGAGCGCGCGCACGGTCACGTCGCGCAAATTGCCGATCGGAGTGGCGACGAGATAAAGCCCGGCGGGCAGCGGCGGCGCGGCGGTGGGGCGGCCGTTGAGAACGTAATGCGGGCCGGCGGGGTCGTTCACCGGGCGTGGGCCAGGGGCGGCGGGTGCGGTCGTCCTCATCTCGGTTAGTTTAGCGGCGGCACCCCGCCGCGTCATGGTCGGCGTAAAAATCACTATCTTTTTCACTTGGTTAACCATTCACCGACAAAATGCCCGATTGCCGGCGTGGGCTGGCGTCGACAATGTCGGTCGTCGGCGAGGAGACCCTCCCATGTTCGGAGGACTGCAGGCCTGGCGCTCGCGGCCTGCCCGCGCGTCTTTTGCGTGGCTTGCCGCGCTCACATCGATCGCCCTGCTGGCGGCCTGCTCGGGCAATCTTCCCGATTTGGCGTCCTCGCCGGGCGCGCCGCAGCAGCCCACGACTCTTATCGGCGAAGGCAAGGTCAAGGCTGGTCTGATCCTGCCATTGTCCGCGAGCGGTAACGCCACGGTTGCCGCCCAATCCATGCGCAACGCGGCCGAGATGGCGCTTGCTGAGTTCAACAATCCCGATCTCCAGCTGCTGGTGAAGGACGACGCCGGCAGTGCCCCCGGCGCGCAGCAGGCGGCGCAAGCGGCCCTCGACGAGGGGGCGGAGATCATTCTGGGCCCGCTGTTTGCGCTGACCGTTAGTCCGGTCGGACGCGCCGCACGCGCCCGGGGGGTTCCGGTGATCGCATTCTCGACCGACACCAATGTCGCGGCCCGCGGCGTCTACCTGCTCAGCTTTCTGCCGGAGGCCGATGTCGACCGCATCATCGGCTATGCTGCGAGTCAGGGCCGTCGATCGTTTGCGGCGCTCGTTCCGGACAATGCCTATGGCAGCGTGGCGGAAGCGGCTTTCAAACAGGCGGTGGGACGCGCCGGCGGCCGTGTGATCGCGCTTGAACGTTATCCGCTCGATCGGACGCAGATGCAGACACCGGTGCGCAACGTCGCGCAGGCCGCGAGCCAGGCGGACGCCATTTTCGTGCCGGACGGAACGGACGCGGTGCCCACGATCGTGCAGACGCTGACGGCGAACGGCATCGACACCAAACGCGTGCAGCTGCTCGGCACCGGTCTATGGGAGGACGCGCAAATCTTCTCGAATCCCTTGCTCGACGGCGCCTGGTATGCAGGGCCGGATTCGACCGGCTTTCGCAACTTCTCCGCCCGCTACCGCAGCCGCTACGGAAAGGATCCGGTGCGCACCGCCTCGTTGGCCTACGACGCGGTCGCGCTTGTTGCGGCGCTGGTCAAAACCCAAGGCAGGCAGCGCTTCTCCGATGATGTTCTGACCAATTCCTCAGGGTTCACCGGCATCGACGGCCTTTTCCGCTTCCGCCCGGATGGGACGAACCAGCGCGGACTTGCGGTGCTGCGGGTGTCGCCAACGGGCGGACAGATCATTAGCCCGCCGCCCAAGGGGTTCGGCGGCTCGGCGACCTAACGCTCACGCCGCGAGATCGGCGATCACCGCGTCGAGCAGGGGAAAGCCGGCGAGCGTCAGGCGCAGTCTATCGTCCGGCGTTCTCTCGAGCGCGCCTTGCTCGCGCAGGAGCGCGACGCGGCGTGGATCGAGCGGCCGGCCGGCGAGCCGCGCGTAACGCGCGGGATCGATGCCCTCGGCGAGGCGCAATCCCATCAGCAGAAACTCGTCCGCGATTTGCTCTTGGGTCAGCGCCTCGTCGCTGACAATCCCATGCCCGAGCGACTCCACCCGGCTCAGCCAGTCCTGTGGGCGCTTCTCGGTTGTGGTGGCGCGACGCTCCGCCGCAATATCGAGCCGGCCATGCGCACCAGGACCGATCCCGGCATATTCCTGCGCGCGCCAATAGACGAGATTGTGCCGGCACTCGCCTCCCGCCCGCGCATGGTTGGAAATTTCATAGGCGGGAAGGCCTGCGCTCGTGCAGACGCC
>VAZM01000473.1 GCA_005883135.1 Alphaproteobacteria bacterium
TGCGCAGCGCCTGCGGAAAGTTCTGCTCCGCCATCAGCACGGTGAGCTGATACTGATCCTTGAGCTCCTTGATCTTGTCGATGGTGCGGCTGACCAGCACCGGCGCCAATCCGACCGAAGGCTCGTCGATCAGGAGAATGCGCGGCGCCAGCATCAGCGCGCGCGCCAGCGCCAGCATCTGCTGCTCGCCGCCGCTCATGGAGCCGGCGAGCTGATTGCGCCGCTCGGCGAGCCGCGGGAAACACTCGAAGCAGAAGTCCAGGTTCGCCTTCAAAGTCGCGCGTGCTTTGCGGCGAAATGCGCCGAGCAGCAGATTTTCCTCCACGCTCAGGCGTGGAAACAGCCGCCGCCCCTCCGGCACCAGCGCGATGCCGAGATCGACGATCTGCTCGGTGGTGCGGCCGACGAGATCGTGTTTTTCCCCATCGATCTCGACGACGATGCGGCCGGCGCGCGGGTGCACGATCCCCATGACGCATTTCATCAGCGTCGACTTGCCGTTGCCGTTGGTGCCGAGCAGCACCACCGTTTCGCCCGGCTTGACCTCGAGCGAGACGCGATCGAGCACGCGCACCGCGCCGTAGGCGGCGTCGATGTTCTCTATGACAAGGCTACTGGCCAATATACGCGCGCTCCACTTCCGGATCCCGAATCACCACGTCGGGCTTGCCGTCCGCGATCTTCTTGCCGGATACCAGGACAACCAGGCGCTGCGAGAACTTCATCACCGCGCGCATGATGTGCTCGATCAGGACAATGGTGATACCGCGTTCGTTGAGTCGCACGAGCAGCGTCACGATATCGTCGACCTCCGAGTGCGACAGCCCGGCCATGGACTCATCCGCCATCAGCAGCTTGGGATCGGCGGCCATGGCGCGAGCAAGCTCGAGTTTGCGCATTTCCACCTGCGTGAGATCGCGCGGCAGCCGCGTCGCCTTGTCGCCGAGCCCGACCAGCGCCAGCAATTCGGCGCAGCGGGCATCGAGCTCGGCCGGCGTGAGCGTCGGCCCCGAGCGCGCGTTGACCGTGTAGAGCAGCGGGACGCGCAGGTTATCGGCCACGGTCAGCGTCGCGAATGGGCGCGGCAGCTGAAAGCTCCGCGCGATGCCGCGGCGCGTGCGCTCGTGCGTGGTGAGGCCGTCCATCTCCGCGCCGTCGAATCGCACCGTGCCGGTCGCGTTGGCGAGCGTGCCGCAGACGCAGTTGACCAGGGTCGACTTGCCCGATCCGTTCGGCCCGATCAGGCCGACGCGTTCCCCGGCGGCAACGGCGAGATCGATGCCATCGAGCGCGACGAAGCCGCCGAAACGCTTACTCAGCCTGCTGACCTCGAGCAGCGGCATTCACTTGCTCCTTGCGCGCAGGCGATCCTGCACCAGCCCGACGATGCCGTTCGGCGCGATGATGACGAAGCCGACCAGCAGCAATCCGACGATGAGCAGGTTGACCGCCGAAGAGATCGTGACCGTCGCAATCTGCTGCAGGGAGCCGAGCAGGATCGCGCCGATCAGCGGTCCGGCCCAGCTGGTGGTGCCGCCGATCATCGGCATGGCGATCGAGTTGACGGCGTATTCCAGACCGAACGCGGAGGACGGCTGCAGGTAGCCGATGTAATAGGGGAACGGCGCGCCGGCCATGCCCATCAAGCCGCCGGACAGCGTGGTGGCGATCAGCTTGAGCCTTAGCGTCGGCACGCCGCACGCTTCCGCCGCCAGCTCGTCGTCGCGGATTGTCGCGAAGCCGTAGCCGAGCTGCGAGCGCTCGATGCCGCGCGCGGTGGTGAGCGCGATCACCACCAGCGCCAGCATCAGGAGAAACAGATACTGGATATAGGGGCCGATCAGCGCGACTTCGTTGGGCCGGATGATGTAGGCGCCGCGCGAGCCGCCGACATAGTCCCAGTTGACGACGAGCGTCTGCAGGACGACCGCGAGCGCGAGCGTCGCGATCGCGAAAAATGCACCGCGCAGACGCAGCGTCAGATACCCCGTCCCCAGCCCGACGATGCCCGACACGATCCCGCCGATCGCGATGAGGAGGGGGATCGGCAACGGATAGAGTTTGTGCATGAACACCGTCGCATAGGCACCGAGCGCGAAGAAGGCGGCCGAGCCAAAATTCACGTAGCCGGTGTAGCCGCCGAGAATATTCCAGGCGGTCGCCAGCACGATGAACTGCAGCACCGTATAGCCGGCGAAGAACACGTAATCGTTGCCTATGAGGCGTGCGCCGCCGAATACGAGCGCTGCCGCCGCGATCAAGATCACCAGGAACAGCGGCATCCGCACGATCGAATCCTAGCGTCCGAGTAGGCCGGCTGGCCGAAACGCGAGGGTGAGGAGGAGCACGCCGAACGCCACCGCCGGTGCCCAGGACGGCCCGTAAAAGGTCGCGGTGATGCTTTCGACGATGCCGATCAGCATCGCACCGGCGAGCATCCCGGGAAAGCTCGTCATCCCGCCGAGCACGCAGATCGCGAAGATGCGCCCGATATAGTCGCGGCCGATCGACGGCTCGACCGGCTGGATGATGATCATCGCCGCCCCGGCGAGCGCCGCCGTGGCGAAGCTGAGGCCGAACGCGATGCGCTTGATCTTGGCCGGGTTGGCGGCCATCAGCCTGAGCGCCTGCTGGTCTTGCGCCACTGCCTGGATGGCCCGGCCGATGAAGGTGCGCGACAGGAAGATCTGCAAGCCCACCACCATCAGCATGCCGATCAGGAAGGGCACCAGCAGCCGCCACGGCAGCTCGATCACGCCGAGGTCGAGATTGCCGCTGACGTACCAGGCCTGCACCGAGCGGTAGTCGACGCCGAACACCAGGACCAGCCCGACCTCGGCGATGAACAGGATGCCGAAGAAGAACGACAGGCCGCGCAGCGACTGGTCGTCGCGCCGCTCGAAGGCGACGTAGTAGACCTGATAAGCCAGCACGCCGAGCAGGTAGTGCCGAACACCGTGTTGCCGATGAAGGCGACGTAGGAGCCCAGCAGGATGAACGCCGGATGGGCGATGTTGACGATGTCGAGCATGCCGAAGGAGATCGCCACGCCGATCGACACAGCCGCATAGAAGCCGCCGAGCAGCAGCCCGGAGACGACGGCGTTGATCAGCAGACCGGTAGAGGCATCCATGGCATCGTCTTCCTCCCGCACGCGCGGCGATTAAGATTCGCCGTTGCTTCGCAGTTTGGCGGCAGGAAGTGCCGTTGCCTAGTGGTCTTTTCTACGCGGCCGCGGCTGCTTCGGGTTGCAGGGCGGCAGAGACCGCGTCATCGACCCGCTCGAGCCAGACGAATTCCAGCGCCTTGCGGACCTCCTCCGGAATGTCGTCGTAGTCGCGGCGATTGCGCGCCGGCAGCATCACGCGCTTGATGCCGGCTGCCGCCGCGGCCACGACCTTCTCCTTGATTCCGCCGACCGGCAGCACCAGGCCGCGCAGGCTGATCTCGCCGGTCATCGCGGTATCGTTGCGGATGACCCGGCTGGTCAGCAGCGAGGTCAGCGCCATGAACATCGCCACGCCGGCGCTCGGCCCGTCCTTGGGCGTCGCGCCCGCCGGCACATGGACATGGATGTCGCTCTTCTCGAGGACCGCCGGCTCTATCTTGAGCTGGGTCGCCATGCTCTTGACCAGGCTGAGTGCCGCCTGCGCGCTCTCCTTCATGACCTCGCCGAGTTGCCCCGTGAGCTGCATCCTGCCGGCGCCCGGCGTGCGGGTCGCCTCGATGAACAGGATGTCGCCGCCGACCGGCGTCCAGGCCAGGCCGGTCGCCACGCCCGGCACGCTGGAGCGCATCGCCACCTCGTTCTCGAAGCGCACCGCGCCCAGGATCTTCTCGATGTCCTCGACGCCGATGACCCGCTTCTCGCTCTTGCCCTCGGCAAACTCGACGGCGATATGCCGTAGCACGCGGCCGATCTCGCGCTCGAGGCTGCGGACGCCCGCCTCGCGGGTGTAGCCGTCGATGATGCGCCGCAAGGCAGCATCGTCGATCTCGACCTGCTCGGGCTTCAGGCCGTTGGCCTCGAGCTGGCGGCGCACCAGATAGCGCTTGGCGATCTCCATCTTCTCGCCGGCGGTGTAGCCGGAGAGCTGGATGATCTCCATGCGGTCGCGCAGCGGGCCCGGCACGGTGTCCAGCATGTTGGCGGTGGTGATGAAGACCACGCGGCTGAGGTCGAACGGCACATCGAGATAGTTGTCGCGGAACGTGCCGTTCTGCTCCGGATCGAGCACCTCGAGCAGCGCCGCCGACGGGTCGCCATGGATGCCCGCACCCATCTTGTCGATCTCGTCCAGCATCATGACGCAGTCGCGGGCGCCTGCCTTGCGAATCGCCTGGATGATGGTGCCCGGCAGCGCGCCGATATAGGTGCGGCGATGGCCGCGGATCTCCGCCTCGTCATGCACGCCGCCCAGGCTGACGCGGGCGAACTTTCGCCCCATCGCCTTGGCGATCGACTGGCCGAGCGAAGTCTTGCCGACGCCGGGAGGACCGACGAAGCACAGGATCGGCGCCTTGCCCTCCGGCGCGAGCTTGCGCACGGCGAGGAACTCGACGATCCGCCGCTTGATCTTGTCGAGACCGAAATGATCGGCGTCGAGCACCTTGCGCGCCTCGGCGATGTCGATGTCCTTGGGCGCCGGCGGGGCCCAGGGCAGCTCGAGCAGCGTGT
>VAZM01000474.1 GCA_005883135.1 Alphaproteobacteria bacterium
CATGTGGAAGGTTGCCGCCGCGCTCGGCTATTGCGTTCGCGATGCAGATCCCGGTCTTGGCGTGCGGAACCGAGCTGCACCCGGACGAAGCTTGCAATGGTCCGAGGGCGAAGTGGTACGACAGGCCAAGCGGGCCTGGCGCAGGGGCTATCATGGGCTTGCCGCAGTTATCGCGGTTGCATGGGACACGCAATTGAGCCCCGGCGATGTCGTCGCGTTGCGAGCTTCGCAATTGGCACGCGGAGCCGCCGGAGAAGCGTTCTTCACCCAGCGAGGCAAGACGGGCAAGGCGGTCGGCGGAATCCTATCGACACGCGCGCTATGGGTTTTGCATGGCTATCTTGAGAAGCTTGGCGTCGAGTTGCACGGCGATGCGTACATCTTCCGCAACCGATCTGGTGCCCGCTACTCGGTTGACACGCTCGGCGACGATTTCCGCGACGTGCGCAGCATCGAGTTCGGTCCGCTTGAGCGACGAACCATCGGCCATGACTTCCGCCGCACTGGCGCGGTCGAGGCGATAGCCGGCGGCGCCCAACCTGCAGAACTGGCTCACGCCATGGGCAACACGCTGTCTGCATCGAACGCGCTGTTCGCGACCTACGTGCCCGTCAACGTGACCTCGCTGCGCGAGGTGATGGACGCGCGTCGGCGCGGCCGAAGCAAGCTGCGATGAGAGCACAGAGACCGAACAAAAGTCGGAACGCGACGGCCTGAAAAGTCGGAACGCAAAGAATGACGAGAGCTAAGTCATTGAAAACTGGCGGGAGCGACGGGGCTCGAACCCGCGACCTTCGGCGTGACAGGCCGACGCTCTAACCAACTGAGCTACGCCCCCGCGGGCGCCGTGCGCAGTTAAATACCGGGCAGCCCCGAGTCAAGGCAGCGTCGGAAAAGCGCCGTTCCCGCGGGCAAATCAGCGGTTTTCGTCCGCGAGGGATGCGTTCAAGGCCCGCCGTTAGCCGCTTTCCGTTGATCGGCATTGAAAAAACCCGCATTTTTCGGCAATAAGTCATGGTCAGACCCCATCCGAATCGTCTAATGCCACCGTGGGACAAGGGGCTTTGACGCTACCGTCCGCAACCAGGAGGGCCAACCATGGCAGCGAAGAAACCAGGCGCGCAGTCGACCGTGACCCTGAAGCATCTCGCCGCAAATCTCTCGGAATCCCATGAGCTGTCGAAAAAGCAATCCGAGGCGATACTCGGCGATCTCGTGAATTTGGTGACCAAGCACCTCAAGAAGGGTGATCGCATCCGCATCGGCGGTCTCGGCATTCTGGTGGTACGCAAGCGCGCGGCCCGCATGGGGCGCAACCCCGCGACCGGCGAACCGATCCAGATCAAGGCCAGCAAGAAGGTGGCCTTCCGACCTGCCAAAGAGCTCAAGGAATCAGTCTGACGAGAAAATGGGCTAGCGCTTCGCATCCGTCGGCGGCCGAGGCCAAGGCCGCCGACGGATTCGTTTTAGGAGTTCTTTGCGCATCTCGAGCGCACGAGCGAAGCCGCCGGCGCGAGCGCCGCGGGTCGTAAACGCCGTGGGCGGTGACGGACTCGAACCGCCGACATCCTGCGTGTAAAGCAGGCGCTCTACCAACTGAGCTAACCGCCCTTGCGACACGTTTATCGCTGTGACGCGCGGTGAGGCAAGCCGGCATAAAATAAACGCGTGACGGTGCCGCAATGCACCGTCACGACATCATGGCGCTCGGTTGGCGCCTGCGATTACATCGCGGCCCGTCTTGTCGCCTTGGGTGCCCGGAACCCGGCGGCAAGGGACTCCTGTTCGCACATGTAAGCCCCGGTTTTGGTCCTGCCGTAATTACGGCTGCCGCTCGGGTGGCAGATCATGGAGACGGAATTGATCCACACGACCGCATCATTCGAGCAGTTTGCTTTCGCCTCGGCTTCGGTCGCGTACTGGCTTTTGTCCAGCGCCACAGGTTGGCGCGCCGCGATCGGAACGCCGCGGCACTCCGCCACGAACACGCGCTTGGTCTTGCCGCTTGCCTGAATCGAGGCCTTGTTGGCGGCCCAATCGGCATTGCATTGGCTCGCCGTCTTGGACTCGGCGGTGGCCGATTGAGCCAGCGCAACGAGCCCCACGAATGTCGCACACATAGCCGCGGTGAAGGTCGGTCTCATCACACACATCTCCGGGGAAATCCGCCGAAACGCTCCACGTAGAGGCATCGGCGAGAAAGAACTGCCGCGTTGGCAACTGCAATTGAGCCACAGCCCCTGACCGGCAGCCCGCTCATGTTCTCTTTTTGTTCCAGACCTGTCAAGACAAATCATGAACGGCGCACCAAAAATACTGGCGGCGCCTTGCGGCGCCGCCATTTAATGCCGGTCGCTCGGCTGCGTCAGTGCGCGGTCAAGGTCGAAGAGTCCGCCTCCACCGCTGGCTCGGTGCTGACCTGACCGAAGTTTCCGTCGGCTTCGCCTTCTCCTCGTCCCATTCGATGGCCTCGGGCTTGCGCACCAGTCCGCGCGCCAAAACCTCGTCCATGCGCGAGACCGGAACGATATCGAGGCCCTTCTTGATGCTGTCGCTGATCTCGACGAGGTCCTTCGCATTCTCTTCCGGGATCAGCACCGTCTTCATGCCGCCGCGCGCCGCCGCGAGCAGCTTCTCTTTGAGGCCGCCGATCGGCAAGACGCGGCCGCGCAGCGTGATCTCGCCGGTCATGGCGACGTCACGGCGCACCGGAATGCCGGTCATCACCGATACGATGGCCGTCACCATGGCGACGCCGGCGGACGGACCGTCCTTCGGGGTGGCCCCTTCCGGCACGTGCACGTGGATGTCCTTCTTGTCGAACCGCGGCGGCTCGATACCGAAGGCAACGGCGCGCATGCGCACATAGGAGGCGGCCGCCGAGATCGATTCCTTCATCACGTCGCGCAGATTGCCAGTGACGATCATCTTGCCCTTGCCGGGCATCATCGCAGCTTCGATGGTCAGCAGTTCGCCGCCGACATCGGTCCACGCCAACCCGGTGACGACGCCGACCTGATCCTCATCTTCCACCTCGCCGTAGCGGAACTTGGGAACGCCGAGGTAGTCGGAGACGGTTTTCGCCTCGACCGTGATCGACTTCGTCTTCGACAGCGTCAATTCCTTGACGGCTTTGCGGATCAGCGTCGAGAGCTCGCGCTCGAGATTGCGCACGCCGGCCTCGCGCGTGTAACGGCGAATGACCAACAGCAGCGCCTCGTCATCGATCGCCCACTCCTTGGCGTCGAGACCGTGTTTGGCGGTCGCGTGCGGAATTAGATGCTTGCGCGCGATCTCGACCTTCTCGTCCTCGGTGTAGCCGGCGATGCGGATGATCTCCATGCGGTCCATCAGCGGCGGCGGAATATTGAGCGTGTTCGCCGTCGTGATGAACATCACGTGCGAGAGATCGTAGTCGACCTCTAGATAATGGTCATTGAAGGTGTGGTTCTGCTCGGGGTCGAGCACCTCGAGGAGCGCGGACGACGGGTCGCCGCGGAAATCGGCACCCATCTTGTCGACCTCGTCGAGCAAGAACAGCGGGTTCGACGACTTCGCCTTGCGCATCGACTGGATGACCTTGCCGGGCATTGAGCCGATATAGGTGCGCCGGTGACCGCGGATTTCGGCCTCGTCGCGCACGCCGCCGAGCGACACGCGCACGAAGTCGCGGCCGGTCGCGCGAGCGATCGACTTGCCGAGCGAGGTCTTGCCCACGCCGGGCGGCCCGACGAGGCACAGGATCGGGCCGGTGAGCTTATTGGCGCGCTGCTGCACCGCGAGATATTCGACGATGCGTTCCTTGACCTTTTCCAGGCCGAAGTGATCGTTGTCGAGGATCTCCTGGGCGAGCTTGAGGTCCTTTTTGACTTTCGTCTTCTTGTTCCAGGGGATCGACAACAGCCAGTCGAGATAGTTGCGCACGACGGTCGCCTCCGCCGACATGGGCGACATCTGACGTAGCTTCTTGAGCTCGTGCGTGGCCTTCTCGCGCGCCTCCTTCGAGAGCTTCGTTTTCTTGATCTTGTCCTCGATCTCGGCGAGTTCGTCCTTACCTTCCTCGTCGCCGAGCTCCTTCTGGATCGCCTTCATCTGCTCGTTGAGGTAGTACTCGCGCTGCGTCTTCTCCATTTGCCGCTTGACGCGGGTGCGGATGCGCTTCTCCACCTGCAGCACGGAGATTTCGCTTTCCATCAGACCGAGCACTTTTTCCAGCCGCTCGGTGACCGACGGCGTCTCCAGGATCAGCTGCTTGTCGGGAATCTTGACCGCAAGGTGCGACGCGACGGTGTCGGCGAGCTTGGCATAGTCCTCGATCTGCTGGACCACGCCGACCACTTCGGGCGAAACCTTCTTATTCAGCTTCACATAATTCTCGAACTCGTTGATGACCGAGCGCGCCAGCGCTTCGGCCTCGACCTGCTCGCCGGTCGTATCCGCCAGCACGACGGCGGTGGCCTCGTAATACTCGGCGCGATCGGTATAGCGCTCGACCTTGGCGCGCGCGGCTCCCTCGACCAGCACCTTGACGGTGCCGTCCGGCAGCTTGAGCAACTGCAGCACGTTGGCGAGCGTGCCGATCTCGTAGATCGATCCGGTCGCCGGATCATCGTCCGAGGCGTTCTTCTGGGTCGCCAGGAGGATGAAAGTGTCGGAGCGCATCACCTCTTCGAGCGCCTTGATCGATTTTTCGCGCCCGACGAAAAGCGGAACGATCATGTGCGGGAAGACGACGATGTCGCGCAGCGGCAGCACCGGGTAGGCCCGGGTCTCGCCGGGAATGAGGGGGGGCTTTGGCTTTGCGCTGGTCATGGCCCGAATTCCTTATTGTTGTGCCCCTCGTCCGTAACCCGCAATTGCGGCATCACGTTCGAGTGCCAGGGTGGGCCGGGAAGGGAGACACGGCTTCTCTTGCCATGCGCCGCTGGGTGGGTACGACACCCTCCCCGGAGAAGGGTCCTTCGCACGATTTTTCGCTAGCACCATAGGTGGCGACGGCTCGCGCGGGTGTCAAGTAAACGCGGAAATTCAAGCAAATAGCGGGCGGCGATGGCGACCGGGGGAACAACTTCGGGCGAATCGGCCGCTGTTACGCCTTGAGGTTGCAGCGCCCTCACGCGCTCGCGTCGCCGGTCCGATCGTCCCGGTCGGCGTAGATGTAGAGCGGCCGCGCGGTGCCCTCCACCACCTCTTTCGAGATCACGACCTCCTCCACGCCTTCGAGGCTCGGCAGGTCGAACATGGTGTCGAGCAGGATGCCTTCCATGATGGAGCGTAGCCCGCGCGCGCCGGTCTTGCGGTCGATGGCCTTGCGGGCGATGGCGCCCAGCGCCTCCTCGGCAAGCGTGAGATCGATCGACTCCATCTCGAACAGCCGCTGGTATTGTTTCACCAGCGCGTTCTTGGGCTGGGTGAGAATGAGCTTGAGTGAGGGCTCGTCGAGGTCCTCGAGTGTCGCAACGACCGGCAGCCGGCCGACGAACTCGGGGATGAGGCCGTACTTCAAGAGGTCTTCCGGTTCCACCTCGCGGAAAATCTCGCCGGACTTACGATCCTCCGGCGCCAATACCTTGGCGCTGAAGCCGATCGAGGTTGAGCGCCCGCGCGCGGAAATGATCTTCTCCAGTCCGGCAAAGGCGCCGCCGCAAACGAACAGTATGTTGGTGGTGTCGACCTGCAGGAATTCCTGCTGCGGATGCTTGCGTCCGCC
>VAZM01000457.1 GCA_005883135.1 Alphaproteobacteria bacterium
CCTTGAATACTCGGCCATGATGTGGCCGTAGCGCACTCCTTCTTCTGTGGATCTGGCGAACACTTCGCCCGCGGTCTTGAAGAAATAGAGCTGATTGTACAATCCGGGGCTCACGAAGATTCCCTTTCGGGCATTGGTTTCCGTGACAGGCAGAAGCTCGCCGCGCGCGTAAGAATAAATGCGCAAAAAATGCGCTATCTCGTCCGGTCCGCGTAGCGGCGGATTGGCAAAAATAATGATCGATCCAAACGCAAATGATAGAAACACAAAGATGCTTGCCGGCCGGCAGGTCGGCAGCACTCTTTTCCGCATGTCTTAATTCCCTGCCGCGAGGCGACCCACTTTGCATTCGCGATTCGCGAGAGCCGTCCGCGGTGGTGGGATCTTCGGCAGCTTGTTCACGGTAGTGCCCTCAGGACGCGTATCGCGGACACAGCGACGGGATAACCACGCCCGCCATTCAGCCGCCAAACAAAATTATCGTGACGGCCAGGGATAGTTGGTCGCGGATGCTGCCGCCTCCGCTGGGGATGAGGGCGGCGGGGCAAGAGCAGGCGCAGGTGTTGGTGCGGGCCCCGGTGCTGCCCTAGGGGCGGCCGAGGCCACCGGCGGCGATGCTGCCGGGCGGCCCGCTGTCACGGGCTTCTTTTTCTTCAGAACCGGCTTCTTCGGCGGTGCCACCGCCTGCAGGGTGACGTGAATCGGATTGGGCGCGAGCCGCGGCGTGGCACTTGCGCCATCAGCCTCCGGACGCACCGACACGGTCTGCGGTTGATAGCCGCTAAGCGCAAGCGTGACGGAGAACTCCCTGCCGGGCTGGACCGGGAGCTGGCAGGGCGTACGACAGCTCTGGCCTAACGAGGTTTTTGCCTCGGCTCCTGGCGGTTCGGACTCAATGGCTAGCGTTTCGGCCTGCGGGGCCGAGTTCATGAAATCGAGACTCAGACTCGGCATGGTTGCAGAACATGCGGTTAGCATATGGTTGCAGAACATGCGGTTAGCATGAAGCCACACGCCATTATGGCAATGACTCGGCTCATGATCGCCTCCCCCACGCGGCAAGGGCTCCCACCCCCTCCCAGGTATTGTTGTTGCCCTACAATGTCCCTGAGATATGGCGCCGATGAGGTAAAATACGATTAACGTTTTCTGCCGTACTCAGCCTATCGCGCAATGAGACTAACCCCGCTTTGGCAGCAGTGGGTCGGATGATGCGCAAGATCCGCGAGGAATAGCCCAATAAAGAGCGCTCGACTTCATTTCGCGAGCGCTGCCCCCAGCGGAACTGGGACCGGCTTGGCTAACACTCCGATACCCGCTGACTGATCGCTGCGGCATTAGGTTAGGTAGCAAACTCACCTTCTAACCTGTCGGCCTATCCTGCCCGTCCTGCTACCGTCAGCGGTCATGGACACCCTCGGACGCATCACTTTTCACATCGCGATTGCTCTCATCGCAATAGCCGCCGCCGGATTTGTCATGTGGCTGCTAGAGCAACAGGGCTGGATACCATAAACGTCTTTGTCATGAGCAGCTAATAAAGCGCCGTGCCGAGCTTGCCCTGGCGCATTACAAAGTATGTAAGGAGCCGCTCGCCGCAACTGACGGCGACTACGCGCTGAAATATTTTCTCGTCGATAGAGCGAAGAAGCGCAATGACATCGACCTTCGTATGAAGCGCCCTCAACCCGCAGCTGTGACTAGGGCAGTACAGTTGACGCACATATGGATTTAACCTGCTTGTAACGGCCAAAACATCAGCTCATGGTCATCCTCAACAATATCCAGGAGGACCTCATGCCGACTTTTATGCTGTCGCTCAATTGGACCGATCAAGGAATCCGCGCAGTCAAGGATTCGCCGAAGCGCTCAGAAGACGCACGCGAACTCGCCAAAAAAGTGGGTGTCGAAATCAAGCATCTTTATCTCACGTCGGGTGACACCGATCTCGTCATCTTCGTCGATGCACCGAGTGGTGACAATGTAGCTAAATTCGCGCTGGCGGTTAGCTCACTTGGGAACGTGCGCACCCGCACTGTTCGCGCATGGTCGGCAGATGAATATAGAAAGCTCATTTCCGAGCTACCTTAAGCGCTTGATGGTCGCTTGAGTTACGTCCCTGGCCCTACGATCACATTCCGCCATACCGGGTATGCGGTCTCATTGGGATTGCCGCCGACCACGTTGACTGACACTAGACTACTTCCCGGCGCAAAGTTAGATGGCCTTCACGTCTGTTCAGAGGCATCTCAATGGCGTGCGAAGATTTGGTTGTAGGGTGCTTTTTGGATGATCGAGCGCCGCTCGCGGTCCCCGAATTAAATCGCGAGCGCACGTTAAAGTACCTGGAGTGCTGTTATAAGCAGGGCATGTCTTGGAAAGATGCGGAGCAGCAGATTCAGGACTGCCTACAGCAAAGAGGGGTCCCGCGGGAAGGCATATTGAGACAGTTAAAACTAGCCAGACCCCTCCTCCAGCCGTGGTTAGATTAGCTCAATGCCAAGCCGATCCAAGCGCCGCTCATCGGCGCTGAATTGATGCGCGGCACGCACTTGGCGGCATAGCGCTACCATCAGGCCCGACGAGCTCGCCCGACGCATCTGCCATCTCGCCATAGAAGGAGAGCGTGATCCCGTGCGACTGCATGACCGAGCGCTTGGGGAGTTGATCCCAGCAACGACTTGGCGCGAACTAAGCTAAGGCAGGCGCATCACACCCGAGATGCCAGCGCCTGTTCGGCGGCGATCAGCACGCTGAGCGGTTGCCGCCGTTTGGGCGTGTAAGTATCCCGGCGCTGCAGCTCAAACGCGAACAGTCTCCAAAGGCCAGAATTCGGCTGGATTCCCGCAAATCTGCGCGATCTTTCAAAGAGATAATTTGCGTCGACATTTCTGAGTTCGAGTCCTCCCACCCCAGGCACGCAGTCGGGCCTCTATGGGCCATGTCTGGCTGCGGAATTATGCGCAACAGCGGTCC
>VAZM01000333.1:0-392 GCA_005883135.1 Alphaproteobacteria bacterium
TCGTCTTGATGTTGCTCGCCATGAGCCTCCACGGCCGGCGCTTATGGCCGACCAACTCATGTAGTTATGAGTGACACGAAATCACAGGTGTGCCACGCCAAGAAGCCCACGTTCAACAGTAGTATGAGTCGGTAGTATCGGAAGCTCCTCGCGGGTGCAGGTCTCGGCGCCGCGATTGCTTGCCCAGGGTGCCTTCGTGTTCAACACCCCAGGAACGCCTGAATGTCGAACAAATGTGGGCTCCTTCGACCCTAACGACTCCATCGACGCTGGGGCAAGCGATCAAGTCCAGCCGTGGTGATATCTCCGCGACTGCGGAAGAATATTCATTTACTCGACGGCCCTCTCTATGAGAGCATGCGTCGGGGCTGAACGCGCCGGGACATGAGATA
>VAZM01000333.1:440-11191 GCA_005883135.1 Alphaproteobacteria bacterium
GTAGCAGCCACCTCATAATCTGCCGGTACGGATCGCCGCTGGATGGGATTCGCTCCATCGCCTTCTTAGCGAAGGGCTTGGCTTGCTCTTCGGTCTGTCGCTTATCTTTCGGAAGGGACATCCACTCGCGGATAATTTTTCGGCGCGTCTCGTGTTCCGGCTTCATTTTCAAAATCCTTTGGTCTCAACGGTGGTCGACCGCAGCATAGAGGTCGCACTATGACGAGGAAAGGGCGTTAAGATTGTCCTCAATGCCATCAGCAGACTCGCTCTACCGGAGGACAACCTGTTGAGGCTCCGCACCTTAGTGGCCGCTTTTGAATTTTGGAGTCGTCCATTTTCGTGGGTGGGGTTTTGGCCGATGCGAATTTGATGCCGCCGAGCGATCACTTCGCCCGCTCTCTGGCCGAATGTGTTTGTGTCAAATGGTGCGATTTCTTTTCCACAATCAACAAAGCAATGAGCTCGTCCAATCCAGCATTCTGTTTCGGTGGGGAAATAGTCCGCATGATGGCCCGCATGATCACATCGTGGAAGCAGCAATTCCACAGCTCCGCGATCAGGATTGCTAATGAGTTGGGCGATATGGGCCTCTTCAGTACTTCAGCGGTGTGATCGGCGGGTCGGGACTATTACAGCGACGGACGACCGACCTGGGGAGTTCGTTTCTGCGCTTCATTTTTGAACCCGAATTATCCTCACACGTGTGAAATGTATAGGCGCCGAAATGGTTCACTGCAGATGGCGAGCTCTAGGCCAAGCCCTCTTGATCTATCTCTCGATCGGCAGCTGTGCATTGACGGCGCAGCAAAATCAGCCTGGCCGCGAAACATTTAGTGAAATGATCGCCTTTGCCAGACTCGCTTCCGTCGCCTGCGAGCGTCTAGCGCCGGACGCGGAAGGCTTTCATGC
This sequence comes from Alphaproteobacteria bacterium, assembly GCA_005883135.1. Classification (GTDB taxonomy): domain Bacteria; phylum Pseudomonadota; class Alphaproteobacteria; order Rhizobiales; family Xanthobacteraceae; genus VAZQ01. The sequence goes on from VAZM01000333.1 coordinate 1,353, forward strand.
TCTAGCGCTCCGCACCCTTGTCAAACCACCGCTTACCGAAAAAGAGATTGTCGCCAAAGAAAAGGACGTCAAGCAGCTTCGAGTTCGTCTCGGGTTTCGCAAGTGGTGCCAGCGCTACACCGATGAAATGGCCCAAGCTCGCATTCTGGTTGAGGTTCTCCGAAAACAAAATTAGCTGGTCGAAAACGACGACCGAGCATTTTGGACAAGCGACGGGCGCCATCAATGGACGCCTTCTTGCATCGGAAGGATCTAGACCTCGCGCCTAGTCCGATGTCGGCCGGTCATTCTTACGATTGTGAAGGAAGCGAGCTATCCGTTCCTTGAGTGTTGTTTGCCGCAGATCACCGATGCTGCTGGCGCTCTCGAAGAGCTCCCGTTGGAGCTTCGTGGGAATGGTATTCCAGCGCATAAGCACGGCCGCGCCCAAGCACTTCAAAATTTGCTTTTCTTCCTCGGCAAGGGCATCACGGTTGTCGTAATTCTTTCTCCGTTGAATCATCTTATCGACATGGACTGCCATCCATTCTTCGTTTTCGGCAAGCGTCGTGTAGGTCTGCTCGAGATCGAGGAATTCCCTCGTTTCGTTCGGCGAACGCGCTATGCTGGTGAGGAGCGCCCTGAATTCGGCTGCTTTGGCTCGGAAACGCTCCGCAGTAAACATTTGACGCGCCCTTATCCACGGCAGGCGGGAGCACACCCAGTCTCCTGCTTGCCGGCGCCGTGGTTGCACTGATTGGTCGATCCTCCCCCGCATATGGGGACGATCGTGCCAATTAGCGAGATCAGCACTTGAAACATCACCCGTCCTAGGAAATCCCAGCGCCTACTCCGCCGGGATGGCCAAAGCGGCTCGATTGAGCTCGAACCGCTTCCGACGCCCGCCGCCACGCCAATTGGCGAGCTGCGCTATGCCAAGAAGGCGCTCAGCGTTTAATTTTTCGACCAGCCATTGTGCTTTACGTCCGAGACCCCACCTCATCAGACATAGGCAAGCAGCGGCTTGTCCGAGAGCTGCCCAAACAAAGCGGCGACGTACCGAAATCTCCGCTTCCTACAGTAGCAGTCCTGGTGCCGTCGGCAGGCACAATAACACCTCGGCATAGCAGGAGAGTCTCGCCAGGACCATGGCCTGCCGCTCTGCCAATGCAGGCCACATGCGGCGACGCCGCTGCGATGTCTGGTTTTGCGGCCCAAAGCGGTCATACCGCGCGGGCGTACTTTGCGTCCGGCGCCCCAATGACCTAAATACGGGCAAGCGCTGGCTTGTCGAGAGCTGCCCAAAAATCGGCGACGTACCGAAGTCAGCCGCGCTCAAGTGAGATAATCGCCGCTGAGGGCGATTTTTGCATCGTTCCCTTGTCCGCGCGCCAAAGCATGTCGGCGGAAGGAAAACATATGTCGGTTCAACATTGGAGGTTCAAAGCCGCATTCGGGAGGGAGTGTCCTCATTGCGGCGAAGTAATAACCCTTGCTCTTGTCGAGCCTCACCCCAGACACGCGGGGTTCGAGGTTCACACGCTAAGATGCGAAAAATGCGGTCCGATTAAATCCATAATCGTTGCGCTGCAACCTAATGAAAGGCCGCCCGAATTGGCCGCCTCGCCAAGGCTATTTGAGAGCTTCCAATGGCACTAGCCTCTCTGACATTTAATGTATTTTGCCTTTTCACCGCCTTGACGTTCGTCGCCGCGATCATTGTTGGAGCATTTTGAACTTGTCACACGAACTCGGCTGAACTTGAGATGAGACTGCTCTGCATGGCAACCGAATGGCGCATCTGGTTGAGGCACAGCCCTATGCTTGTACAGTCGGAAGCCCGCATTACTCGGTACACCCATCTATTCGCCTGCGTTAGCGAGGAGGAGAGCGGATTCACGGTCGAGGTCAAACTTTACAACGATGGGAAGCCCGAGAATACCGCGTGGGGCGAAGAGATCGTGGACACGTTTGAAACAGCTTCTATGTTGGTCGCCGCCCTTGCTGCTGAATTTTCGATCGCAACAGAGCGCGTCGAATTAGACATCCGAATGCATAGATCGACAGACGGTACCCGGCATTAACGCAGCTGGCGGACTCCCTGACATGGCGTCGTCGGGCGAGGTGGCCTCCAGACGGACTCGAAATACTCCAATAGCGAAATCTGTCCCTACACAAAGAGATGGTCAGATCGCATGGGCATCGGGGTTTATGGATTCGCATTCGGTGGCAAAGCGAACTGACTCAGCCATGGCGAACGGCAGCGCCCTGCCGAAGTTTCTGTCGTAATTTGAATCGCCAAGTGTCCTGATTAGGCATACTGTGCTTTCATCATTGGCAGCGGCTTGAGTAGGCGTCAGTGACTGAGAGACCGGTCGCGCTCCCGCCTGAAAATCAGGGAGCCGCTCATCATGTCACTGCCATTCTCACCGCCACCGCCTCCGTGCGTTCAATGCGGCACAACGACCGTCATAGTCCCGGCACTCAAGGAGGGCCAACGAGTTTTTGTGGTTCGATGCCTAGCGTGCGACCGTGCCGGCAAATATTCGCTTGATTACAGCGAGTAGTGAGCGCCGACCATTAAGACCGCCCTTGGATGCCAAAAGGTCGCTGAGTAGGGGCTCGGCTGGAAGTTCGCCTTCCGCATCGAGCGCGAACCCCGCCGCGGTCGGACCTCGGCGGGGTTTTGCTTGGCCCGTGCGGAGTTCCCGGCGGGCCAATCGTCTTCCCCTGTGCTCCCCTTAAAATTATGCCGGAAGCTGGAACGGAAACGGTGCTATGTCACTTACCTGGAATAGCGCCCCGTCAAAAGAATCGCCTAATGATCAGTGGTGCATACCTGCGTCAGCAGGCGGAAATTCTTATCGCCATGTCCCGAGCAACTTTGGATTTGGGGATGGCTGGGCGGCTGCGAGAAATGGCGTCAGAACTGCAGGCCAGAGCGGCCGAGCAAGAGGACACCAGGGCGGCCGAACAAGGGAAACAAACCCGGCTCTAACGATAACGAATTGGCGAATGTCAGGGTCCCGTCCGGGTCCCCGATTAGGTCTTAGCCGGTCCCATTAATTTGTCGGTCTCCGCGCGGATCACCGAATAGCATTCGCAGGAACAGTCCTCTAGACCGTCGCGGTTGAGGATAGTGACATGTCCGCGCCTGTACCGGATCAGCCCTGCTTCCTGCACGGCATGGGCTTCGACCGAAACCGTATTTCTTCGCACGCCGAGCATGTGGGAAAGAAATTCCTGGGTCAGGCTGAACGTGTCGCTTCCGATCATGTCCTGGGATTGCAGGAGCCAGCGGCAAAGGCGACTACGGACTGAATGGAGGGCATGGCAGGCGCCATTCTGCTGCGCCTGCACGAGAAGTATCGACTGATATCGATCGACTAAGTTTCGCAGGTGGGGGTGCGTAAGATAGGCGTGCACGAATCGTGCCTTGGGCATGGTCAGAGCAGCGCCGTCATGTTGGACTGTCATCTGCCCGAATAGATGCCCATTGATGGCGGAGTCACCCCCGACCAAGCCATCGGCACCAACAATGCCGGTTTCGATGGCCTCGCCAGATTGCATGACCGCTAGCAACGAGATCATGCCGCTCACGGGAAAATAGACCTGCTCGAGCGGGTCCCCCGCCGCGTGCAGCACGACACTCGATCGAAGGGCCATCAGGGTGAGCCACGGCTGCACGCTCTTGAGTTCGTCAGCCGAAAGCTGCCGCAGAATGCGGTTCTTTACGATGTGTTGGGTTTGCACATGCCTGGCTCCGTCGCCCCTTCGGCGGGGCAGAGACCACGGCATGGGTGGGAAGGCGCGCCGAATAGCGTCTGCTGTGGAGACCTGGGAGTAACGTATTCCACATCGGCGGGTTCCACAACTATTCCCGGTACCGGACAGACACCAAGAAGCGCCTTATTTACGAGTGGGCTCGAAAACAGACCTTCCATCGGAGGTTCCACATGAACACGGGGCAACCAATTTCGGTAGCGGCATTAGCCTCGGTGACTGCGAGAACCAATCGCGCTCCCGCCTGATTTTAAAGCCTGGGCATGATTTCGGAAAACGCGCTTTCTTATAGGGTCTCCCGGAACGGTTCGGCTGGCGACTGGTACTGGGAGGTTATCTCCGACCGAAAAATCATCGATCGCGGTCTCGCCCCCACGAGTACCCAAGCCCGCGCGCAGGCCCTGAAAGTTGCCGCATCTTATGCGCTCTGGCAGCCAACGGATCCCGCGCGATTCTTCATGGGTCCCGAGAGTACAGAGGCACCTTGAAGACGACGACGCCCTGCTCATCGACGATTGAGATGTGACACCCAACGAAGGCGTCCGGTGGTTGGTTGCGCGACAATTCGTGGGCTACTGCCATAGCATACTGGCGCGCGGCCTCCACGCGGTCGAACTCTTCTCCCAGCTCGTCATCAGCCAGGCTCAGGCTGTCTTGATCGGTCAGGGCAAAGAAATATCGCGGCATGGTCCAACGACCGCCGGGGGACAGTCGGTCCGTCAGCCTCCGGCTTTACGCAGAATAGCACGGCATGGTGTGCAAGTTAGTCCATAAATCAGTGATCCCGAGGTCCGCTAAGGGTCGGGATCGACAAAACTCACAGTGAGCATAACGAGGCTGCTTTTAGGTCCTCAAAAGTCCTGTGGCAGAGCACGTTGAGACCGGCTTCCAGGCCGTGATTCAAAGCCCCTAAACCAAGGCTCGAATCCTGCACTACGAACTCACTCACTATGAGTGGTCCGCCATCAAGCCAATGCTGCCGAACAAGCCGCGCGGCGTACCACGGGTGAACGACCGTCGCGTCCTCAATGACATCTTTTGGGTGTTGCGATCCGGCGCACCTTGGCGCGATCTGCCGCAGAGCTTCGGCCCCTACACCACCTGCTACAACCGTTTCATTCGCTGGCGGCGGGCTGGCGTCTGGAGGATCCGGCCGATGTCAGCTGGGGGAAACTCGACGCATGCGGCCGAGGCTACATCTCCGTGAACTTCCGCAGCTGCCCGAACGGGATATGGCTTTGAGACATTTGCCTCTGACGCCTCATGCCATTGCCGATCTACGCGCGTGACCGAATGCCACTATCTATTCCCGGGCGAGTCGCTCGAAATCATCAATCACGGCGGCAATCAGCTTCTGTCTGCGGGGATCTTCCGCGGCAAGGGAAACGGCAAAAAGATTGAGAAGATAGCGCGCCTTCTCGGCAGCTTCGCGCCAATTCGCAGCCGGCGCTGCAAGCAGGTGAGCTTCCAGCTCCTCCTGCTGAAGACGCAAGGCTTTCTCGTTGGCCTCGACCTCCGTCAGCAGGCGGCGCAGATCAGTGGCCTTCTGAGCCGCCATGCCGCGATGCTGATCCAGATCTATGGTCTTTTCGGTCATGTTCGTGGGGCTCTCCGACCCGATGAACCCTTCCGTTTGGCTCATGGTGGCGCTGCTGGTAGATGAGGCTGCATCAACTTGTCGCGATCCTGCGCTGCCTGAAGGTCTTGAGGGTCGATGGTCACCATCTCGAGTATGGAGGCACGGGCGTGTCCCGGCACCAAGATCATGGTCGAGACGCGCCGATACACCGGAAACGACAATTCCTCGATCAACTGCTCATCGGTTATGACCTTGTACTCTCCCGATGGCAATATTCGATCGACACCTTTGAGTTCGAATGGATGGCTGAAGACAACAAGTGCGTTGCGGGTGCGCGTGATCATTGGAATTAGGCTGCCGCGCGCCGGATTAGCGGAAAATCGGCGCCGTCGTACAGGCGACGAATGTCTTCGCCGCCGTATCTTTCTCCGTCGACTTCCAGAAAGGCGCCGAGGAGCTGTTCCGGCGGAAGCTCTTCGATTGCGAAGCGAATGGCGTCCGCTGCCCGGGCAAATCGTCTGTAGCCAACTGGTCGACGCCCATTTCTGCGGCTCCGCGCGGGGAACAACTCTGCCTCGACAGTGTAATCGAACATAACCATGACTCGCGCTCCGGTTCAGACCACATCCATGTGTGATCGCCGAGGCCACAGGAATGCGGCCTCGATACGGGTCAGATTTGACGGCCTTTCCTTAGGGCATCAGTATCTCAAAAATAGCAAAGCATCATTGAATGACCATCACTCAAACGACACCGCATACATATGATCGAATCGCGGGAAAACGAGGCATGAACCAAAGTATCTTTTCAGAAAGGCGTTCCGAAACCACCGATTAGCATCTCCTCCGGAGAGGCTGACCGCTGCGCCGCTGTCACGTTGCTCCAGACGCTGCCGACAACGATGGCCCAGTCGAACTGATTGCCCTCGGCCCACGAGAAAAAGGCCGGCAAATACCTGGTTTTGAGAGAAATCTTACTGTTGGACGCCGAGGGTTTTCGGATTTTGGCACTAGCTGCGACGATCTTGCTTCGAACCGAGTGGACCGGATATCTCACCGTCGCACCGGTTCTACCGAGCTTTGCCCGAGTGCTACCTCTATGCAGCCTGCCATCAAACGGGCGCTGCTCGCCTCTGCCTAACCAATTGATATTAGGATAAAATCGTGGATCAGGATAACCGTGGCTCGCTCCCCTTGCGGGAGAGGGATGCCCGAGCGAAGCGAGGGCGGGTGAGGGGTTGAACCGACATGGGTGCTCGTGAAATGCCCCCTCATCCGGCTCGTGCGCCTCGCTGCGCTTTGGCGCACTCGCCACCTTCTCCCGAACGCAAGTCGGGCTTGCCCGACTTGCGCAAGATATGGTGCGCATCCCGGGCAAGCCCGCGATGCGAGGGAGAGGGTGACCGAACGCGCGGCGCTATTCTGCATCAAGTCGATCAGGACCCGCTTCTGTTAGCGGGACGCGCGCCGCTGCGGCCCATCCGCGGAGCATCTGCATGAGCGTGGCCGCCGTCCCGGCCGCTTCGATACCGTCGCAGCCGTCGTCGCGCGAGCGCTCGCGGCAGCGCGCGATCAGGCGCTTCCGCTGGTCGATCCTCGCTCCGCTGATCCTGCTGCTCGCCTTCGTGCTGATGCCCGTCCTCTTTCTGCAGCTCTATTTCTCGTTTCACCAGTGGACGGTGTATCTCGGCAGCTGGTCGGATGCGGAATATGTCGGGCTCGATCTCTTCCGCGAGGTGCTGACCGATCCGCGCTTCGGTTGGGCGATCGTGCGCTCGCTGGCCTTCGCCACCGGTTCCACGATCGGCTGCTTCGTGGTGGGCTTCGCGCTCGCTTATCTGATGCGCAGGCCGTTCCGCGGCCAGGCCTTCTACTACACCATCTTCATTCTGCCGATGCTGACGGTGCCGGTGGTTGTCGCCTACACGGCAGAGATGCTGCTGTACCAAAGCGGGCCCATCAATGATCTCATCAGCCGCATCGGCGGTATCGATTTCAAACCGATGTGGCTGACCGACCCCAACATCGCGCTGCCGACGGTGATGCTGCTGGAGATCTGGAACTGGGCGCCGTTCTCCTTCATCATCCTGCTGGCCGGGCTCGCCGCGATTCCAAGCGAGCCGATCGAAGCTGCCGAGATCCTGGGCGCGTCCAGGTGGCGCATCTTCTGGGAAGTCGAGCTTCCGCTCCTGCGGCCGGTGATCTTGCTCGCCCTGGTCCTGCGCTTTCTCGAAGCGATGGCGGAATTCCCCAAGACCTGGGCGCTGCTCCAGGGCGGACCGGGAAGCGCGACTGAGACGCTTCCGGTCTACATCTTTCTCACCACGTGGCAATATTTCGAGATCTCCAAGGGCGCCGTGATGTCCTACCTCGTCATGCTGCTGATGATCGTCATCGTCCTGTTCGCGATCCGGCTGCTGCGCCGGGAAAAGCAGTCGCTCGACGCGATGTACGCCAAGCAGAAGGCGGCCGGCTGATGCGCAAGTCCCGGCGTCGACAACTCACCGCGATCATGCGTTACGTCCTGCTCACGGGCTGGGCCATCATCGCGTTCTTCCCGATCTTCTGGATGATCTCGACCTCGTTCAAGCCGGATACGCAGTGGTTCGCCTGGCCCCCGTTCTACTTCCCGCATCCACCGACGTTGTCGAACTACCTCAACGTCTGGTTCGGCGCCGAGGAGTATGCCGCCACGCAGTACGCGATATCCTCGCAGAAGCCGCTGATCTCGCTCCTGAACTCGACCCTCATCGCCGGCACCGCGACGCTCTTGTCGGTATTGTTCGGATCGGTGATGGCCTACGGGGTCTCGCGCTATCGCATCCTGTCCGAGACGCGCATGTTCCAGCTGCTGATGCTGCGGATGATCCCGCCGATCGTGATCGTAGCGCCGCTATCGCTCTACTATTCCGCCCTCGGCCTGCTCGATTCGATGACCGGGCTGATCCTGATCTATTTCCTCACGACGCTGCCTTACGCCGTGTGGATGACGAAGAGTTTCATCGATGAAGTTCCCCGCGAGATCGAGCAGGCCGCCGAGATTCTCGGCGCCTCGCGCTGGCGCATCATCTTCGAGATCGTGCTGCCGCTGATCCGCTCCGGCTTGGTTGCAACCTTCCTGTTCATTCTCATCCTGACGTGGAGCGAGTACCTGCTGGCGCTGATCATCACCAAGACCCAGGTCACCACGCTGCCGATCGAGCTGTCGAAATATCAGGGCACGACCGAAGGCCGCGTGTATGGGCGCCAGGCGGCGCTCGCGGTCGGGATCACAATTCCGCTAATGATCGTCGGCCTGATCATCCGCAAGCATCTCGCGCGCGGCTTCAGCTTCGGCATGGTACGGAGATAGGCGTGGCGCGCATCGAGCTCGTCGGCCTGAGCAAAACGTTCGGCAGCGTGGTCGCGGTGCGCAACCTCGGCCTGACCATCGAGGACGGCGAGTTCGTGGTGCTGGTCGGGCCGTCCGGCTGCGGCAAGACCACGACGCTGCGCATGATCGCCGGCTTCATCGACCCGAGCGCGGGTGAGATCCGCATCGACGGACGCGTGGTCAACGACCTCGAGCCGCGCGACCGCGGGCTCGGCATGGTGTTCCAGACGCACGCGCTTTTTCCGCACAAGACCGTCATGCAGAACATCGAGTTCGGACTGCGGATGAAAGGAATGCCGGCGCCGGAGCGGGCGCGGCGCGTGCACGAGGTTGCCGATATGGTACACATCTCGCACCTGCTCGATAAGATGCCCGGTGAATGCTCGGGCGGCGAGGCGCAGCGCGCGGCATTGGCGCGCACCTTGGTCACGCAGCCCTCGACCTTTCTCCTCGATGAGCCGCTGTCGAGCCTCGATGCCAAGCTGCGGCGGGAACTGCGCGCCGAATGCGACCGATTGCACCAGGCGCTCAAGCGCACCTTCATCTACGTCACCCACGACCAGGAAGAAGCCATGACGCTCGCCGACCGCATCGTCGTCATGCGCGCCGGCGAGATCGTGCAGGTCGGAACGCCGATGGAAATCTATTCCGATCCGGCCAACTATTTTGTCGCCGATTTTTTCGGCTCGCCGTCGATGAACCTGCTCACCGGCGAGATCGTGCAAACGAACGGGACCGGGCGGTTTCGCGGCGCGGGCTTCGAGCTCGCTTTGCCGGACGGCTTCAAGTCGGCGCGGGCGGGGGTGGCCACGCTCGGCATCCGGCCGGAGCACGTCGGCGTCACGCTCGGCGGCAATGGCGACATCGAGCTTCCGGTCCGGCTGGTCGAGCCGCTCGGGCGGGACACGCTGCTTTATTTCGACGCCGGAGCCGAACGGGCATTCATCGCGGTGAGCGAAGGCCTCGACATGGCCGACGTGAAGGTCGGGGCGCGCATGGCGCTGTCCTTGGACCCGCGCCGGCTCTGTCTGTTCGATGCCGATGGACGACGATTGGCGCCGTCGTAACGATAATCGGGTCGCACGGTTTAAACGAAGGTCGAGGGATGCATGGATTACCGGGAGAA
>VAZM01000334.1:0-11321 GCA_005883135.1 Alphaproteobacteria bacterium
CACTCCTTATCGTTTCCGTGCGGCGGAGCGCGTTACCATTTCTTAACCGCACTTCGAGTTGACACACGCGACGCGTTCCATCGCGTCAATGTCTGGTTCAAGCGCTCCGTCCGACCGCTAGATCGGGGGCTGCGAGAACAAAAGCAGGACTCCAAGCCGCGCGTAAAAATTGCTACCTAATCGCAGCATTGCTTTAGCTCGGAGTACGGTCGTGGCGCCGCGTGCATATTGGAAGGGTTATCTCAAGCTCTCGCTGGTCTCTTGTCCTATCGCGCTCAGTCCCGCCGCGTCCGCGTCCGAGCGCGTCTCGTTTCGGCAGATCAACAAGAAGACGGGTCACCGTCTGCGTCAGCAGCTGATCGACGAGGAGACGCGCGAGCCGGTCGAGGCCGAGGACAAGGGTAGGGGCTACGAAGTCGACAAGGGCGTGTACATCGAGGTCGACGACGACGAGCTCGAAGCCATTCAGGTGGAGAGCAGGCATACCATCGACATCGACAGTTTCGTGCCCGCGGCGCAAATCGACAAGCGCTTCTACGACAGCCCCTATTACATCGCTCCCACCGACAGCGTCGGCCAGGAAGCGTTCGCGGTGATCCGCGATGCGATGCGCGGCAAGGGCATGGTCGCGCTCGGCCGCATCGTGCTTGCCAAACGCGAGCGCGTCATCGCCTTGGAGCCGCACGGCAAGGGGATGCTGGGGACGACGCTCCGCTACGGCTACGAGGTGCGTAAGCCGGAGGAGTTCTTCAGCGACATCGGCGACGTGAAAGTGCCGGGCGAGATGTTGAAGCTCGCCGAGCACATTCTCGACACCAAGAAAGGCGACTTCGATCCGAGCGAGTTCGAGGACCACTACGAGACCGCTCTGGTCGAGCTGTTGCGCAAGAAGCAGGCCGGCTTCAAGCCGCCGAAAACCAAGGAGCGCGCCGCCGCCCCGAAGAACGTCATCAATCTGATGGAGGCGCTGCGGCGCAGCGTGCAAGCCGAGCGCGCGGCGCCGGTGCAGGCGAAGAAGGGCCGCAAGCGTATCGAAGGTCAGCGGGAAATGCTGCTGCCGATCGAGGGCAAGGAGAGCGCGCCGCGAGCGGCGGCCAAGAAATCCGGTGCGCGCCGCAGGGCTGGATGACCGCAAACGTCGCTGTGCTCAACCCATCCTGCTCGCCCCGTTGATAGAGTCGAACCCGCGCGCGATGATTTCCCCTCCCACCGGTCGCGCGTGATCGATCCCCCGCAGAATGGGTTGAGCGCAGCAACGCCGACAAGGACCAGCATCGACGGACGGCGCGCGGGGACGGCACGGCCTTTTCCGCTGTGGCGCCTTTGCAGCGGCCCGTATCGCCGCCCGTCGATGCAATATTCGGAAGCAGTGTTGCGTTGCTCCCCCAACCCCGAATACCCGAGGGCCTAACCGCGGCGCGCTGTGCTTGGTTCCGTCTCCCGCCGCCGCCCGCTCACATCGCGCCGCGGTGTGGCGAGTTTGCCACATACCGCCGGCTAAGCGCCGCGACTGCTTCGAGAATTTGCCGATGCATAGCTCCGAGCAAACGATGCGGCGGGACTCAACCCTTTTTGCTATCGATAAGGTCGGCGGCAGGGCGGGGACGAGTGCGAATCCGCCGGGCCGTCGCCGACGGAGGGCAAACCCATGCGTGCGCGACATGCGATGTTGTTGCTCGCCTGCGTGGTTGCCGGTCTGCGCCCGGCCGCCGCAGAGAACTGGCCGGCACGGCCGCTCACCATGGTCGTCCCGTTCGCGGCTGGCGGAGGCACCGATGTGCTCGGGCGCATCCTCGGGCGGCGCATCTCGGAGATTCTCGGCGACCATGCAAATGGCCTCGGCAGGCGCCGGCTCCACGGGCCATCTCGACTGCATGCTGCTCAACGCAACGATCGGGATCAACGTGACCCACGTTCCCTACCGTGGGGGAGGGCCGGCGATGCAGGATCTGATCGCCGGGCGCATCGACTACATCTGCACGCTCAGCGCGACCGCCCGGCAGCAGATCGAAGGCAAGCTCATCAAGGCCATCGCCATCCTCTCGCGTGATCGCTCCACGATGCTGCCCGGCCTCGCCAGCGCGCGGGAGCAGGGGCTCGATTTCGAGGCCTCGACCTGGTTCGGCTTCTTTCTGCCGAAAGGCACGCCTGCGCCGATCATCCAGAAGCTAAACGAGGCCACCGTCGCGGCCATCGATACGCCGTCGGTGCAGGAGCAGCTCAAGGAGGTTGGCGCCGTCGCCGTCGCGCCCGAGCGCCGCTCGCCCGTTTACTTGCAGAAATTCGTGCTGAGCGAAATTGATAAGAACGCGGCGCCGATCAAGGCGGCTGGCCTGGCGATCGACTGAGCAATCGGGATTCCGTCCCGCGACGCAATTGGAAAGCCGCGTCAGCGGCAACACGCGTCCGCGCGGGATCTTGCAGAGGCGTTTTGCGGCGGCGTCTTCACGCCCAGACGTCAGCCGGAGGATGCGTGTTGAATCCGACGTCGATCGTGTGGCGAATCGTCGAGTAGCACTCGCAGACCATGTTTCGCAGCTTCTCGCGGTCCAATATCTTGATGACCGCGCGGCGATACTCGATGGCGCCCTCCCCGCGCAGGATCGCGGCTGCCGCCGTTACGCTCGACCGGCGCACCCCCAGCATCTCGGCAAGGGATTCTTGGCTCAGCTGAATGTCGTCGGCGCATCTGTCGGCCGCGAGCAGCAAGATTCGGGCTAGCCGGCTGGTCAGATCGTGCAGCGCATTGCACGCGGTGACTTGCTGCACATGGGCCATGACGCTCATGTGATAGTGGTTGATGCTTTCCTTGAGGCTTGCGCTGTCGTCGATCGTGCGGCGAAAGATCGGACCCGGCATGCGCAGCGCGGAGCCGGCGACCTGCACCCGCGCCGACGTAAACGCATGCAGCGAGCCGAATCCTTCGATCGTGCCAACGGCGCCCTCGCGTCCGATGCTGGCGGTTTCGACGTGCGTTCCCCCTTTCAGGACCGCCATGAGCGAAACAATGCCGCTTTGAAGAAAGTACACCTGTTCGATCTTCTCGCCGGGCCGGTGCAGCAAGTCCCCGGGGAGGAGAACGACCTCGCGCAGGTGCGGGGCGAGCAACGAGAGGTCGTCGGGAGAAAGTGCGGTGAGAAGTCCGTTGCGAATCTGCAAATTGGCGACTGACGTCATTGGATCACGCAATTAGCCGGCGGCATTCGACATGGATCTTCCGACCGGCCATGCGGCCTCGCGCCCTCGGCCGGCGGTAATCCAGCTCCAGCGCGCGCTTGAAATCCAGGGATCTGGGCTTCGACGGCCAGATATAGGTCGGTGCTGTGTCGTGGTCGGTACGCTTCCCGACGCGAGAAAGCACATATCTGAAACGCCGGAAGCATCGGTGGGTTCCTGGCTTATTTGTCGGGAACCGTACCGACCGCGAGATCGCCTCTGCATTAGCTTTTGCGAGTCGTCGGCCGCTCGGATGGCGATGATGGGGACGGCCGTTGGGCTCCCGCCTTGCAACGGTTCAAGGAGTTGGGGCACCGCCCATGGCGATTTATCGCTTGCTGAAGGATCATGCCTTCGGCCCAGACGAGATCAAGGTCCTCACGACGGCGTACGAAGAGGTATTACGAACGTTGCGCCTGGAAAATCGGGCCGACCCCGCGACCGAGATGATCGCGAAAAAGATCATCGAGCTTGCCCAGTGCGGCGAGCGCGACCCCGTCCGATTGCGCGAGCACGCGATCCGATCGCTATCGGAATAAGGGCTGGAGTTGACGGCAATGCCCGGTAGCGGCAACCGCTTCCTGGCCTATTTCTTTCCAGCCGGGGCGGCGGGCATTTCAGGCGCGCCCACCGGGCCGAACTGGTTGGTCGGCTCGTCGCCCTTGCGCGTGCTGTAAAGGAACAGGGCCGCCGCCAATGCCAGAAAAATCACCGCACCGAGAATGATCGTTTCTATTCAACACAGGTTTAGGCGAACGCGGATCGCTCATGCCTCGTCCCTTCTCAAGCCCCGGGGAAATTCAGTGCCGCTGCCCGCAGTTCCAGCCGACCTCCAATCCGGATTATCCCCTGGAAAGACCGGGTCTGTTGGTTCGAGCCCGTGCCCCGGTTTTGGGACTGGGGAGCGGAACCTTCCGCCCCAGCCCACGTTTTGCGTCGGGGGACGCCCACAGGGAGGGACGAATGGCACCCGTCTGGTGCCGGGTTGCCGGGACTTACCTTTGCGGTATCTCTGCCGATTGGCCGTCACCACGAATGGCTGCTCCATTCAGCTCGTCCGAGAGCTACTCAAAGGGACGCGAGCGCAGGGCGCGCGCTCGACAGACATAGCTTGAGATGAAACGCGCGGGCCGAACGCCATGATCACGGAGACGCAGCTGTTCGAGGCTTTGCCGGTCGCGGTCTACATGACCGACGCCGAGGGCCGCATTACCTTTTACAACCGCGCCGCCGCGGAACTCTGGGGCCACAACCCCGAGCTTAGCAGCGGCCAATGGTGCGGGTCGTGGCGTCTCTACTGGCCGGACGGGCGGCCCATGCCGCACAACGAGTGCCCCATGGCGACCGCCCTCAAGGAAGGGCGCGAAGTGCGTGGGGTCGAAGCCATCGCCGAGCGCCCCGACGGCACGCGCCTGCGGTTCCGTACCTATCCGACGCTGCTGCGCGACGCTTCGGGGCGGATCGTCGGCGCCGTCAACCTGCTGATGGACGTCACCGAGCAGCACGACGCGCACCTGGAATCGGAGTGGCTTGCAGCCATCGTCGTTTCCTCGGACGACGCCATCATCAGCAAGACCCTGGACGGCGTCATTACCTCCTGGAACGGCGGCGCGGCGCGAATTTTTGGCTACGAGCCGAGCGAGATGATCGGCCAGTCGATCCTTCGCCTCATCCCTCCCGAGTTGCACGGCGAAGAGAGCGAAATCCTCGCGCGACTGCAACGGGGCGAACGCATCGACCATTACGAGACGGTCCGCGTCGCCAAGGACGGCCGCCGCGTCGATGTCTCGCTGACCGTGTCCCCCCTGCGCGACAGATCGGGAAAAGTGGTGGGGGCCTCCAAGGTCGGTCGCGATATTACCGAGCGCAAGCGGGCGGAAAAGTTGCAGCGTATCTTGACCGACGAGCTGTCGCATCGCGTCAGGAATACGCTGGCAACGGTGCAGGCGATTGCAAGCCAGTCGCTGGCGCGCGCCAGGAGCCCGAACGATTTCGTCGCGAGCTTCGGCGGGCGTCTTCAGGCGCTGGCCAACGCCCACACCTTGCTCACTCGTTCGCAGATGCAGGGCGCCGAGGTGATGGCGCTTGTCAACGAACAGGTCTTGGTCGGCGCCGCAATGGGCGACAGGATCTCGTGCTCGGGGCCGCTGGTCGTGCTCGAGCCGCAGACGGCGATGCATTTGGCGCTCGTGCTGCACGAGCTTGCGACCAACGCACGCAAGTATGGTGCCCTCTCGGTGCCGGACGGTCGGCTATCGGTGACCTGGGAGATGCGGACCAACGGCGGGTGCAGCTTGCATTTTGCCTGGAAGGAGAGTGACGGTCCGAAAGTAAGCGCGCCACGCGGCCATGGCTTCGGTCGCGCTCTGATCGAACAAACCGTGCAGTCGCACGGGGGGCACGTCTCCGTCCATTACCATCGCGACGGCCTCACGTGCGAGATCGATCTACCCTTGCCGGCACAGCCGCGCGCGCTCATCGACCAAGACACCGCGCCTGTGAGAAGCACCGCCAAACCCTCTTTGCTCAGCGCTGCGGACCACCGTCGCACGCTCGAAGGCAAGCGTGTCCTCGTCATCGAGGATGAGCCGCTCGTCTCGATGGACATAGAATCGAATTTGGCCAACGCAGGCTGCGAGATTGTCGGGCCGGCGGCGACCCTCGATCGCGCAAAAAGCCTAGTCGAGTCCGCGGACTACGACGCAGCCCTCGTCGACGTCAATCTCAAGGGCCAACCCGTCGACGAACTTGCAACCTTGCTGACAAAGAAAAATCGTCCGTTTGCGTTCGTCACGGGCTATGGGCGAGACGCTTTGCCGAGTGGATTCCGCGGCGCCGTCGTCCTCGGCAAACCGTTCAGCGCGGATCAGCTGCTCGCGACGACGGAGGTGTTGCTCTATCAGCCTTCCAGCGTCGTGCAGTTGCGGCACAAGACGTCTAGTTCGTCTGCCTAGTTCGTCCCATCGTTGATAGCACCTCTAGCGTCATGGCCGGACTTGTCACCGCAAGTCGGATTTACCCGACTTGCGGCACTCGATCGTGCGCAACTCGGGCAAGCCCGAGTTGCGGTGCCATCCACGTCTTTGCGGCATCCGAAGTAAGACGTGGATGCCCGGGACAAGCCCGGGCATGACGACTGTTGGGTCACCGACGGCGGCTGAGCGAGAATTGCGACCGTCCGGCGCCGCTAGGATTGCGGAAACATATCGACGATGACGCGCGTCATCGGATTGACGATCAGCACCTGGTCCTTGAACTTGACGTAGGTGTAGCGCTCCAGCGGCTTGAGTTCCGCAACGAGCGGCTGCGGCAGCGGATGCAAACCTAGCCCTTTTGGAACCTTTGCGCCGACCGAAGGCTCGAAGCTTTGCGCGCTCTTGGCGTTCTTGAGCGCGAAACTCACCTCGGTGTCTTCGGAGCGAACGGCCGCGCCTATCCTTTCGCGTTGCGCTTGCGAGAGGGCAAGCGGCGGCACTGATTGCTTTTGCGAAATCGCAGGAGGAACATTCTGCGGGATGGCTCCGGGGTTGGGCCTCTCTTGCGCGCCGGCTCGGGCCATGATGACGCCCATGACGAGCACAGCGCAGAAAGCAGCAGCACGACCTGAGAACGGCCGCATCGGCTACCCCATCAGCGTCTCTCTCCCACGGTGGACTCGCCAGCTGCGTTATCGAGCCGTGAGCTTTCGTTGCCGCGTGCGCGATCCGGCGCCGCCACGCCGGCGATCGCGTCCGCAAGCGCTGTCGCGAGGCAGCTATGTGCCCAGTCGTTCATGTGCAGCCCGTCCGGCGAGAGGAATGCCTCGAACGGCATGCCGGCGCGCTCGTGCCAATAACGCATCAGCGCGAAGCGATGAAATACGTCGACCTTCTCTTGCGCGGCGGCGCTCGAGATCAGGCCGATCATGTCCTCGATCTGGGGGTGCTCGATCACTTTCGGCGCGTATTGCGGATCGATCAAGACGGCGTCTGCCCCGATCGCCTTTATTTTTTCGATGCCTTCGCGGATCACTGCGTCGGATCTTGCGTGCTCGTAGCCGCGCAGGACCGCGTTGGTGCCCAGCTGCCACAACACCAGGTCCGGGTGGTCGGCAGCGACGATCTCGTCCAAGCCGGCCACCATGTCGACGGCGCGCGCGCCGGAAACGCCGCGGTTGAGCACCATGAGCGGCTCGGTTGGGAAGCGTTGCCCAAGTTCGACCATGAGTCGGCTTGGATAAGCGGCTTCGGGCGAGCTTGCTCCCACGCCGGCCGTGGATGACGAACCGAGGGCAGCGATTATCGTCAGCTTGTGGGAAGCCAACTGGCGCGCCGTCCGCTTGAGCGGCAGACGGAGGCGAGCGAGGTTCTCCGGCGCCACGCAGGCCACCGCTTCCGTCTCGGCATCCGCGCGCACCGGCGTCCTTGCGGCCGCAATCAAGCACCCCAGCACGATCGTGCCAGCAAGTAGCCCCGCGCAAATCTCCCGTCGGGAATGACGCATTTGCAAAGCCTCTCGTGGACCAGCGCGCGCCAACGCTCGCTCCTATAACGGAGTGCCGCCGGCAAAAGTTCGCTTAGGATGACCGGCCGGAGACGTCGTAGACGCAGCAAACCGATTGCGGCGCGCAATCTTTCCGAAATTTAATCCGGCGGCCGAACAATCGAACCTGGGAGCGCGGGAACTCCTGGCAAGCTCGGGAGTTCCATCACAAAATTAATTTTTCATATTGCGCCGTGCTGCCCTCCCGCGCGGCCGGCGGGAGAAACGCCATGGCAACCACCGACGTCACCACCTTCGAACTCGCCCCAGCCGAGCATCAGATCCAACTGCGGCGTGCCGTCATCGCATCCACCATCGGCACCGCGATCGAGTGGTACGATTTCTTTCTCTACAGCACCGTCACCGGCTTGGTCTTCGCCAAGCTCTTCTTCCCGAACTCAGACCCGTGGGTCGGAACGCTGGAAGCCTTCGCGATCTATGCCGTCGGCTTCGTCGCGCGACCGATCGGTGCTGCCATCTTTGGCCACTACGGCGATCGCATCGGACGGAAAGCGACGCTGATCGCGACCCTGCTGCTGATGGGGCTCGCCACCTTCGCCGTGGCGTTGGTGCCGACCTACGAGACCATCGGCATCTGGGGCGCGGTCCTCCTCACCATCCTGCGCTTCATCCAGGGGATCGGCGTCGGCGGCGAATGGGGCGGCTCGGTGCTGATGTCGATGGAATGGGCGCGCTCGGATCATTCGCGCGGTTTCATCGCCTCTTGGCCGCAGTTCGGCGTGCCCTGCGGGCTCTTCCTCGCCAACCTCGCCGTGCTCGCATTCAGCCAGATGTCGGGCGACCAATTCCTGGCCTGGGGCTGGCGCATACCGTTCGTTCTGAGCCTTCTTCTCGTGTTCGTCGGGCTCTACATCCGGCTGGGAATCTTCGAGACGCCGGTGTTCGCCAAACTCCTTGCCGAGCGCAGAGTGGAGCGGACGCCGATCCTCGAGGTCATCAAACGGCACCCGAAGGAGATCATACTATCCGCGTTCGCGCGCATGGCGGAGCAAGCGCCCTTCTACATCTTCACCGCCTTCATCTTCTCCTATGGGATCAAGAGCCTGCAGGTCACGCGCGACTTCCTGCTCACCGCGGTGCTGGCGGCATCGGTGCTGTCCTTCTTCTCGATCCCGTTCTTCGGGCATCTCTCCGACCGCATTGGCCGAAAAAACATGTACATGCTCGGCGCGGTCGTGACCGGAGTCTTCGGCTTCGTCTATTTCGGCATGGTGAACACCGGCATTTTGACGGTCATTTTCTTCGCCATCGTGCTGTCGCTCGTGCCGCACGATATGATGTACGGCCCGCAGGCGGCGCTGATCGCCGAGAGCTTTACCGGCCGGCTGCGCTATAGCGGCTGCTCGCTGGGGTATCAGCTCGCCTCCGTCATCGCCGGCGGCCCGGCGCCGTTGATCGCCACCTGGCTCTATGGCCGCTACGAGACGCCCTACGCCATCGCCGGCTATATCGCCGTCTGCGCAGTGATCAGCCTGGTCGCGACCGCATTTATGACCGACTACACCGGCAAGAACCTCGAGCGCGAGCACGAGGCTTGAGGCGGCGCGTCCGCGGGCGATTATCGCTTCTCTCCGCCTCGCTCGCCCGAGCGTAAGCAAGCCCGCGAATTGCACGCGCCCTCCCAGACGTGCGAAAATGAAGTCCGCGATCGAGAGGCGTTGCTGCAATGAGCGACATCGCCACCAAGCGGCGCACCAAGGTTCGCCTCAAGCCGGAACGGCCGCGGCTGCACAAGGTCATCCTGCTCAACGACGACTACACCCCGCGCGAGTTCGTCGTCACCGTGCTCAAGGGCGAGTTTCGCATGAGCGAGGACCAGGCCTATCGGGTGATGATGACCGCGCATCGGCGCGGCGTCTGCGTTGTCGCCGTTTATACGCGCGACGTGGCTGAGACCAAGGCCACGCGCGGGACGGAAGCCGGCCGCCGCAAAGGCTATCCGCTGCAATTTACCACCGAGCCGGAGGAGTAACGTACCTCCGCGGCTTTGCGCGAATTTTACGCGCAGCGCACCGCTTCGCTTCGCTGAATTAAAAGCTCACACTCACACGAGCGTGATTCCGCTCGCGGTTTTGTGTCTGGCCGGTGAGCGCCGAACCGGCGACCCTTCGGCCGGCAACTTCCACGCCGGTTGCTCATCGTTCGTTTCGTCGGCGAGGTTCGGAGTCGTTGAACTGCGTCGGGAGGGCAAGTGGAGAGCGCATCATGCCGATCTACGGTCCGATCTACGGTCCAGAACTTATCCAAACGATGCGGATGGTCCTCGAAGAGGTGATGACCAAGATTCCCGTCGACCAGGCGACCCCGAGCGTCAAAGTGCACTTGGCTGAATTCATCCTGAAGGCCGCGGCCGAGGGCCAGACCAACCACGACGCGTTGTTGACCTCTGCGTGGACTCAGATTCCGACGATCCTCTCCATGCTGAGCTGAACGAGCCTGCGCCGGCCGTCACGCCGGCGCGCGCCTCGATCGGTAAAGCGCGAGCCGCTCGCGCGCGGCTCGTGCTGCGTGAACCGTCCCAGGCTCGGACGACCCGCGGGGCCGCGCTCGCGCCGTTGTCATGGCACGCGCGCGTGCTAGGCTCGCCTCCCGCGTCCGGCGCGAGATTTGCTATCTCAACGCCGCCTCCTGGAGCCCTTTGCCCATTGCCACACAAGAGGCGGGCCGCGTCGGTGTGGCGCGCAAGGGGCGCCCTTGGTCAATCGATGCCGCCCTTCCGGAGCGGCAATTCGAACGGGCGCGGCGCGCGGCGGCGCGGCTGATCAACGCCGATCCCGACGATGTCGCGCTGATTTCCTCGGTGAGCTACGGCGTGGCGGCGGCGGCCAAGCTCGTGACCGTACCGCCGGGCACGCGCGTCCTGGTGCTGGAGAACGATCATTCGTCGGCGGTGCTGGAGTGGACTACCCGCGCGCAGGCTGGGCGGTTCAGCGTCGACGCGGTGCCGCGGCCCGACGACGGTGATTGGACCGCGGCGGTTCTTACCGCGATCGACGCGCCCGGCGCGCCGGCCGTTGCGCTCGCCTCGATCTCCTTGGTGCACTGGGCCGACGGTGGAACGATCGACATGGATCGCGTGGCTGCCGCACTGCGCAAGCATGGCGCGATGTTGTGACTTCCTCGTTTTCCCCACCTACAAGTGGCTGCTGGGACCCTATGGGCGCGCCTTTCTCTATATCGCCAAACGCCGCCAGGACGGGGTGCCGCTGGAGCAAACCAGCTACGGCCGCCGCGCCATCAATTCCGAGCAGGAGACATACTATCGCGACACCGAGTTCGTCGCCGGCGGGCGGCGTTTCGATATGGGCGAGCGCGATCACTTCATCTCGCTGGAAATGGCCTCGATCGGGATGGAGCTCCTGGCGCAATGGGGTTGCGATGCCGTTCAAGCGCGGCTGCGCATGCTTACCGGCCGCCTCGCCGGCGAACTGCGCGACGGCGGCGTGAGAATTCCCGATGCCTCGGTGCGAGCGCCGCATATCCTGAGCCTGCAGTTTCCCGCCGGGATGCCGGAACGACTGGTCCGCGAGTTGGCGGCGGAGCAGATTTACGTCGCGCCGCGC
>VAZM01000334.1:11336-12046 GCA_005883135.1 Alphaproteobacteria bacterium
TGCGCATCAGCCCGCACGTCTACAACGACGAGGAGGATATCGACCGCTTCCTCGCAAGCTTTCGCCGGCTGACGGCGCGCGCGCCGGTCACGTCCCGCTCACGATTACTTGAGCGCCAGTAACATCCCGATCGCCCTCACGTGTCGTGAGGATGTGATCGCCATCACAGCGCGGCGGCACGCGCGGGTACATCTTCCCTGGCATAGGCGCGGGCCAACGGGCTAAGCGCCGATGCAATGAAGAAGGAGATGTATCATGAAGATGTTTATCGCTGCTCTCGCCTTGGCCGCACTGATTGCCATCCCGACGTCCGCGCCTGCGAATGCGGCGCCGGTGTCCCCGGCGAGCTCGTCATTCGGCTCGAACGGCTACTGACCGACAAACTCCCATCAGGAAGCGGAAGCTTCCGATCGGATTGAGCTGCGAAGCGGCCGGCCTTGTGCCGGCCGCTCGCCATAGCTGCTCATTCGTCATGCCCGGCCTTGTGCCGGGCATCCACGTCTTCATTTCTCGGTGCGCCAAGACGTGGATGGCCGGGACAAGCCCGGCCATGACGATAGGAGGGCACAGGACTTGTGTGCCGCTCGGATGGCAAAATAGGGTGTGCCACATTCCCGCTCCACGACGGCGGGATTAGCGGCCAAGCGTGAGCGGATTGAATTCAAAACCGAGCGTTGCCGAGAACGTCGCGCCGCACAGGCGCGAGCGCA
>VAZM01000335.1 GCA_005883135.1 Alphaproteobacteria bacterium
CAACAAGGCCTGCGCGATACCGACTACATCGAGGGCCAGAACGTGGCGATCGAGTATCGCTGGGCGGAGGGCCACACCGATCGATTACCGGCCTTGGCTTTCGAACTGGTCCGCCGTCAAGTCACCGTGATTGTTGCACCCGGTAGCACGCCTGCGGCTCTAGCGGCCAAGGCGGCGACAGCCACTATCCCTATCGTCTTCGTCATCGGTCCCGATCCGGTCGGGCTTGGTCTCGTCGCAAGTCTCGCCCGGCCTGGCGGCAACGTCACGGGCGTAGTCACATTGAACGTGGAGATAGCACAGAAGCGCCTCGAGTTACTGCACGAGCTATTCCCCGCCGCGACCAGCTTTGCCTTGGTCGTAAACCCGACCAACCCCGCTCTCGCTGAACCGGTGTCAAAAGATGTGGAGATGGCGGCCCGTATGCTCGGGGTCACGCTTCATGTCCTGCATGCGAGCAGCGATGCGGAGCTGGAGGCGGTATTCGCGACCGCGACCCAACTGCGAACGGCGGGCCTCGTGATCGGTCCTGACTTTTTCTTCAACGGTCGAATCGAGCGGCTCGCCGCACTGGCCGTCCGCCACGCGCTGCCCGCGGTCTATCAATGGCGCGAGTTCACCGCCGCTGGCGGGCTGTTGAGTTATGGCAGCAGTGTTACCGACGTCTACCGTCAGGCCGGTGTCTACACTGGGCGTATTCTCAAAGGCCAGAAGCCCGCCGATCTGCCCGTGCAGCAGACAACGAAGGTTGAACTGTTCATCAATCTAAAGACTGCCAAGACGCTCGGTCTTACCGTGCCAACCGGTCTACTCGTGCGCGCCGACGAGGCGATCGAATGAGGAGGCGCGAGTTCATCACGCTGCTCGGGGGCGCGGCGGCATGGCCGAATCTGAAATCCTCAGTGTCCTAGTTTGGTGTAGGCTACCCAACATCATCGGCAGCGGCCTACTAGGCGCCGGTGGCTGAGAGACTGGTCGCGCTCCCGCCTGTGATCTACAGCTAGGAGGATGGCGACATGGCCACCGATCAGGAATGCGTAGACTACGCGCGCGAGTGCGTTCGCCTCGCCGAGTTGGCCAAAGACTTTCAGCTTCGGGACTGGCTTCTCACTACGGCCCGCGAGTGGATGGCCACCGCGAACAAACAAAAAGGTCACGGGTCAACATAGCCCGCCTCAGTGACGGCATCGCAGCAATGCGTTAAGTCGCGATTGGCACAAAGCGGACACCCCCGTGACCGGTACCCACGTCAGCTTTGATGGGGTAAAGCGGACATAGCCCAAGTGATGGCGTGAGGTCTGGTTCTGACCCGTTGCGGGCATCCGGAGGCTTTTGCGAAGTCCGCCCATCCTAGCCGACTTAGTTTATCCGTGCTGTCGAGCCGGCCGTCCTCAGTTTAAAGCGCTCGGACCTTATCTCATGCGCTGCGAGCGCATGGGCGTCGATCGTGGGAGTAAATCCCGACGGCAGCACAAGCTCTCCGGCTATGAACCGCAACGGCTCGGGGAACAAGCGTACATTCGGCTTCAGAAATCCGTTGAATTCGCCCGCATTGCGAATGGTGACGCGCGCGATACAGGCTTCCATCCAACACCCAAGCTCCGAAGACAAACCATCGCCGAGCACCGCTTCCATTCCCCATTCGTGAACCGCGTCGAGCGCCTCGCGAAGCAGATCGAGGCCGCCAAAACGCTTGAGCTTGAGCTTGCAGAAGCCCACGTTGGCAATTGCGGAGGCACGCTTCACATCGGCGAGTTCGCAAATCGGCTCGTCCAACATCACGGGAACCGGCGACACGCCCGCTACCCTTGCGTTTGCCTCCCAATCCTCCGCCCGACACGGCTGCTCGAACAACTCAATGCCGGCCGGATCGAGCGTCAGGGCGAAACGACAGGCATCCGCCTCGGAATAGGCGCGGTTGGCGTCAAGGCGCATCGTCGCGCGGCCGGCGATCGCCCGCTGGACGAGCTTGACGCGACGCGCGTCGTCCTCAGCCGACTTCCCGACCTTGATTTTGAATGTACGAAAGCCGCCTTTCAGGCGTTGCTCGACTTCCCGCTCAATGTCTGCGGGCGCGGAACTGCTGAAGGGGGTGAGCAGCGGCAGACGCGTCTCTTGATCCACCGTAAGCAGCGGATGCCCCTCGAGCATTTCGATGGCCGTGATGAGTGCAGTCGCGGCCACCTTGCTCGCCGCGACGTCGTGCGCGATGATGTCTTTGGCCTCCCTTGAGTCCATGCCGATGACAGCCGCCGCGTGCTCGCGGCAGAAAGTCCAGCCGCCATCTCGCGTCTCGCTGCTCGACCCCGGCGAGATGTGTCCCTCGCCCCACCCGACCCGGCCGTCGTCGTCGCGTATCTCGACAATGATCGGTTCAAACTCAGTGAAGGTGCGATAGGACAATACATACGGACGACTGAGGGGCAGCCGCACGGTTCGCAGCACAATCTCTTGCAATCTCATCGATTGTCTTCCGTCGCTTGTTTTTGTGACGCAGTCGCTAGGCCCCTCAATGGATCCGTTCATTACCCTTGATCTGGCTGCGGTGCATGACACGCCGGGTCTTGGGATCGAACGGGTCGCGCCGATGCAGCACGGAAAGATTATTCCACATCAAGAGATCTCCGGCCTTCCACCGATGGCATAGGGTGAACCGCGGCTGCGTCGCATGTGCCCACAGTGCATCGAGCAGCGCCTCGCTCTTGGACACCTCAAGGCCGAGCACGTAAGCGTTCGGACGACGCCCTAAAAAGAGCGCCTTGCGTCCGGTGGTCGGCTCGGTGCGGATCAGTGGGTGATGAGCCCCCACTGTTTCACGAACGTCCTTAACTGCCTTGTAGCCCTTACGGAGCATTCCCGCGCTGTTGGTAGATGCGTCATGTACCGCGATCTTGTCCTTTGCAGCCTCCTTCAACTCCGCCGGCAGAGCCTCGTAGGCCGCCAACATATTGGCAAAATAAGTGTTGCCGCCTGCTTCAGGCGGAGGAACCTCCAGCGAGTGCAGCATCGCGGCCTTGGGCGGCACCTCCACGTACGTCATGTCAGCGTGCCACACCGCCTCACCATCGCCGAGATTTCCGATCGGCTTGCCGTTTTCGACAACATTCGAGATGACGTTGAGTTCGGGGTGATCCTTGAGGAACGACTCGCCGTAGGGATTGGGACCCGGCGGGTCGAGCTCACCAAAATTCTTGCTGAACGCGATCAGCTGCGGATCGGAGAGTTTTTGATCGTGGAAGACGACGACTAGCCGCTCGCGCCATACGTCCTCGATGGTCTTGACCTCGTTTGGCGCGATGGGCTTTGAGAGATCGCGCCCGGAAATTTCCGCACCCAGCGGCGCATCGAGGTTTTTGATCACGAGCGACATGATTGATCCTCCATACAAACGACGAGTCTGTGCACCCTGAAGCTCCCTACCTGCCGTCAAACCGGAGCAAGCCTGAGTTCGCCGATCTCGCGCATAGCGCGTTGTGCGGGGTGAGCGGACAAGGGATACGTAAAGGTCATGCGGTCGACCGCGATCAGAATGAAACGCCACTTGCCTTGATCGGGCCTTCCCATTTCTTGATTTCGGCGGCAAGAAATTGCGCGAGATATTCCGGAGAGCGGCGTTCCGGTGCAATCACGTCGCCTCCGACCTGCTTGAGGCGCTGTTGTAGGGACGGCATCTCTAGCGCGGCCACCGTGGCGCGATTGAGCCTCAGAATGATCGGCTGAGGAGTTTTCGCGGGCAGGAAGAGTGCATACCAGCTCGGGAGATCGAAGTTGGTCAGCCCCTGTTCATGCGCGGAGGGGAGGTCCGGCAGGTTCGACGACCGGGTCTTGCTTAGGATCGCGATTGGTTTGACGGTCCTGCCCGCAATTTGCGGCAGCGCCAGGGGAAGACTGACGCAGTCGTAATCCATCCGGCCAGCCATCACTTCCTGCAAGCCTTGCACCACATTCCGATACGGAACGTGAGTAACTTCGATACCAATCGTGGAGTTGAGCAGCATGCACGCAAGGTGATTGGAGCCGCCGGCTCCCGATGAGCTGTAGTGCAACTTCTCCTGGTTTGCCTTCGTGTAGGTGATAAATTGCTGTAAGTTGTCGGCGGGGAAATCGTTACGCGCAACTAACACCAGGGACTCATCCGTAAGGAGCGCCACCGGCGCGAAATCCGTCACGGCGTTATAAAGTGGTGCTTTGTAGAGCCACTGGCTCTGGGCGAAGGTCCCAACATTTCCGATAACGAACTGATATCCGTCAGGTGTGGCCTTGGCCACACGGCTTCCGCCGACCATGCCACCCGCCCCGGCGACATTTTCCACGATAACGGGCTGCCGAAGGTTGCTGCTAATTCCATCAGCGATGATGCGTCCTATGATGTCGCTCGAGCCCCCGGCTGAAAAGGGTACGACCAGCGTTAATGAGCGGGTCGGCCAATCCTCCGCCTGGGCGGGCCGCGCGCACAGGTCACTCGCGATCACGCTCATGATAGCGGCAGCAGTTGTTGAGAACGCTACAACTGAATGGCGGACTCGTCTCATGCGGTTCACTCATTTAGCACGGTCGAGCATGATCCCCAGTTCTAAAGGCCGCCTACAACCCCCGGCAGGCAGCTCCCAATTCATGAATCTACCTCAAGTTTCCGTCTCTCAGAAAGGGGTGGCGATTTCGGCTTATGGCATAAAGCGGACATACTGGAATTCGTCCGCTTTCGGGGGCAAAGCAGACATTGGCCGGCGATTGCTTAGGAATCACGATTTATGAGTACACGCTCTAAAGTCGTTCTACAGCAATAGACTTCTTCTCAGGTTCTAGCGATGGAGTTCTAGGAGTTCTACCGCAGGAAGTTCTCTGACCTCGCCGCGTAGAGAAGTGGTTCTACAGAGAGTTCTTTGGTTCTAACGGACGTCGAGTTCGTTGGTTCGACTGAAGATTTTTTCGCGGCCCCCGTGCCAATCTTAAAATTCAAAGATGGTCACCCTCCCCTGGGTGGCCTATTTCTAAAGAATCGGGCCGCGATACGCAGTGCGCCTATCCGATCGCCAGCATGCCATGCAGCGCGGATCTGGTCGCTCTTGCAATTCATGTCGTCGACCCTGACGGGGAACGCGCTGAACTGCGCTCTACCCGGGCCCGGTGAGAAGTTCGAGGGGTACTGCCCTGGAATCCAAAAATGGTCCCCCTCCCCGGGCCTGGCTGTGCGTTTTCCTGTTTGAGATGCTGAGCAAAGATTTGACTGATTATCGGAGCTAGGCGTGGCGCAAATCGATGTCCGCTTTCGAGGGTACAGCGGACATGGCCTCAGTGGACGGTGATGTCTGCTTTTGACCCAGAGCGGACATAGACAGGCGCGGAATCCCGCAGTGCGGCGAAAGAATTCGCGTTAGGTAGTGGGACGGCGCTCTTCTTCTCGCTGCCGCGTCGTCTGCTGTGACGTGCCGACGCTGCCTCGCCCGCGCGCATAAACCTGTGCTGCGCTGCATTCGGTCGCGATTGGCACAAAGCGGACATGCCAGTCGTGTCGCTCAATGTCCGCTTTCGGGCTTTTCTCGGGTCCAATGAGCTACCGGAGCGCTGGTTGCCAACTGGTTGCCGGCCAGCCGTCAGGTTACTTCAGGTTTCAACTTCTCGGATATATCGCACTGAGACGCTTCGTGATTTTGGCGCGCTCGGAGGGATTCGAACCCCCGACCCCCAGATTCGAAGTCTGGTGCTCTATCCAGCTGAGCTACGAGCGCCGCGGTTTTATTATCGGAGCAGGCGTTTGATTTCCACTTGTGCTTGGCGCAGCCACCAAGCGCCAGACCATGATCGGCTGTCAAGCGAGCTCGCAATGCGACGCTGGCACGCGCAGGACGAGGCAAAACCAATCAACCTCGATGCTGGCACCCCGCGCACGCCATGCTATGAGCACGTCGACCGCAACGGAGGAACGACAATGGCCGTCGCCGACCTGCCCGCGTTCACCAGGCTGCTTGGCGTGAACGTGCTGCATCGCTCGCCCGAACGCAGCGAAGCCGAACTGCCCGTGCGCGCGGAGCTGTGCAACCGCCGCGGCGTGCTCCACGGCGGCGCGATGATGGCTTTGGGCGACACGCTCGGCGGGATGACGGCGAGCATCAGTCTACCCGATGGCGGCCGAACGGCGACGATCGAGAGCAAGACCAATTTCTTCGCCGCCGTGCAAAAGGGAGACACCGCGCATGCGGTCTGCATGCCGCTGCATCGCGGCCGCACCACCATCGTGCTGGAGACGCGCATCACCCGCGGCGACGGCAAGCTCGCTGCGATCGTCACGCAGACGCAACTGATCTTCGGCGACAACGACGAAAAAAGGTGAACGAAGCCCCGTAGTCGGCCGGCCCGCCGCATCGCCCCCTCAAGGCGCAAGGCTGCACTGCAGCGGAAAGTTCCATTGGCGGGAACCCAGCGGCCGCTCTACGGGTTGTTTATCGACGCACATCTCAATGGAGGTCCACCCCATGACCGATCCCAGAGACTTCGATCGTAGAATGGACATGGAGCGCCAGGCCGAAATGGAGCGCACCACCGGCACGTCCACCCCGTGGGGGTGGATCGCCGCCGCTGTGTTCGTCATCGTTATTCTGGCGCTCGTGTTCAGCGGGGGCGAAGGCACCCGCACCGCGCGCGAGGACGCCAATCCGCCCGCCACCACCGGCATGGCGCCGAAGACAGTCCCGCCCACCGCCGCAGTACCTCCGGGACCGCCGCCAGCGACAACTGGGCAAGGCGGACAATAGCAGCGAGATCTTTCGTTTTGCGGCACTCCGGCTCGCTGGGCCGGGGTGCTGCCGTTTTGTTGCGACGCGCCGCCACAATGCTCGCGGACTCTAAGCTCCTCGCCCGAAAGCTCGGAGTCGTCAGGCGGACATAGCCGCGAAGCTCGACCTTAGTGGGCCACGAGTTTGCCCAGGTTGGATGGTTCGCTCGCGCTCAAGTCGCGCTCAAGTCGCGTAGTCGGGGAGCGTAAAGCATGAGTAGCAACAACCTCTACCGCAGCAACGCGGAAGACTGCTTGCGAATGGCACAAACCGCGGTGAACGACGGCGACAGGCCTTTCTGGCTCACGCTTGCGCAATCGTGGCTGCGGCTCGCCGAGCGTGCGGCGCGCGGCGGCAGCGAAACGGATACGCGCAATCCGCGCGTCGGATCCCAGAGCCGGTAATCATCTCGTCGTCACGCGACGGCCGCGTACGAACAACACGCCGCGCAAAATGCCGATCATAGCGGCAGGTTGTCGTGCTTTCTTTCCGGCATCTCCACCCGCTTGCCGCGCAGCATCGCGAGCGCCTTGGCGATGCGCGCCCGCGTCGCGCGCGGCATGATCACGTCGTCGATGTAGCCGCGCTCGGCGGCAACGAACGGTGACAGGAAGCGGTCCTCGTGTTCCTTGGTGCGGGTGGCGATCTTCTTGGCATCGCCGATGTCGGCGCGGAAGATGATCTCGACCGCGTCTTTCGCACCCATCACCGCGATTTGCGCCGTCGGCCAGGCATAGTTGACGTCGCCGCCGATGTGCTTCGACGCCATCACGTCGTAGGCGCCGCCGAATGCCTTGCGCGTGATCACGGTGACGAGCGGCACGGTGGCTTGCGAATAGGCGAAGAGCAGCTTCGCGCCGTGCGCGATCAGCGCGCCGTATTCCTGGTTCGTGCCCGGCAGAAACCCGGGCACGTCGACGAATGTCACGATCGGAATGCCGAATGCGTTGCAGAAGCGCACGAAACGCGCCGCTTTGCGCGAGGCATCGATGTCAAGCACGCCCGCGAGCACCATGGGCTGGTTCGCGACGAAGCCGACGCTTTGCCCGGCGATGCGGCCGAAGCCGGTGACGATGTTCTTCGCGAACGCCTCTTGCAGCTCGAAGAAATCGCCCTCGTCGACGACCTTGAGGACCAGTTCCTTGATGTCGTAGGGCTTGTTGGGGTTGTCCGGGACGAGCGTGTCGAGCGATTTCTCCTCGCGCTCGACATCGTCGTGCGAGGGCCACTCCGGCACTCCGGCCTCGTTGTTGGCAGGCAGAAAGTCGAGCAGCCGGCGCATCTGCAACAGGCACTCGACGTCGTTCTCGTAGGACCCGTCGGCAATGCCGGACTTCGTCGTGTGTACGGATGCGCCGCCGAGTTCCTCGGCGGTGACCACCTCGTTGGTCACGGTCTTCACCACGTCAGGCCCGGTGACGAACATGTAACTGGTGTCGCGCACCATGAACACGAAATCGGTCATGGCCGGGGAATAGACGTCGCCGCCGGCGCACGGACCCATGATGACCGAAATCTGCGGGATGACGCCCGAGGCGATCACGTTGCGCTTGAACACCTCGCCGTAGCCACCCAACGCGGCGACGCCTTCCTGGATGCGCGCGCCGCCGGCATCGAACAGTCCGATGATCGGCGCCCGCGCCTTCATCGCCATGTCCTGGATCTTGAAGATTTTCTGCGCGTGAGCCTCGGACAGCGAGCCGCCGAAGACGGTAAAATCCTTGGCGAAGGCGAACACCGTTCTACCGTTGACGGTACCCCAGCCGGTGACGACGCCGTCGCCGGGGATCCGGCTCTTCTCCATGCCGAACTCGGCCGAGCGATGCTCGACGAACATGTCGAACTCCTCGAACGAGCCTTTATCCATCAAGAGTTCGAGCCGCTCGCGGGCGGTGAGCTTGCCGCGCTTGTGCTGCGCTTCGATGCGTGCCTCGCCGCCGCCGGCGCGTGCCCGGGCGCGACGCTCTTCGAGCTTTTCGAGGATGTCCTTCATGGCCGCGCCTCGCCGCTCCAACGGAAAATCCATAGCATGTACGGGCATTTGAGGGTAAACTTTCCGCCCTGTGAGCGTATTGGAGGGGAGCAAAACATGCCAAAAGGATCCCGCTACAAGGCCGTATGCTATTCCAGCGCTGCGCTGCTTCTCGCCACGGCGGCAGCCGTGGCGCCCGCGACCGCGCAATTTCCGCCGGCGTCCGAAGATCAACCCGCGGCGGCCAAGGGCAAGAAGGGCGCCGCCGCGGCCAGCGCCAGCCTCAATGGCAACTGGAGCGGCGAACTCACTCAGGTCGGCAGCCAAACGCCTTACAAGTTCGAGCTCGCGATCAACGCCAAGGGGGTGGAGACGAAGTATCCCGATCTCGATTGCACCGGAAAGCTAACCCGCGTCGGCTCGTCGAAATCCTACACGTTCTATGTCGAGAACATCACGAAGGGCCAGGTCGACAAGGGCGGCCGCTGCCCTGACGGCACCGTGACGTTGGCGCGCCAGGGCAACGATCTCGCGCTCGGATGGTTCGGCAGCGTTCAAGGCACGACCGTCGTCGCCTACGGGACCCTCAAGAAGCGATAGAACGGTTGCGCTCGAGGGCTCTGCAGCGAGTTAGCGCGGCAAAGCCGCGCTAGGGCTTGCCGTTGCGACTTGGCGGCGAACTTTATTTGATCGCGTCCAACACTGTCGCCGCCGCTTGCATTTCGGCGAAGCGGGCAGCGCGCCGCTCGAGCGCGATCGTGTCGCGACCCCAGAACTCCATATTCCAGTCCTCATCGACATGGGCGGCCGTCCAAGCAGCATCGACCGACACCGCGGCGCGCGCCAAGGCGATCGCAACCAATGCCGAGCCGGTGAGCGTCGTGATGGCGTGCACCGCGCCCAGTCGCCACGGGTGACGCGGGATGGCGGAGCCTGCCGCCGCGAGCGCTTGCGCGGGCTGCGCGACGAAGGCGATCCCTTCCGCCAGCACGAATCGTGCGCCCATGGCCTCGCGCGCCCAGGCGACCACCGGGTCCCAGGCTTTAGCCTGCCGCAAGACGAGACCGGCGGGACCGGGCGCGCGATAGAAAACGAGATCGCAGGCCAAATAGCGTTCTATCTCGGCCGCCACCGCCGCGGGCGCATCGACCACCCCGTCGATGATGGTATTGGCGAGACGCGTGAGCGGCATTCTCGCCGGATCGACGGCCTCGCGCTGGCTTTCCCATTCCGCCGCGAGGTGCTGCGCCAGCGCCCGGCTCGGCGCCGCCAGCGTGCGCCGCGCTGGAGTCTTCACCGGGCGCCCGTCGAGAACGATGCGAAATTCCTCCTCGGCGTCCTCCAGCTCGACGCGCTCATAAAGACGCCGCCGCGGCTGCGGCCGCATCGCGCGACGCGCTGCCTGCGTCGGGTCAAGCGGCTCCTCGTCGAAGATGCCCTCGAACAGATCGCGCATACGCCTCAACATGGGCTGCGGCCGCCGATCATTCAACGCGTGCACCTCGCCGATCTTGTTAGAGCGGATGCTTTCGCGGATGATCCCGTTGGGCTCGAAATCCGGGACGAAGCATAATGAAGGTCGGCATTTTCGACCACCTCGATCGCAACGAGCGTCCCCTCCACGCGTTCTATGAGGAGCGGCTGAGGCTTGTCGAAGCCTACGATCGCGGCGGCTTCTACGCCTATCACACCGCCGAGCATCATGCGACGCCGCTCGGCCTCGCCGCTTCGCCCAGCGTTTTTCTTGCCGCAGTCGCGCAGCGCACGCAGCGCCTACGCTTCGGTCCCCTCGTCTACACGCTTCCGCTCCATCATCCGCTGCGCCTAGTCGAGGAGATCTGCATGCTCGACCAGCTCAGCAGGGGCCGCTTCGAGCTGGGCGTCGGCCGCGGCATCTCGCCGATCGAAACCGCCTATTACGGGATCAATCCCGATCACCGACAAAAAATGTACCTCGAAGCGCTGCAGATCCTGCGCCAAGCGCTCACCCAGCGCACGCTCACGTTTCACGGCGAGTTCTATCGCTATGCCGACGTGCCGATGGAGCTCGAGCCGTTGCAAAAGCCGCACCCTCCGTTCTGGGCCGGCGCCGGGACGCCCGACGGCGCCGAGGCCGCGGGCCGCAACGGCTTCAATCTGGTCGCCAACGCCCTGACCTCCGAGATTCGCGCGATGACCGACCGCTACCCTGGTCGCCAACGCCCTGACCTCCGAGATTCGCGCGATGACCGACCGCTACCCCGCGGCGTTCAAGGGCACGCACACTCCCATGCTGGGCCTGGCTCGCTTCGTGATCATGGCCGAGACCGACGCCGAGGCGCTGACCATCGCACGCCGCGCCTACCCGCTTTGGCACCGCCACTTCCATCATCTCTTTCGCATGCACGGCACCAGCCCGGCCGGTGGGGACCGGCCGCCGCAGTTTGATCAGATCAAGGACGGCGGCCGCGGCATCGCTGGCTCGCCGGCGACCGTGGTGCGCATGATCAAGGCGCAGATGCAGGAGGCCGGCACCAACTACTTCGTCGCGCAGTTCGCCTTCGGCGACCTGACGCTCGCCGAGGTGCTGCGTACGGTCGACCTTTTTGCGCGCGAGGTGATGCCGGCGCTGAGCAGCGCGTGACGCAGCAAGGCGTCGCTGCCGCAAACACCCAAGCGCCCGCGCCACCCGTACGACCGGGGAAGCGACTACGAAACGCGACCGCTTTCGCATCGCGGAAAGTTGTAGATATGCCCGTCTCGCAGTGCACCATCGGCACTGATCGAAACAGGCAAATAACTTCAATGGCTTATAAGAGCGGGAACGACGTAACGACCTTTTTACGAGGTTGGCGGCTAGCATGCGTCATGTTGCGCGCGAACCGGCGGCGCGCGCCTTCGTTATCCCGTAAAGGCCTGTTATGACGAATGTATCGGTGGAATTTCGAGGGGGGCTCCACTACTATCCCCTGCCGGAGTCGGTGGACCACAAACCGAACCAGGGGGACAGACCGGCCGACGTTTGTTCGCGCATGGTTCTTAAGTGGGCGCGGCCGAGCGTGCGTGCAGAGGCGTAAATGAAACTTACCGACATTTCGACACCGGACTACTTCCACAAGGTCGTGGACTGTCAGTGGGCCTGTCCGGCACACACGCCCGTTCCCGAATATATCCGGTTGATCGCCGCTGGCCGTTACAGCGACGCCTACATGGTCAACTGGAAATCCAACGTGTTTCCCGGAATTCTCGGGCGCACCTGCGACCGGCCCTGCGAGCCTGCCTGCCGGCGCGTGCGCGTGGAGAACGAGCCGGTCGCGATCTGTCGGCTCAAACGGGTCGCCGCCGACTTCAAGGACGATATCCGCGAGCGCCTGCCCAAGCCGGCGGCGGTCAAGAACGGCAAGCGCATTGCGCTCGTGGGCGGCGGCCCCGCCTCGCTCACGGTCGCGCGGGATCTCGCCCCGCTCGGCTATGACTGCGTCGTGTTCGACCAGGACCCGAAGCCGGGCGGCATGATCCGCACGCAAATCCCGCGCTTTCGCCTGCCCGAATCCATCATCGACGAGGAATGCGATTACATCCTCAATCTCGGTATCGAGTTTAGCGGCGGCAAACGCATCGACAGCCTCAAGGCGCTGTTGGCCGAGGGTTGGGACGCGGTGTTCGTGGGGTGCGGCGCGCCGCGCGGTCGCGATCTCGACATTCCCGGCCGCAAGGAAGCGGCCGCCAACATCCATATCGGCATCGACTGGCTCTCCTCGGTCTCCTTTGGCCACATCAACAAGATCGGCAAACGCGTCATCGTGCTCGGCGGCGGCAACACCGCCATGGACTGCTGCCGCTCATCGCGCCGGCTCGGCGGCGAAGACGTCAAGGTGATCGTCCGCTCCGGCTTTCAGGAGATGAAGGCGTCCCCCTGGGAGAAGGAGGACGCCATGCACGAGGATATCCCGATCCTGAATTTCCTCGTGCCGAAAGAGTTCACGCACGAGAACGGCCGTCTCACCGGCGTGGTGTTCGAGAAGGTCAAGGCCGAATACGACGCCAAGGGCCGTCGCAATCTCGTTAAGACCAACGAGCCCGATCAGCACTTCGCTTGCGACGACGTGCTGGTCGCGGTCGGCCAGGAGAACGCGTTTCCTTGGATCGAGCGCGACCTCGGCATCGAGTTCGACAAATGGGACATGCCGACGATCGATCCGAAGACGATGGCGTCGAGCCACCCGCGCATATTCTTCGGCGGCGACTCCGCCTTCGGTCCGAAGAACATCATTTGGGCGGTTGCTCACGGCCACGACGCCGCGCTCTCGATCCACAAGCTGTGTTCCGGCTCAGACATCAACGACCGTCCGGCGCCCATGGTCGAGATCGTCAGCCAGAAAATGGGCATCCACGAGTGGAGCTACGACAACGACATCGCGCCGGACCGGCGTTACCGGGTGCCGTTGCGCGACAAGGTGGTGGCGCTGCGCGACATCAAGACCGAGGTCGAGCTCGGCTACGACCCCGACCTTGCCCTCAAGGAGGCGCATCGCTGCCTCAATTGCGACGTGCAGACCGTGTTCACCTCCTCGCTGTGCATCGAATGCGACGCCTGCGTCGACATCTGTCCGATGGACTGCATCACGTTCACCGCCAACGGCGAGGAAGCGGATCTGCGCACGCGGCTCAAGGCGCCCGCAAAGAACGTCACCCAGGATCTCTATGTCGCCAACGATCTCAAGACCGGCCGCGTCATGGTGAAGGACGAGGACGTCTGCCTGCACTGCGGCTTATGCGCAGAGCGCTGTCCGACCGGCGCCTGGGACATGAAAAAATATCTCATCGACATGACGCACGCGAATGACCAATGCCGAGTAGCAGCCCGATCAGCAGCGTAAACGACTTCGTCGTCCGGTTCGCCAACGTCAACGGCTCCGGCTCGGCCAGCGCCAACGAGCTGTTCGCGCGCTCGGTGCTGCGCATGGGCGTGCCGGTGGCGCCGCGCAACATTTTCCCGTCCAACATCCAAGGCTTGCCCACCTGGTACGAGGTGCGCATCTCGGAGGCCGGCCACCTCGGCGCGCGCGGCGGCACCGATCTCATGGTCGCGATGAACCCGCAGACCTGGGAGAAGGACGTGGCAGGTATCGAGCCCGGCGGCTACCTGTTCTACGATTCCACCAAGCCGATGCCGAAGTCGAGATTCCGCGAGGATATCACGGTGATCGGCGTGCCGCTGACCGCGATCTGCAACCGCGAATACAGCGACCCGCGCCAGCGGCAGCTGTTCAAGAACATCATGTATCTCGGCGCGCTCTGCGCGCTTTTGGACATGGACGTGGCGGTCATCGAGCAGCTGGTCAGGGAACAGTTCAAGTCGAAGGAAAAGCTGATCGACGCCAACCTGCACGCGCTGCATCTCGGCCGCGACTGGGCGCTGCAGAACCTGCAGTGCCCGATCGGCTTGCGGGTGCGTCACGCCAAGACGGTCGGCGACCGCATCTTCCTTGAAGGCAACTCGGCCGCGGCGCTGGGCGCCGTTTATGGCGGAGCGACCGTCTGCGCCTGGTATCCGATCACGCCCTCTTCCTCGCTCGCGGACGCCTTCGCCGGACATTGCCGGCGGCTGCGGATCGACGGCGGCAGCAAAAGGAACAAGTTTGCGATCGTGCAGGCGGAGGATGAGCTCGCGTCAATCGGCATGGTGATCGGCGCGGCGTGGAACGGCGCCCGCGCGTTCACGGCCACCTCCGGTCCCGGCATCTCGCTCATGCAGGAGTTTCTCGGCTTGGCGTACTTCGCCGAAATTCCCGCGGTGATATTCGACGTCCAGCGCGCGGGGCCTTCGACGGGGATGCCAACGCGCACCCAACAATGCGATCTCATCTCCTGCGCCTATGCCTCGCACGGCGAC
>VAZM01000670.1:0-1252 GCA_005883135.1 Alphaproteobacteria bacterium
GATCGTGGCACCGATCACGTTCCTGTACGGCATGATTGCCGAGGCGCAGGCACTGCCGGAACGCTTTGATTGGATTTTTTACTCGACCGCGCAATCGATCATCATCATTTTCGCGGTTAATGCGCTCGTCACCACGGTGTTTGCACCGAGGTTGTCTCAGTGGCGGTTGATCCCTGCTTCCGATCGTGCGGCTGCACGCATTTGCGGCCTCGTTCTGACGCTTGCGATTGTTTATCGCGTTACGACGCTGATCTACGTCGTCACTCGCCTTGTGCAGGCGCCATTCGCGTTGACGGTGGCGATAGCATTTCCGTCAAGTCTACTCCTGGCCGCTATCATCGTCGCCATCCTCCTGACTCCACTGGACGGGCAGCATCAGGAGAGAATGCCATCTCTGCGATGGCTAACCGCTCTGCGCATCCCCATTTGGATCACAGTCGCCGCGATAGTTGTGTGTGCGCTAGGGTTATCTTGCTCTCTCGCGCTTCCTGGCGCAGCAGCTGATCGTCACGGGTTCCATCCTGTCGTTTGTCTATCTGCTGTTACTGTGGGTGGATGGCTTCATGCAGGGCCTGGGCGACGACAGCGCCGCAGCGGGCCGGTGGCTCAAAGAAAGGGTTGGCCTAGAACAACGCCGGCGTGAGCAGCTCGTGTTGCCCATCGGCCTGTGCCTTAAGTTTGCAGTGCTAGTGCTGTCGGTACCTCTCATCTTGCTGCAATGGGGTTACAGATGGCCCGACATCTACGACTGGTACAGTCAGCTATTCTTCGGGTTCCATGTTGGAAACACGCAAGTATCGTTTGCCGTCCTGCTGGCTTCGCTCATCGTGTTCGGACTAGCTTATGCTGCTGCGCGGCTGTTCCAAGGCTGGCTCGATGCGCACGTCCTGAAGCCCGCTGGGATTTCGGGCGGGGTGCGGGACTCGATCCGCACCGGCGTGGGCTACGTCGGTATCGTGATCGCGGCGCTTGCTGCGTTTTCCTATGCAGGCTTCAATCTTTCCAATCTGGCCATCCTGGCGGGGGCGCTCTCCGTCGGTATCGGTTTCGGCCTACAGAGCGTGGTCAACAATTTTGTGTCCGGTCTGATCCTCTTGGCGGAGCGACCCATCAAGGTTGGCGACTTAGTGGTCGTAGGTGGCGAGGAGGGCTATGTGCGCAAAATCAGCGTCCGTTCGACCGAGGTCGAGACCTCCGAGCGGGCCCGCGTTCTCATTCCAAATTCCTATTTCATCACCGAAAAGGTGAAGAA
>VAZM01000670.1:1397-1696 GCA_005883135.1 Alphaproteobacteria bacterium
TTTTGATTTCGGCGCAGACACTCTGAACTTTAAACTCTACGCGTTTGTTGATGACCTCAACAAAGGTGGTCGCACGAGCACGGATCTCCGATTCGCCATCCTCGATGCCTTCAACGAAGCTGGCATCGCAATGCCGTTTCGACAGACGGA
This sequence comes from Alphaproteobacteria bacterium, assembly GCA_005883135.1. GTDB lineage: Bacteria > Pseudomonadota > Alphaproteobacteria > Rhizobiales > Xanthobacteraceae > VAZQ01. The sequence goes on from VAZM01000670.1 coordinate 1,548, forward strand.
CGCCTCGCCGCAGAACATGGATTGGCTGCACAAAGCGATCGCCGAATATATCTCCGGTTCCCACGATGGAAGGGGCTCCGGGAACGGCAAGGCATACCGTATCCCCGAAACACGTCGGCCCTAAGACCACAACGTAAAGTGCCATCGAT
>VAZM01000336.1:0-7304 GCA_005883135.1 Alphaproteobacteria bacterium
GACCAGCTCGCTGCGCGACACCACGCGGCCGGTATGATGCATCAGATACGCGAGAAGACGATATTCGTGCGAGGTGAGCTTGACCGGATTGCCGTTGACCGTCACGCGGCCGGTGCGCGTATCGAGGCGCACGGCGCCGCAATTGAGCTCGCTCTTGGCGTGGCCAGCGGAACGCCGCAACAGCGCGCGGATGCGCGCCAGCACCTCCTCGAGATGGAAGGGTTTGGCGACGTAGTCGTCGGCGCCGGCGTCAAAACCCTGAACCTTGTCGCTCCAGCGGTCGCGCGCGGTCAGTATGAGGACCGGCATGGCCCGGCCGGCGCGGCGCCAGGCCTCGAGCACCGAGATGCCGTCCATCTTCGGCAGACCGATGTCGAGAATGACCGCATCGTAGGGCTCGCTCTCGCCGAGGAAATGGCCTTCTTCGCCGTCGAACGCGCGATCGACCACGTAGCCTGCGTCGATGAGCGCGGTCGCAAGCTGCCGGTTGAGATCGGGATCGTCCTCGATGACGAGGAGGCGCAAGCTCAGGGCTCCACCGATGCGGCGCGCGCCGTTTCATCCATGCGGAATCGGCGCTCGGTTACTGTGCCACTACATAAGAATGGGGGAAAGGTGGAGGAAGGCCGCTGGCGTGGCCCGCGACCGGGGGCCTACTTTTGCTCGATTTAACGACCTAAAAAGATACGTACTGAACTCGATTTAGGCCCGCAATGAACTGGCCAGATGAGCGATGGTGATTGGGACGCGACCGCGCTGGGCGGGTCGAAAGCATCTGGTGCGGCGGAGGCTATGTATCTTTTCTGCGCTTGTTGCCGTCTGGCCCAGCATGGCATACGCCAAAATTACCATACGCCAGGCGCAATACACCGGCGGCATGTTGTTGGTCCGAGGTGAAACCGCACGGGCCGGACAGACGGTAACCCTGGCAGGCAGATACAAGACACGTACGGATCGTAACGGGCGATTTCGATTTAGAGTGCGCTATCTGCCGCGGGATTGCCTTCTCGATGTCCGGTCCGGTCCGGAGCTTGACTTGGTCAGCATTGCGAACTGCAAGCCCAGATGAAGCGAAGCCGCCTCCGTGACCTTTGCGCTCACACCTACAGAGGTGACTTCAATCGGCGGTTATCCGAACTAAGGCCGCTACCCGCCGCGCTCAGGAAGCAAATTCGATCGGCCGGCGCGTTCCGACTTAAGGGCTCCTCGATCCGGGGGGTCAGCAAAATCTTTCTGCGCCTGCGTCCAAGCACCTCAGAATAATTGCGCCCGCAGTGGCGGGGCGCGTGTTGCCGGACGCGCGGGCCGTGCTAACACTATGCCGAGGAGCAAGGGCCGAACCGCGTGAGCGACGATTTCATCCTCCAAACCGAGGATCTCACGAAGGAATTCGCCGGATTCGTCGCGGTCAGCGGGGTCAATCTGCGCGTCGCGCGCGGCACGATTCACGCGCTGATCGGCCCCAATGGCGCGGGCAAGACGACCTGTTTCAACCTACTGACCAAGTTCATGAGCCCGAGCCGGGGGCGCATCGTCTACAAAGGGCGCGACATCACGCCGCTCCCGCCGGCCGGGGTGGCGCGCCTCGGCTTGGTGCGCTCGTTCCAAATCTCGGCCGTTTTCCCGCACCTGACCGTGCTCGAAAACGTGCGGGTCGCGCTCCAGCGGCAACGCGGATCGTCGTTCGATTTCTGGCGCTCTAAACGCGTGCTCGACGTCTTCAACGAACGCGCGATGGCGCTTATTGCCGACGTGGGCTTGTCCTCATTCGCCCATTGGACGGCGGTCGAGCTGCCATACGGCCGCAAGCGCGCGCTCGAGATCGCAACCACCTTGGCACTCGACCCGGAGATGCTGCTGCTCGACGAACCGATGGCCGGCATGGGTCATGAAGACATCGATCGCATCAGCGCGCTCATCAAGTCGGTCGCCGCCGAGCGCACGGTACTGATGGTCGAGCACAACCTCAGCGTGGTCGCCAACCTCTCGCACCGCATCACCGTTCTGACGCGCGGCCGAGTGCTTGCCGAGGGCGACTACAAGACGGTCTCCGCCCACCCGCTCGTGCGCGAGGCCTATCTCGGGGTCGGCCATGCTTAGTCCCGGCGCCGTGCCGTTGCTTGCGGTCGAAGGGCTACAAGCCTGGTACGGCGAATCTCACGTGCTTCACGGCGTGACCTTCGACGTCATCGCCGGTGAAGTGGTGACGCTGCTCGGGCGCAACGGCGCCGGCAAGACTACGACGCTGAAATCGATCATGGGCATCGTCGGTCAGCGCACAGGGTCCGTGCGTTACGAGGGAAAAGAGCTCATCGGCCTCACCAGCGACCGCATTGCGCGGCTGGGCATTGCGCTGTGCCCCGAGGAACGGGGAATCTTTGCGAGCCTCGATGTCGAAGAAAATCTGTTGCTGCCCCCCAAGGTGCGCGCGGGCGGGCTCGAACTCGATCGCATTTTCAAGCTCTTTCCCAATCTCCAGGAGCGACTGTCGAGCCAAGGCACGAAGCTCTCCGGCGGCGAGCAGCAGATGCTCGCCATCGGCCGCATTCTGCGCACGGGTGCGCGCCTGCTTCTGCTCGATGAGCCGACCGAGGGGCTTGCTCCCGTTATCATCGAGCAAATCGGCAAGACCATCGGCACGCTCAAGCAACAGGGTTTCACCATCCTTCTGGTGGAGCAGAATTTTCGCTTCGCTTCGACGGTTGCGGATCGCTACTACGTAATGGAGAATGGCCGCATCATCGACCGTTTCGCCAATGCCGAACTAGAAGCCAATCTCGACAAGCTCCACGACTATCTGGGCGTGTGACGCACCAGCTGCGAGTACGACTGCCGGGGTGCAAAACATCAAGAACCATCAACAGGAGGACGCCTTATGAAGCGATTGTTCACTCTCACGGCGGTCGCGGTCGTGTTCGGGTGTGGCTGCGCACAGGCGCAATACACCGACGGAACCATCAAGATCGGCGTGATGAACGACATGTCGGGGACCTATGCCGATCTCAGCGGACAGGGCTCCGTGATCGCGGCGCGCATGGCGGTCGAGGATTTCGGCGCTGCCGCCAAAGGCATGAAGGTCGAGATCGTCGGCGCGGACCATCAGAACAAGCCGGACGTCGGTTCGAACGTGGTGCGGACCTGGATCGACGTCGACAAGGTCGACGTGATCGTCGACGTGCCGACGTCCTCGGTCGCGCTCGCCGTGAACGAGATCGTGCGCGACAAGAATAAGGTATTTCTCGTCTCCGGCGCGGCGGCCTCGGATCTCACCGGTCCGAAATGCACCCCCAACACGATCCACTGGACCTACGACACCTGGGCGCTCGCCAACGGGACCGGAAAAGCGATCGTGAAGACCGGCGGCGATACGTGGTTCTTCCTCACCGCCGATTATGCGTTCGGCCACGCCCTCGAGCGCGACACCGCTGCCGTGGTCGAAAAGAACGGCGGCAAGGTCCTCGGCAAGGTTCGCCACCCCTTCCCCGGCACCGACTTCTCCTCGTTCCTGCTGCAGGCGCAAGCCTCGAAGGCGAAGATCATCGGGCTTGCCAACGCCGGAAGCGACACGATCAACTCGATCAAACAGGCCTCAGAGTTCGGCATCACCAGCGGCGGCCAGAACCTCGCAGCGTTGCTCGCCTTTATCACCGACGTACACGCACTGGGATTGCAGACGGCGCAGGGCCTGATCATGACCGAGGCCTGGTATTGGGACCTCAACGACGCAAATCGCGAGTTTACGAAGAAGTTCGCGCCCCAGGACAAGGGCGTGCATCCGACGATGGTGCATGCCGGCGTGTATTCGGCGGTCACGCATTATCTCAAGGCGGTCGAAGCGCTCAAGAGCGACGCTGACGGCAAGGCGGTCGTCGCCAAGATGAAAGAGATGCCGACCGACGACAAGCTCTTCGGCAAGGGAGTGGTCCGAGCCGACGGCCGCAAGATCCACCCGATGTATCTGTTCGAAGTAAAGAAGCCTTCGGAATCCAAGGCGCCGTGGGATTATTACAAGCTGCGCGCCACCATCCCGGCCGATGAAGCCTTTCGGCCGCTGGCCGAGGGCGGCTGCCCATTGGTGAAGAGCTGATTCGTCGGTAGCGGCGAGCAGGCAGGGAACGGAGCGCACCGTTCCCTGCCCAACGATGTGATCGGTCATGTTCGAACTGTTCGGCATCAGCTCGCAAGCGCTGTTCGGTCAGCTGCTGATCGGGCTCATCAACGGCTCGTTCTATGCGCTGCTCAGCCTGGGCCTTGCCGTTATTTTCGGCATGCTCAACATCATCAACTTCAGCCACGGCGCCCAGTACATGCTGGGCGCCTTCACAGCGTACTTTCTCCTGCAATACGCGGGACTGGGTTACTGGTGGGCGATCTTCCTTGCGCCGATCGTCGTCGGGATAACGGGCATCATCATCGAGCGGCTGTTTCTGCAATGGCTCTATAAGCTCGATCATCTCTACGGGCTTTTGCTCACCTTCGGGCTCGCGCTCATCTTCGAAGGCACCTTCCGCAACTTTTTCGGCTCCTCGGGCCTGCCCTATTCGGTGCCGCCGGCGCTGCAAGGCGGGCGGAACCTCGGCTTCATGTTCTTGCCGAACTACCGCGGCTGGGTGGTGGTGTTTTCGCTCGCCGTATGCCTGACGACCTGGTTCGTGATCGAGCGCACCAAGCTCGGCTCGTATCTGCGCGCGGCGACCGAAAATCCGACCCTCGTGCGCGCCTTCGGCATCAACGTGCCGCGCATGATCACGCTGACCTACGGCTTCGGCGTCGCGCTGGCCGCGCTCGCCGGCGTGATGGCGGCGCCGATCTACAATGTGAGCCCGCAAATGGGGGCGAACCTCATCATCGTGGTGTTCGCCGTCGTGGTGATCGGCGGCATGGGATCAATCATGGGCGCGATCGTGACCGGGTTCGGATTGGGCCTGATCGAGGGACTCACCAAGGTGTTCTTTCCGGAAGCATCCAACACGGTGATTTTCATCATCATGGCGATCGTGCTGTTGATTCGGCCGGCCGGCCTGTTCGGAAGGAGCGCCTAGCGTGCAGCGCGTCGCCAAGGCGCGCGGAGATCTGGCGCTGCGCCGGCACAGCGAGGCGATCGCCTTCCTGGTCATGACCGGTCTGCTCGTCGTCGCGCCGACGTTCGCCTATCCCGTGTTTCTGATGAAGGCGCTGTGCTTCGCGCTGTTCGCGTGCGCCTTCAACCTGCTGATCGGCTTTGTCGGGCTGCTCTCGTTCGGCCATGCGCTGTTCTTCGGCTGGGCGAGCTATATCGCCGCACACGCCGCAAAGGTTTGGGGGTTCCCGCCGGAACTCGCGATCCTGTCGGGAGCCGCGACGGCGGCCGGGCTCGGCGCGATCGTCGGCGCGCTCGCCATCCGCCGGCAAGGCATCTATTTCGCCATGATCACGCTCGCGTTGGCGCAGATGATGTACTTCTTCGCCGTCCAAGCACCATTCACGCACGGCGAGGACGGCATCCAGGCGGTCCCGCGCGGAAAGCTGTTCGGGTTCATCGATCTCGCCGACCAAAGCAACATGTACATCATGGTGCTGGTGATCTTCCTCGGCTGCTTTCTGCTGATCTACCGCATCATCAATTCGCCGTTCGGCGAAGTGCTCAAGGCGATACGCGAGAACGAGCCGCGCGCAATCTCGCTCGGCTACAAGAGCGAGCGCTACAAGCTCGTAGCTTTCGTGCTGTCGGCGACGTTTGCCGGCGTGGCGGGGGCGACCAAGGCGCTGGTGTTTCAGCTCGCCTCGTTGACCGACGTCGATTGGCCGATGTCGGGCGAAGTCATCCTCATGACCCTGGTGGGCGGGCTCGGAACCCTGTTCGGCCCGGTCGCGGGGGCCTTCTTCATGGTCACGCTCGAGAACTACTTGACCACGATCGGGCAATGGGTATTCGTCGTGCAAGGGGTGATTTTCGTCGTCTGCGTCCTACTGTTCCGCCGTGGCATCATCGGCGAGTTGGCGCAAGTTCTGCGCGTCAAGCTTTGAGGTCCTCTGAGCGCGTTTGCTGGACCGCGGGCGCAGTTCCAGGTAGACGAGCCACGACTATGTTGCTGACAGGGAACAACGGTTAAGCACTCGCTGCTGAAACGTTACGCCTGTGCGACGACGGCGCTCCTGCTGCTGGGCCTGGGCTCGACGGCGAACGCTCAAAACGCGCCGTCGTTTATGGGCCCGATCGAGGGCCGCACCGTCTCTAGTCCCGCCGAGACCGCGACGAAGAACGTCCTGGCGCTCAATTCCATGATGTTCGAGCTCATGATGACGCGGCGAGGGTGTTTCAGGGCAATATTCTCAAGAACCATCCGGTAATCCTGGAATTGTTCACGGGCGCCGGCGGCCGCTTCATCCTCTATCGGCCGGGCATGGCTCGGCTCGAGGCGCCCTCGGTGCCCATCGTCTATCAGTTGCTCAAGTCGGTCGGCCACAGCACGATGGCGCTGACCGAGGTCGTGACGCCTTATCTCGACAATCCGGACAACCAATCCTGGCGCGGCGCGATGTCCGCCTATCGCGCGCGCATGAAGACCGCGCTCGACGGCCTCGACGCCACGCCCATGCAAGCCGATTGGCGCGACAACAATCGCTCGATCCTCGAGAACAACATCGCCTTCATGGACGATTGTCTGGCGAAAGGGTCGATCTCGTCGGCCGCGTTGCAAGAATTCGCGAAGAAACAAAGCCCGCTGCTCAAGCGCAACCTCGCCTGGGCGGCGCAGACTCAAGTCGGTCACTGGATGCAGGTCATCGGCGACTGGAAGACGATGCTGGGCAGCGATTGGGACAAGGCCTACGCCCGGCAGAACAACATCCTGTTCAGCGGGTTGGCGCAGCATTTTCGGCCGGAGGCCATCAACCACAGGCTGATGCTGATCGAGACGATCTCGTTCACATCAACGCCGGAGGACATGCTTACCTCGCTCACCCGCATCATCGCCGATCGCTCGGTCGGTGCGCTGTTCTTCGGCAATTATTACCTGATGGACTACGAGCTGATGGGCGGCAACGCGCGCGCCGCGATCATCGCCGAGGACGAGAAGCGCGGGATGAACCGTTCCTTCCGCCGGCCGTGCCGTTCGGCTCGCAACAATGGCTCGACGCTGATTACGCCGGGACCCGGCCCCACCTCGCTGGCCGACACTCAGTGAGGAGCTAAACGATGGACGGCAAAGACCGCCGCAGGTCGCGGAACGGTTTTAGTTCGGACACACTGCCCCGGTTTTCACCCATGCGTCAGCGAGCGCCCCCGCTTCCTGCTGGGTGCCGGGAGCAGGCTTGCGGCCAAA
>VAZM01000336.1:7410-25219 GCA_005883135.1 Alphaproteobacteria bacterium
CATGTCATGCGGTGCGAGGTGCCATTCCGGATGCCCCGGTACGCGGGCGGGGTCAAAGTTGGCCTGTTGGTGGCAGATCGAGCAACGCATGGCCGGCAGCCCATGGCCATCGGCACCGCGCTCCACCGGCGGCTGGTGAAGGCGACCCTGTTCCCCCTGGCGCGGGCGATCGCCGGCCGGATGGCAGTTCACGCAGCGCGGACTGGTCAGCACTTTGCCGAGCTCGGTGAACATCGCAGCTGATCGCGCCGCGGTATCGGCGATCGAGGCAAAGCTCTCGGGCGATGCGAGGTTGTCCGCTGAGTCGGCAGCGTCCGTCGCAGGCGCGCCGATGAGCAGGGCTAGGAGCGTAACGACGCCGCTAGCCGACATCTTCCAATTCATCGTCAATTCCCCCTCGCCATCACATCGCTATTAGCGCAGAAGCGGCCAACCCTCACGATTGTTGCGATCGAACTCGCTAGGCCCGCGAGAGATATCGGTCTCGATCGGCCAGAATCACGGCGCGTACGGCCTCGTGATATTTGATGTAGCCGGTGCAGCGACACAGGTGTCCGTCGAGCGCCTCGGCAATGGTCTTCTCGAGGTCCGCTCGTGCCACTGGCTTTTTGGCCAGACGCTCCAGCAGAACCTGAGCCTCGTTCAGAAAGCCGGGGGTGCAATATCCACACTGAAACGCGAAATGCTCGACGAAAGCTTTTTGCAGAACAGAAAGTTCGCCGTTCTTCGCATGGCCTTCGACCGTGCGGATGGCCTTGCCGTTGAAGTTCACCGCAGGAACCACACAGGTCGGCATGGTATGGCTCGTTCCATCGGGATTGTCGACGATGACCGCGCAACTCAGGCATTGCGCAGCACCGCAACCGAACTTGGTCCCGGTCATCCCGAGGTACTCGCGCAGGAAATCGTTCATCGACAATTCCTCGCGCACCTCGCGCGGCCCGTACGCGCGTCCATTGATGGTGACGGTCATCATCGTCACTTGAGTACTCCCTTGATCATGGCTTGAGTCACTGGCAAGGACCGAAAGCGGTGACCGGTGGCATCGTAGATCGCATTGATCAGCGCAGGGGCCGCCGGCATCATCACGACTTCTGCCATGCCCTTCGGCCGCTCATCTGAATCAATGGGCGGCAACACCTCCACCTCGAGATCGTGCAGCGGCAGGTCCGACCCACGTGGAATGACGTATTGACCGAGGTTCCATTTGCCGTTGCCGGGCCCACCCTCGTAAGGCGGCAGCGACTCGAGCAAAGCGAAGCCCACAGCCATGGCAAAGCCGCCCTGCGCCTGTCCCAGCACGACCTCCGGGACCAACGCCTGGCCGCATTCCAGCACGCTGTAGGCTTTTGCGATCCGCAACGCGCCGGTTGCGCGCTCGATCTCGACGCGAACCAGCGCGCCGCACGTCGCCGCATGGGTGGGACCGCTCTTGTTGAGATCGGTTGGCGGATACTTCACGTTGGAACGATCGAGGCGAGCAAATTTGCCGCCGCCACTGCGCACGGCCAGGGCATCGATGTCGGCCGTCCACGCCTGTCCGTTGAGCGGGAAGGTCGCCTGTGCCCACGCCCAACGGTTAAAGCAATGCGTCATCGCCCCGGTCACGCCGTTGCGCGCATGCGCCTTCGCCGCCACCGCCGGCAACGCGAGCGGTGCCAACCCCGGCATGACCAGTTGCCCGCCTTTCCATCGCGCCGTTTTCCACTCATTCGCTCTGGGATCTTTCGGCGCGATGCCCCACAGTTCGAGCGCGGCCGGCCACAGACCGAAGCGGAAGATGACACGCGCCGCCTCGGTCGCCGCATGCGTCATGATGTAAGCGCCGATCGAGGCAAAGGTGGCCGAACTGATCGCCGGCACCCAGCGCGAATTGCGCGCTGCGGCGTCCTGTGTCTTCTGGTCCATCGTGTAGCAGTTGCCGGAGGTCACGAGCGCGAGCGGGCCGAACCCGTGCACCTGCAAGATCGCGACTTCGTCGGCCACGCCGCCCAGATGGGCCGCGACCCGATTGGCCACCGCCGTCCCAATGCCGTTGCCCATCTCGGCGCCGTCGCAATAGATGACAATCCGGCCATCCGGGCCGATTTCCACCGTCGAGAGCGACGCGTCCCCTCCGGAGCCGTAATTCTTGCTGGTGCAAGCGACGCCTGTCCCCACGAGTGTCCCCGCTTTGGCCCGGACCTTTTCATCGGCACGCTGCTGCCAAATCGGATGCTTCTCGAGCTTTTCCAGAATCTCCGGCGTGCGGATCGCAACGTCGTACTGATTTCCCGACAGGGTCCGGCCACCGGCCTTGAGCGCGTTGCGTCGCCGGAAATCGATCGGGTCGAGCGGCAACGCCGCGCACATTTCGTCGACCAATGTCTCCAGCGCCGTGTTTGTCTCCAGCACTCCGTAGCCGCGCATCGACCCCGCGGTCACGCCGCGTGAGTGGAGGGCGACTGTGGTAACGTCGACTCTCGGAATATCGTAGACGCCGATCGCCATCTGGGCGCCAACCTTCGCAACTGTGCCCGAGAAATTGGCGAGGCCGCCGCCATCCAATATGTGGTCTGCGGCGAATGCGACAATCTTGCCGCTCGCGCGGTCGACCCCGATCTGCGTGTGTATTTTGAATGCGTGCCGCTTGATGCCCATCTGAAACTGCTGATAGCGGCTGTAGGCAAGCCGGACCGGACGATCCGGGAAGAATATCCCCGCCAGCGCAACCCACAACGGGAACGGGGTATGGTCGCGTCCGCCGAATCCGCCACCGACATAGGCGAATTGAGCGTTGATACGCTTCGGCTTGAAGGCAGCGCTGGCTTCGCCCAGAAGGAACACGATGGCTTCCGCGTTCTCGAACGGAGACTGCACCCCGAGCACGAGCTCGAGATTCTTGCGGCCCGTGTCGTACCAGGCGATGCCGCATTCCGGCTCGAGAAACATGCAGTCGTTTGATGGGTTCTCGAATTCGCGGTCCAGCACCAGAAGGGCCGGATTGCTCGCCGCAAGTTCAGCGCGGATCTGCTCGCCGTAGATCGCGGCCTTGGCGTAGGGCTGCGCCTTCGGCATCGCCAACGGTGCCCATACCGGGAGTTCTGTATCCTGGAAGTGTTCGGGGCTGACCAAACCGTCCTTGAACGTCGAGTAAACATCGGGCGCGTCAGGGGTCGGGCCGGCCACGCGCGTGAAACGATAAGCGCCGTAGTCAGGCGCCCTGATAGGGCCGGTTTCCTCGCCGAACTTCACGAAAGTTCCATCGCGCAGCGCAAGACGCGCCTGATCGAAGGCGTCGAACTGCTCGAAGATCAACAGAGCCACTGGCTGGCCGAGATACAGCGGCGTCGTGCCGACTGGGCAGAACAGATCGCCGGCATAGAATTCGGGAACCCTGGTGCCAATGCGCGCGAGATCGGCGGCGGTAACGACAACCGCGGGCTTCAACGCGCCGCTCAGGCGCGAGAGATCCATTCCGGTGTAAACATGCGTGGCGTCCGGGGCCAGGATGAACATGGCGTGCGCGGTGTTCTGCGGCCAGCCCGGCAGATCGGCGGCGCGAAAATCGGACGCGTAGAGCTTGGCCCCGGTGACCTTGGCGACGCCGTCGATGCGACCGACACCGGTGGCTGCCGGGTTCCACGCCTGCCGGCCGGGCAAGGTCTCACGCGCAGCAAAGCTGGGCTCCTCGGCGATCGCCAAGCGCGACACGCTGAGAGCTATGCCGCTCGCAGTGACCGACGTGACGAACTCGCGTCGCGAAATTCTCATGATGCCACGCCTCTCACTACCTGAACCGGAACTATGGCCGAGCTATTCAGGAATCCGCTGTCGGACCCACGTTCGTGTGCAGCGGCGCTCACCTGAGGAGGTGAGCGCCGGTACGGAAAGTTTTGGCCTCAGGGAAGATCGGCCAATGTCTTTGCGCCCGGGCCCGGGGTGATCAACGCCGGCCATTGGTGTGAACCGAATGGCACCTGCGGGGGCAGCGTTGGCGTGATCTTCATCTTGGCGTCCTCGTCGATAATCGCCTGACGAGCGTCCCCGCCCATCAGCTCGAAATCCATCGTATAGTAATTGCCGAAGAACGCAGCACCGACCCACCGATCGCCGATGATGCGGGTCAGCGAATCCAACATCTCGTCCGGGGTGGTTGTGAACGAGATCGTCTCGATCAGCATCAGCCGATCGTTGATGGCTTCGGGCCCGAAGAACTGCGCAAGTACGCTAAACAGGATGTTGTTCTGTCGCGCGACGTAGATCGTGTTGCTGGCTGCGTAGGTCTTATCCCAGTCGGCCCCAAGCATCTGTTTCCAGCCGGCGATCACGTTCATCCAATGGCCGACCTGAGTTTGCGCCGCCCAAGCAATGTTCTTCTTCAGGAGCGGAGCCTGTTTCTTGGCGAATTCCGCCACACCCTCGGGTGTAACCGTGTCGCTCTTCAGACATTCGTCCATGAACGCAATGTTGTTCTGCAGAATCGCGCGACTGTTCGGCTTCCAATCGTCTCGCAAAGCCGTGGCATCGAGTCCGTCTAGCGCCGCCTGCATGCGGATGCGATACGTCGCCATCGAAGGACGCCAGCTCTTGTCATTTGGACTGTTGACATAAGGCGCAACGATCTGGCCGAGCGCCATGGTGCTGTGACCAACCGACTTCATCAGCTCATAGTCAATCGGCACTCGTGGAGCATCGAGTGGCGGCTGGCCCGGCCGATAGAGGATGAAGCGTCCGCCTTTGCCCGAGAATAGCCCGAGGATCACCGGGTGTTGCGCCAGGATGTTCTTCTGAAAGATCCGCGCTGCGTCTCCATAGAGCTCGAACATCGTGGTGTTGAGCTGCAGCACATTCTTCGTTCCGATCTCGGCGGGGCTCGACGTCTCGGTGCCGACGATCGGCTTGAAGTAGGCCGGCACGTCGGCTGCGCGCGCTGGCGAACCATTTTCGATAGCTGCAAGAGCCGGGATCATGAGACCGATGCTGCGGACGATTATCGAAGCATGCTTCACGAGTTTCTCCCATGCGAGGAATGGCGAGCCGCACCATACTATGCCAGCTGCCGTGTTTGCCACTTTGATGGTGTCTCATTGAACTCGACGCGCGCCTTGCGGATGACCGCAACAGGGAGCGCTGAGACAAACCGCTCAAGTTAGCCGAGGCTGTCAAGCGGCTCTGGGCGAGCGGGCCTCGTTTTGTCGATCGGTGCAGCCCAGCGCACAGCTTACCGCATGCTTCCCCGCGGGGGGACTCTAACTAACGATATATGGTGGACTCGTTGAGCCTGCCAGCATCGCCCGACGTAAGCAAGGACGCTCGCAATGAATCGTAAATTCATGGAAGAGGCAGCCCGGTTGGCGATCGAATCGGTCGAGAAGGGCTGGGGCGGACCCTTCGGGGCCGTGATCGTCAAGGACGGCGAGATTATCGGTCGCGGCCAGAACCGTGTCCTGCTTACCGGATGCCCGGTCTTCCACGCCGAGATTACGGCGATCATCGATGCGTCGAGCCGGCTCAATCCGAAGCCACTGCTTGGCAGCGACTATCACGCGGGCACCATCCTCGAGATGATTGCCCGCCCGCCCGGCTCGCCCGATTTGGTGCCCGAGCGTGCACGCATGCTCAAAGGGTGTGAGATCTACATCAACGGCGCGCCGTGCCCTATGTGCATGAGCGCGATCTACTGGTCGCGCATTGATCATCTCTATTTCGGTTGCAGTCTGGAAGATACGAATGAGATCGGCTTCTCCGACGCCTTTCAATACGAAGACTTTTTGCTGCCGTGGGAGCAGCGGCGAGGTGTCAAGGTGACGCCGAACTTCGAACGCGAAATCGGCCTGCAGGCCTACCGCGCTTGGGGCAATAAGCGAGATCGCCACCCGTATTGAGGCGATCTGCCGATTGCCGCGGCTGTAGCCGCGATTTTGGTATGCGCGCGCTCCACGCCCATCCAATCAAGCGGGCTGCGGAGACTCCAATTCTCGCCCGTGCGGAAAATACGCGTCTCTTAAGCCTTCATTAACCACGGAGCGCGCTAATCGTGTGTGCCCCCGGCAAAATCTCCGAGGTCCGTGGTGACAAACGCGATTGCTGTTCGACCGCAAGGAGCGATGCGACTGCATGGCCGCTCGCTGATGGCTTTCGTCCTTTCCCCGACGGCGCCGATTATCGAATGGCTCACCGCGCTCGACAAACGCAGCGGCAGCTCGCCCGCGTTTTTCGTCGGCCGACCGATCATTCTCGATCTCGCCGCGGTCGAACTGAATGAGGCGCAAATCGGCGAGCTGATCGGGCAATTGGCCGAGCGCGGCATCCGCGTGATGGCGATCGAGGGGATCGAGGCGGACCGGCTCGGTCCCTCGTTTCCGCCGGTGATCAAGCGCGGGCGTGCGACCGCCGGCGAGACAATCGTACCCTCCTCCGAGAAAAACGGCGCCAGCGCTCGGCGCGGCGCGCGCCAGGAACCGAGCTCGCTGCTGATCGAAAATCGATCATCTTCCCCAACGGCGACGTCACCGTACTCGGCTCGGTTGCCTCGGGCGCCGAAGTGGTCGCCGGCGGCTCGATCCACGTCTACGGCGCGCTGCGCGGGCGCGCCATGGCTGGCTCGATGGGCAACCCGCGGGCGCGGATCTTTTGCAGCAAGAACGAGGCCGAGCTGGTCTCGATCGATGGTTATTACCGGACGGCCGAGGAAATGGACGCAAGCCTCCGCAGCCGGCCGGCGCAATGTTGGCTCGAAAACCGCGTCCTTGCCATAACAGCGTTGGATTGAAAAATGGCGGAATCAGCAAGCATGTCCAAGGTCGTCGTGGTCACGTCGGGCAAGGGTGGCGTCGGCAAAACGACGTCGACCGCCGCGCTCGGCGCCGCGTTGGCGCAAGCCGGGCAGAAGGTCGCGGTAGTCGATTTCGACGTCGGGCTGCGCAACCTCGATCTGGTGATGGGGGCGGAGCGCCGCGTGGTGTTCGACCTTATCAACGTGGTGCAGGGCGTCGCTAAGCTGCCGCAAGCGCTCATCCGCGACAAGCGGTTGGAGACGCTCTGGCTGCTGCCGGCGTCGCAGACCCGCGACAAGGATGCGTTGACGGAGGACGGCGTCGCCAGCGTGATCAAGGAGCTGCGCGAGAAATTCGACTGGGTGATCTGCGACAGCCCCGCCGGAATCGAGCGCGGGGCGACGCTCGCCATGCGCTTCGCCGATACCGCCGTCGTCGTCACCAATCCGGAGGTGTCCTCGGTGCGCGACTCGGACCGCATCATCGGGCTCCTCGACTCCAAGACGGAGAGGGCGGAAAAGGGTCAGCGCATCGACAAACACGTCCTCATCACCCGCTACGACGCGCAGCGCGCAGCGCGCGGCGAGATTCGACATTCTCTCAACGCCGCTGCTGGGCATCATTCCGGAAAGCGAGGAGGTGCTGCGCGCCTCCAATCTCGGCGCGCCGGTGACGATCAACAACACGGCGAGCGCGGCAGCGCGCGCCTATCTCGATGCCGCGCGCAGGCTCAAGGGCGATGACGTGCCGATGAGCATCCCCAGCGATCGCAAGGGCTTGCTCGACAAGCTGTTCGGACGGAGAGCGGCATGAACGTCTTTAATCTATTCCGCCGTCGCAGCTCCGCTCCGGTTGCGAAGGAACGGCTCCAGATCCTCCTCTCGTACGAACGCGCCGCACGCGGGCAATCGGACCTGCTCGCGGTGCTGCGCGAAGACATCCTCGCCGCGCTCACCAAGCACATCACCGTCGATCGCGAGAACGTTCAGGTGCGGATGGACCGCGGCGAGAGCGTCTCGACCTTGGAGATCGAGGTCGAGATTCCGAATTCGGCCGGTATGCTTCTGGCGGCGGCATCGTAGGCACTTCGCCCGTAGGGATCTTCGTTATCGCGGCTGCGGCGGTCTGTGATATGCTGCGCCGCGATTTCGATCGATCGGGAACAGCCTGCTGTCCGCCGCAACCGCTCTCCCAAAACCGAGCAGCATCAAGGCGCGCGCGCTCGTCGCCCTCGCTTGCCTCGTGCTTGCCGGCACGCCGGCGAGCGCGATCGTCGGCGGTGCGCGCTTCGCCGAGGAGGCCATTGCGCGTCATGTGGTGCTGATCGTGGGCGCGCAGCACCTCTGCAGCGGCGTCGCTATCGCCCCTGACCTCGTGCTGACGGCCGCGCACTGCGTGCCGAGCACCGGCAAATATCGCCTGATGACGTTCGACGGCCGCCGCCCGGCGGTCAAGGACGTCGCGAACGTAGCCGCCCATCCGCAGTTCTCGACCCGCGCCGACGCCCCCGATTTGGCTCTGGTCAAGCTTGCGGGATCCGTTACCAATCTCCCGCCGGTCGCCTTTAGCGAGCGCCGCGCGCCCCCTTCGGTCGGCGACCGGTTCATTGTCGCGGGCTTCGGTGTCGGAGTGCAAGGAGATCGCAGGACCGCCGGCAAGCTGCGCGCGGCGACGCTCGTTGCCACCGACCGACCCAGCTCCCAGCAGCTCAGCCTGGTCGATCCGCACAAGCTCGGCGATTCCGCCGGCTTCGGCGTGTGCAACGGCGATTCCGGCGGTCCCGTGTTCGACGAACGAGATCACGCGCTGGTCGGCATCGTGAGCTGGTCGGCGCGGACCGACGGCGAGCCCATTTGCGGATTCGTGAGCGGCGCCATACCGCTCGCACGCTACCGCTACTGGATCGCGGAAACGGCCGTTAAGCTGGGCTCGCCGCTCGAGCCATGATGCGGATCGCCATCGCGCTCGCCTGCGCCTGAGCCTGCACGTTTACCTCTTCACTCAACGACATGGTAGGCGGCGCGCCACCCGCGGGCGAGGACGCGGGGGGTGCGGTAGTCATGTTAACCGGGTCCCACGGCACATTCTGCTCGGGCGTCGCGCTCACGCGCGATCTCGTGCTCACCGCGGCGCATTGCGTGCTGGCGGGCGCGGGCTACAAGCTGGTCGAGTTCGACGCTGCGCGCCAGCCCGTGCTCAAGGACCTCGGCGCTATCGCGCGGCACCCCGATTTCGACGTGAACGCGGTGCTGCGCCATCGCGTCACCGCGGACGTCGCCCTCGTCAAGGTCGCCGCGGCGCTCAGAATCCGTCCCGCGCCGCTCGCGCCCGACGGCGGCTCCGTCGCGCCGGGGGACCGCTTCGTGGTGGCGGGCTATGGCGTTGCGGTTCGCGGCGACGGGAAGACCGGCGGCACCCTGCGCGCCGCCACGTTGGTCGCCACCGGGCAGCCGGGAACGTTGCAAATCAGGCTCGCCGATGCGGCCACCAAAGGCGAGCGCGCCGGGCTCGGCGCCTGCACCGGCGATTCAGGCGCGCCGGTCTATCGCCCCATCGGCGGCGCATTGGCGGTGATCGGCGTCGTGAGTTGGTCGACCGGTCCGGCTTTGAGCGACGGCTGCGGCGGCCTCACCGGCGTCACGCCGCTCGTGCGCTACCGCGCCTGGGTCGCAGAGCAAGCGGCGAAAATGGGATCGCCATTGCCGCCCTAGGCCGGTCCCCCATCCTGCCGACGATGACCCGCTCGCTGCTACCGTCGTTGCGCAACAGGAACGCTTGGTGCGTCCGGCGCTAGCTGGCAACTGCCCGTTCCGTTGTGGAGGCTTGCATTTCAGGGCATAACATCGGTTGCGACAGTTATCTTCAACACGGCAGATCCCGATGCCCCGCACCATCCGCCTGCAAAGCGACAGCAACGCCCATGATCGTCCCTGGCGCGTGGCGGTCGAGCAAGGCTTCTTCGCGCAGGAGGGCCTCGACGTGGTCTATCACGAGGACAATCCCAGGGGCACCGATGGCCGGGTCAAGGATTTCTCCTCGCGTTGGAAGGAGAGACAGCTGCAGCGCGGCGCGCTCGAGGTCTACCCGGTCTGTGAATGGGGCGCGATCGAGCGCGTGCAGCAGTTGGGTCGCGGCAAGATCATCGCGCTCGACGCCACCGTGCGCACCGGCGCCATCATGGTGCGCAAGGATTCGCGCGTTGAGACACTCGCCGAGCTTCGCAACGTGCCGATCGCGGTGACTTGGCATGCCGGCACGTTCTACGCGGCGATCGAGGTGATGGAAGCGGCCGGCGTCCCTTTCGCGGAGATCAAGCTCGAGCACGCCGCCGACCGATTGGATGCCTTGCTCAGCGGCCGCAACGAGGCGGCGGCGCTGATGGAGCCGCTGGTGAGCCGCGCGCTCGCCGCCGGTTGCCGCAAGATCGCAGAGCTGCGCTGGCGTGGCGGCATCGTCGCGGCGGAGGACATTGACGCGGAGACCGCGGACAAGCTGCGGCGCGCGCTCAACCGCGCGATCGAATGGCTGCGCGCGAACGAGGAGCGCTCACGCGCGGAGCTTTTGCGCGACTTGCCTCCCGAGCTGCGTGAAGGCGGGCTTCTTCCCGAACTGACCGGGGTCAAGACGTACGACGCGTCCGAGTTCCAGGCCAAGGTCGATTGGATGCTCGCGCGCGGGCTTTTGCCGGAAGCGCCAAGCTACGAGGATAGCGTTCGCAGCGAATAGCGCGCGGACCGGATTGTTCGCGACGGCGCCGCGCTACTCCGCCGGCGCGGGCGGGGCCTCGGTCGAGGCCCGGGATTGCGTAGTGGCGGGGCCCCGCAGCGGACGCTCCTCCATGAGCAATACCGCGATAAACGCCGCGATCACGAAAGCATCGGCGGCGAGGAACACGAACCGGAACAGCATCGCGATGTCGATGCCGGCGGCGCTTGCGGTCTCGACCAGGAGTTCCACACCGGTGCTGCGTTCGGGCGTAGCCCCCAGAGCGGAGAGAAGGATCGCGCCCATGATCGCGACCGCGAGCGTGCTCGCAAGCGCGCGGAAGAAATTCATCGCGCCGGTGGCGGTCCCTACCTGGTGCGCCGGCACGGCGTTCTGGATCGAAACGGTTGCGACCGGATAGACGGTTCCGGCGCCGAAGCCGATGAGGGTCAGCGCAACGATCACGCCGTAAAGCGGCATGGCAGGCCAGATGGCGAGCACAGTCACGCTCGCGATCGCGATAATCGCGCCGCCGATCGCCGTTACTTTGTAGTGGTTCAGATACATCATCGAGCGTCCCGACAGCATCGACCCCGGCGTCGTCATCACCACGATGGGAATGAGCGCGAGACCGGCCTGGGTGGCCGAGAGCCCGTGCGCGAGCTGGAAATAGAGCGGCATATAGACGGTGAGCCCCAGTACCGCGCCGAGCATCCATGAGGTGGCGGCGGTACCCGCGCGCATGACCGGATTGCCGAGCACGGTGAGAGGCAGAAACGGTTCCGGTGCGAGCCGCAACCACCACACGAACGCAGCGCTCAGAGCAAGCGACGTCGCGACCAGCGCAAAGATCGTGGGGGAGAGCCATGGCACGCGCGTGCCCCCCGACGTGAGCGCAAGGAGCAAGCTAGTGGCGGCGGCGATCATGAGCGCGGCGCCCACGATGTCGAGCTGGTGCGGCCATGCACGGCGCGGCAGGCGCTTCATCGCGTGATGCGCGAGCAGCGCCGCGAGAATGCCGAACGGCACGTTGAGCCAGAAGATGACCGACCAATGCAGATGCTCGGCAATCGCGCCGCCGAGGGCGGGTCCGGTGAGGCCGGCGACAATCCAGGAGGTGCCGATGTAGGCTTGGTAGTGACCGCGCTCCCGCGGCGTGACCATGTCGGCGATGGTGGTCTGGGTAAGCGGCACGATGCCGCCGCCGCCGATTCCCTGCAGCGTACGGCCGGCGATCAAGAGCGCCATGTTTGGCGCGGCCGCGGAGATCACCGAGCCGACGAGGAAGAAGCCGATCGCCAGCAGCATCATAGCGCGGCGGCCGTGGATGTCGGAGAGCTTGCCGTAGAGCGGCGACACCACGGTCGACGACAGCAGGTAGGCAATGATGACCCAGGACAGATTCTCGAAATCTCCGAACTCGCGTCCGATGGTGGGCAAGGCGGTGACGACGATGGTCTGATTGAGCGCCGAGAGGAACATGCCCAGCGTCAGGCCGTAGAAGATCTTGCGCACGTCTGTCTTGGTCAGGGACGAGTGCGGCTGGGCAGGCGCGGAATCGGCTTTGGAGGGCTCGTTCTGTTTTCGGCTCGAGGATGTCATTCAGTCAAAATTAACTCGCGTCATCGCGTGGTCCCCGCGTACTCATCGATATCGCGCCGGGAGGCCCTCAACGCAACGGGCGCAGGCACAGAGCAGCTATGACGCTCGCCGGTTCGCACGCGGGCCGCCGGGTGCCAGGAGGCATTGCCGCGGCGCAAGAGCCTCGGGCGCGGTCGCTCCCTTGGGGTAGAGCGGATCAATCGAGCCGCTTGGCCGCCCGCGCAGAGCCGCGCAGCGGCCGCTCCTCAAGCGCCAGAATGGAGGCGAGCGCCAGCGCAAGGCAGACGATCGCCGCCGCAAAAACCCAGCGGAAGGCTTCCGCCGCGTCGGCCCCCGCCAGCACCGCGCCCGCCGAGAGGCCGCGAGTAACCGGCGTCGCTGCCAGCACCATCGCGCCGAATCCGGAGACGATGAAGGTCGAGCCCAGGGCGCGAAAGAAGTTCATGGTACCGGTTGCTACCCCGAGCTGATGCAGTGCGACCGCATTCTGCACCACCACCACTGCGAACGGAAACGTTGGGCCCAATCCAAGCCCCACGAGTGCCAGCAGGCCGAGCGCCGCCCAGGGCGAAAAGCCGGTCGGCGCCATTGCCAACGGAACAAGCGCGGCAATCGACAGCAAAATCCCGACGAGCGGCACGCGCTTATAATGCGTGAAGCGCACCAGCAGCCGTCCGCCGACGATCGAGGTGAGTGTGGCAGCGCCTTGCAGCGCGATGATGGTCCAGGCCGATTCGCTGATCGTAAGCCCAAGCGCAAGCTGCGCGTAGAGCGGAAGAACGATCGTCAACGCGATGACCAATCCGACCACGAAGAAACCGGCCGCAGTGCCTACGCGCACTGCCCCATCGCGCAGCACCGATAGCGGAATGAACGGCTCCTCCGCCGCCATCACGCGCCAGGCGAACAAGGCCCACAGCGCGAGCGAGGCGCTAAGGATGGTAAGGATCGGCGGCGAGTCCCAGGCATAGCGCCGCCCGCCCCAGCTCAGCACAAGCATCAGCGCGATCGCCGCCCCGACCATCAGCAACGCGCCCAGCAGGTCGAGCCTGTGCCGGCGATCGTGCC
Organism: Alphaproteobacteria bacterium; assembly: GCA_005883135.1. GTDB lineage: Bacteria > Pseudomonadota > Alphaproteobacteria > Rhizobiales > Xanthobacteraceae > VAZQ01. The sequence goes on from VAZM01000336.1 coordinate 20,544, forward strand.
GCGGCAGCCGCTGCAGCACGTTGTGAGTGAGCAGAAAGGCAAGCCCGCAGAGCGGCAAGTTGAACCAGAAGATCCAGGACCAATGCAGATGCTCGGCTATGAAGCCGCCGACGATCGGGCCGCCTACCGTTGAGATGATGAAGGTCGATGAGGTGTAAGCCTGGTAACGCGGCCGATCGCGCGGCGAGGCGACGTCGCCGATGATGGTTTGTACCAATGGCATCAGGCCGCCACTGCCGAGGCCCTGAAGGCCGCGGGCGAGGATCAGTGTCAGCATGGATGGCGCCAGCGCGCAGGCGAGCGATCCGCCGGCATAGATGGTGATCGCGATCAGCATCATGCTGCGACGGCCGTGGATGTCGGAGAGCTTGCCGTAGAGCGGCGTGGCCGCGGTCGCGCACAGAAGATTGGCGGTGACGACCCACGGCATGTTGTCGATGTCGCCTAGGGTGGCGGCGATGGTCGGCAGCGCGGTCGCGACCATGACCGGGTCGAGCGCGGCGAGCATCATGGTCACGAGGACGCCCACGACGATGCGGCGCGCGGCGGCATGGTCGAGGTAGTCCGCGAGCGGCGGCGTCAGTGGATCGCGCATGATTTCGCCTGGCGCCGGCCCGGGCGGCAAGGCGCGGGGCATCTACGCGGGGAACGGCGGGAAGGACAAGGCGTCGGGGCGCGGCGGCGCCATGCGCAATGAGGTTATCGGCGCGATGGGGGTTTTCTTGCCGCCTTCGGTATGCGCGCAGGCCAGCTCACGATACGGTTCTCGAGCTCTTCGTCCTTGACCTCGTCCTCGCTCGCGCCGACGCGCCCGCGCACCGAGATCCCGGCCTGGTGGACGGTCTCGGGGTCTCCCGAAACGAGCGGGTGCCACCAGTAGAGGTCGCGCCCGTCGGCCAAAAGGCGGTAGGCGCAGCTCGGCGGCAGCCAGACGATTCGATTGATGTTTCGGGGGGTTAGCTTGACGCAGTCCTTTACCTTGGCGGTCCGGTTGGGATAGTCACGGCAGCGGCAGGTGGTGCTGTCTAACAGGCGACAGCCCACGTCGGTGAAATAGGTGCGCGAGGAGTCATCGGCGTCTTCCAGCTTGACCAGGCAGCACCGCCCGCAGCCGTCGCAAAGGCTCTCCCACTCCGAATCCGTCATCTCGCTCAATGACTTACGACGCCAGAACGGGGTCTCGTCAGCGTTCATGCCTGAGCCGCCTTGTGGCAGGCTAGCCTTGCCATGGATCGATCGTCGGCCGTTCGACATTGTCCACCCGCTTGCTATTCATCTTGTGACAATACCGCCATAGTTTGGAACCCCTGGATCGGTTAAACCTTGCGGGCAACGGTTGGGCGCGTGCGCCCCGCCGCAGTCGGACTTCGGCTTAGAGGGAAACCTTTGCGCAATCTCTTCCAACGCGGCGAGAATCGGGTCAGCTGGAAGATCAGGCTGCAACGGTTCCTGCTCGATCTCGATGCCCGCATCGACTTCGGGCTGTACCAGGTCAAGACCTGGGGGCGCGAGCTTTACGAGCGCTTCACCGTCTTCATGGACCGCTTCCATGTCTCCGGCTGGCGGCGCTGGTATTTCGTCGAGCCGCTGTCGGAGTGCCTCACCCTGGGCAGTGGCGGCCTGGTGGTCGTGCTGGCGCTTGCCGTTCCCGCCTTCCGTGAAACCGCGGACGACGACTGGCTGAAAAAGTCCGAGCTCGCCGTCACTTTCCTCGACCGTTACGGCAACGAGGTCGGCTCGCGCGGCATCCGGCACAATGACGCCATTCCGCTCGACGAGTTCCCCGATCACCTGATCAAGGCCACGCTCGCCACCGAAGATCGCCGCTTCTACGAGCATTTCGGCATCGACTTCCCCGGTCTGTTCCGCGCCATGCTCACCAACGCGCGCGCCGGCGGCGTCGTGCAGGGCGGCTCCTCGATCAGCCAGCAGCTGGCGAAGAATCTGTTTCTGTCCAATGAGCGCACCATCGAGCGCAAGGTCAAGGAGGCCTTCCTCGCGCTCTGGCTCGAGGTGCGACTGCCCAAGAACGAGATTCTCAAGCTCTATCTCGATCGTGCCTACCTCGGCGGCGGCACCTTCGGCGTCGACGCGGCGGCGCAGTTTTATTTCAACAAATCCGCGCGTGACGTGAACCTGGCAGAATCGGCCATGCTGGCGGGGCTGTTCAAGGCGCCGTCGAAATTCGCTCCGCACATCAATCTGCCGGCGGCGCGCGCGCGCGCCAACGTCGTCCTCGACAACCTGGTCGAAGCCGGATTCATGACCGAGGGGCAGGTGTTCGGCGCCCGCCGCAATCCGGCCACGGCAGTCGATCGGCGCGACGAACGTTCGCCCAACTACTACCTCGACTGGGCCTACGACGAGATGAAGAAGCTGGTCGACACCTTGCCGAAGTCGGTGCATGAGCGCGTGTTCGTGGTGCGGCTCGCGCTCGATGTCGACCTGCAGAAGCACTCCGAGCAGGCGATCGAGGATTCGCTGCGGCAGTACGGGCGAGAATACAAGGCCAAGCAGGGCGCCGCCGTGCTGATGGACATCGACGGCGCGGTGCGCGCGATGGTCGGCGGCCGCGATTACAGCGAGAGCCAGTTCAATCGCGCCACGGACGCCATGCGCCAGCCCGGCTCCTCGTTCAAGCCCTACGTCTACGCCACTGCGCTGATGAACGGGTTCAAGCCGACCTCGGTCGTGGTCGACTCGCCGGTATGCATCGGCAACTGGTGCCCGAAGAATTATGGCGGCGGCCACGCCGGCGCGATGACGCTCACGCAGGCGATCACCCGCTCGATCAACGTCATTCCGGTGAAGCTGTCGATCGCGCTCGGCAACGGCAACCCGAAGCTCGGCCGCGCCAAGATCCGCGAGACCGCGCGCAAGGCCGGCATCCGCACGCCGCTGCCGGACACACCCTCGATGCCGATCGGCGCCGACGAGGTCACCGTGCTCGATCACACCGGCGGCTACACCATGTTCCCCAACCTGGGGAAGGCGAATGCGCCGCACGCGGTGCTCGAGGTCCGCAGCGGCGCCGGCGAGTTGATCTGGCGTTGGGACCGCGACGGTAAGAAGCCGGTGCAGGTGATCACGCCGCAGGTGGCGATGGACATGAACATGATGATGAGCAAGGTGGTGGAGGAAGGCACCGCCCGGCGCGCCATCCTCGACGGCATCAAGTCCGCGGGCAAGACCGGCACCACCAACGCCTACCGCGACGCTTGGTTCGTGGGCTTCACCGGCAACATGGTTTGCGGCATCTGGTTCGGCAACGACGACTACACAACCATGCACCAGATGACCGGCGGCTCGCTGCCGGCGCAGACCTGGCACGAGATCATGGCCTATGCCCACCAAGGGATCGAGCTCAAAACCATTCCGGGCCTCGGGCCGCAAGGAGGACCGTCCGCAGCGCGCGTTGCCGAAGGCAAGAAGGAGGGCGACACAACGCCCAGCCGGCCGAACTCCATTCTGACCAAGCGCGGCGCGGATGCCCTGGTGCGCCTCGAGCGGCTGCTGGACGATGCGACGCGCGCGCTTGCGACCCGCGGCGAGATGACCAAAGCTTCGGACGAGACGAGAGCGCCGGCTCAAGCAAGTTTCGCATCCGCGCCCGGGCAAACGCCGCCCGATCGGACTCGCGGTAATTGAAGTTGGCCGACAGCTCTTGCTACACCGGCCGCTCTAACGGCTACGCTACCGGACCAAACGTGCGTTTGCTTTTCGGAACCGTGTTTGCGCTGGCGATTGCGGCAATGGCCGGCCTCGGCGCGACCTGGATGGCGCTGACGCGAGGCAGCGCCTATGGCGGCGTCACCATTGGCGCGTGGACGGGCTGGCCGAAGAATGGGACCTCCGGCATCGACCCCTATGCGCGCGCCATGGTCTCGCGCACCGGCGAACTGCCGGTCGGTTCGGGCGACGGAGTGGCCTTCTATGCACGCACCGATGATGCCGGTCAGCCGCTCGACGGTCGCTGCGACGTGCTGTTGAGCGGCACCACGCCGCAAGCGAGATTTTGGACGCTGACACTCTATGATCCGGAAGGCCGCCTCGTAGCCAACTCGGCACAGCGCCAAGGCTTCACCAGTCAAGAGATCGTCCGCAACGCCGACGGCAGTTTCGACGTCCTGGTCGGGCCCCGCGCACGGCCTGGCAATTGGCTCCCGACCGGCGGCGTGGACAAGTACCTGCTGGTGCTGCGCCTCTATGATACGCCGATCGGCATGGCGAGCCGAACCGGATCGGAGGCGCCGATGCCCGCGCTTACCAAGAGGGCCTGCCTGTGATCCGCTTGGCATTATGGCTGTTGGGCGCGCTTGTGCTTGCCGGCATCGTGCACCTGACGACCGTCCTGTTGCTCCCGCGAATGGCGACGCAGGATGCGTATGCCCGCGTCGCCGCCATCGCTCCGGTCAACTCCGTCATTCCCATTCCCGCACCGACTCCGGAGAAGGCGCTCATGCCCTTCATGGACCCCGCATTCCAGGTGTCCGTGTGTCGGTATGATCTGTCGCGCGGTGCGCTGAAGTTCTCGGTGCCGATCAGTCAGGCTTACACGTCGGTGTCGTTCTACACGCGCTCCGACGTCGCCTATTACGCGATCAACGATCGCGCCGCCGGCCGGCGGGTGATCGAGCTCGATCTCATGACGGCGGCACAACGCGCAGCACTGCCGG
>VAZM01000475.1 GCA_005883135.1 Alphaproteobacteria bacterium
CCTTCCAAACGAGATCGTTCTGCTCGATGCGATCGAGGAAATCCGGATAGGCCTTGATCAGCGCCGCCGCGGCATCGGTCGGCGAACGGCTTTCAGGCTGAGCGAAGCCGATCGCGGGCGCGCTCACGACGAGCAGCAAGGCGAGGACACCGCGGTGGATTACCGGATCGACGTGCAATGGCTTCAGCTTTGGCGCCGCTCGCGCATGAGCTCGACAAATCGCTCGAACAGATAATGGCTGTCGCGCGGGCCGGGCGATGCTTCCGGGTGGTACTGTACCGAGAACACGGGCTTGTCTTTGAGCGCAATGCCGCAGTTCGAGCCGTCGAACAGCGACACATGGGTCTCGGTCGCGTTCGCCGGCAGCGTGGCGCCGTCGACCGCGAAGCCGTGATTCATCGACGTGATCTCGACCTTGCCGGTCATGAGGTCTTTCACCGGATGATTGGCGCCGTGATGGCCCTGGTGCATCTTCATTGTCTTGGCGCCGAGGGCGATGCCGAGCATCTGGTGGCCGAGGCAGATGCCGAAGGTCGGAATGCCCTCGGCGATGATGTCACGGATCACCGGCACGGCGTAGGCACCGGTCGCGGCCGGATCGCCGGGACCATTTGAGAGAAAAACGCCGTCCGGCTCGAGTGCAATGATGTCCTCGCTCGCGGTCTGCGCCGGCACCACGGTCACGCGGCAGCCTTTGGCCGCGAGTTGGCGCAGGATGTTGCGCTTGATGCCGTAATCGATGGCGACCACGTGAAAGCGCGGGCTCTCCTGCTGCCCGTAACCTTTATCCCACTCCCACGGCGTCTCGTCCCAGGTGAAGCGCTGTCCCGAGGTCACCATCGGCACGAGATCCATGCCGACGAGGCCCGGCCATTCGCGCGCTTCTCGCTTGAGCGCGTCGAGATCGAACCTGCCCGAGGGCTCGTGCGCGATCACTGCGTTCGGCATGCCATGGACGCGAATGCGGCTGGTGAGGGCGCGCGTGTCAATGCCGGCAAGCCCAATGACCCCGCGCGCTTTGAGCCATTGGTCGAGATGGCGCCGCGCGCGGTAGTTCGACGGCTCCGTGATGGCGGTGTGCAGCACAAGCCCGCGCGCCCCCGGGGTCGCCGCCATATTCACCGTCTCGATGTCGTCATCGTTGGTGCCGACATTGCCGATATGCGGGAACGTGAAGGTGATGATCTGCCCGGCATAGGAGGGATCAGTGAGGATTTCCTGGTACCCGGTCATGGCGGTGTTGAAACAGACCTCCCCCACCGCGTGGCCGGTCGCGCCGAAGCCCGCGCCTTCGAACACCGTGCCGTCGGCAAGGACCAGGAGCGCGCTCGGCTTCGGCTCGCCCCAAGTCGCTTTGGCGTGATCTCCGCCGGAATGGGCCGGTTGTTTCTCGCTCATCGAAAGCCTAAGTCTTGGTGCGCGCCGCCGGTCGCGAGCCCTTCGGCTCGATCCCGACTCTGGCGCGATTTTGCGAGAGGCCATAGCCGTGCTGCGGGACGAGATCAACACCGCCCTCAGGGAGGCGATGAAAGCCCGCGACGAGCGCCGCGTGTCGACGCTGCGGCTGATCAACGCCGCGTTGAAGAACGCCGACATCGATGCGCAGGGCCGCGGGAAGCCGGTGCTTTCCGACGAGGAGATCCTCCCCCTGCTGCAGAAGCTCATCAAGCAGCGCCAGGAAGCGGTCGAGCTTTATGACAAAGCGGGCCGCGCGGAACTTGCCGCCCGCGAGCGCGGTGAGATGGAGATCATCGGCGCCTATCTTCCCAAGCAGATGTCGGAAGCGGAGGGCAAAGCGGCCGTGGCCGACGCCATCAAGGCGACCGGTGCCAGCGGCATCAAGGACATGGGCAAGGTCATGGCCGCGCTCAAGCAGGATTATGCCGGCAGGCTGGATTTCGCCAAAGCGAGCGGATGGGTGAAACAGCTGCTGGCGGGGTGAGATGATGAACTGGCCGCGCGGCGAGACCGCGATGAGGAAAGGCCTGCTGATCCTCGCGCTCGTGGCGGCCGCCGGTCCGGCGCCGGCGCAGGACTATCCCACGCGTCCGATCAAGGCGCTGACCACCACGAGCGCGGGCGGGATCAGCGACGTCTTCATGCGCGCGCTCGGAGACGAACTGCTCAAGCGCTGGGGCCAGCCGATCGTCGTGGAGAACCGCCCCGGCGGCATGCAGAACGTCGGCGCGCGCGCCTGCACCGAAGCGCCCCCCGACGGCTATACCATCTGCATCCTCAATGCCGAGCCGATCGCGTACAACCAGTTTCTGCTCAAGAGCATGCCGTTCGATCCGGAAAAGGGCCTGCAGCCGGTCACCAACCTCTACCATCTGATCCACATACTGGTGGTGAATTCGCAACTCGGCGTGAAGACGATCGACGAGCTGATCGCGCTGTCGAAAGCCAAGCCCGGCACATTGAACTATCTGACGGCCTCCGTACCGCTCGCGCTTTACATGGAGACGCTCAGAATGGAGAAGGGCGCGGACTGGGTGCGCGTGCCGTTCAAGGGCGGCGGCGAGGCGGTCAACGCAGTGCTGAGCGGCTCGACGCCGATCGCGTTAATCGGCGAAGGCAATGTCATCGGGCAGATTCGCGCCGGCACGATGACGCCGCTGGTCATGCTGAACAACATCCGCTCGCCGAATTTTCCGGCGGTGCCGACGTTGGTGGAGACCGGCTACACCGGGCCGCCGTCGCGCGGCTGGTACGGGCTATTCACGCCGGCCGGCACGGCGAAGCCGATCGTCGACAAGCTCGCCAAAGAGGTCGCCGGCATCCTCGACGATCCCGCGTTCCGCGCGCGCCATCTCACCGCGCGCAGCCTGGTGCCGGCAGCCAACACGCCGGAGCAATTTGCCGCCGAGATCAGGAGCGACCGCGCACTGGCGCAACAGGTGGTGAAGGCGGCCGGTCTCGAGCCGCAGTGAGCCGCGGCAGGAGGGGTGTGCGATTAAGCCGTAGCGCTACTCCGCCGCCGCCATTTTGCCGGCTGCCGCCTGCTCTTCCTGATAGAGGCGATCGAGAATGCGGCGCGCCTGGATCACGCCGGCGTCCGCATTGATGTCGGTCTGCGGCGGGTTGGGAGTCAGCAAGAGATTGCGCTGCTGCGCTTCGAACACCGCGACATCCTCGAGGAAGGCGGTCCTGATCTGCTCGATCAGCATGTCGGTCGTCTTCGGATTGGCGATGTCGAAGTTGTGCGCCTGCCCCCAGAAATAATGGCTCGTGGTTTCCGTTTCCGGCGTGATCGCATTGAGGTTCCACATGCCGATGCCGCCGACGCGCTTGCCTTCCGGCGCGCCCGTGCCGGTCGGCGGCGGGCGGGGTGAAGTTGATGATCTGCCAGCGATCGACGTTGCCGGTGAAGCCGCCCGCTTTCACGAAGGTCGGCGGCGGCGGCGCGTCGACGATCCATCGCGTGACCGTGATGTTGTCGCCCGAGCGCTGCACCTTGACTTGCGCCTGCTCCACCAGCGCGGGATTGCCGATCGTGGTCCCGTGCACGAATGCGAGATGCGTGAGGTCGAGGAGGTTGTCGACCACGAGCTGCCAGTTGCCCCTGACGTGGAGATACTCGCCCTTGGCTCCCCAATTAGGATCATCGAACCAGTGGAAATCGGTGATCTTGTCGGGGTCGGCGCGCGCCGGGTCGCCCATCCAGATCCACAGCCAGTGATAGCGCTCGACCACCGGATAGCTCTTCACCCGCGCCGCGCGCGGAATGGTGTCCTGGCCCGGCACCCGCACGCAGGTCCCGGTCTTGTCGTAACGAAGCCCGTGGTAAAGGCACTGCAGCGTGTCGCCGACCAATGTGCCCATCGAGAGCGG
>VAZM01000476.1:0-3366 GCA_005883135.1 Alphaproteobacteria bacterium
GCTCACCCAAATGCCCGAGGAGGCGGCGGAATTGATTGGTGGCCTGTCGATCTCGCCCTACGCTGTCATGGCGGCCCTGATGGTGTTCTACATCCTGCTCGGCGGCGTGATGGATGAACTGTCGATGATGTTGCTAACCATCCCGGTGGTCTTTCCAATCATCAACACGCTCGATTTTGGCATTCCAAAGGATGAGGTCGGCATCTGGTTCGGCATTCTTGTGCTCACCGTGGTGGGCATCGGACTGATCGCGCCGCCGATCGGGCTTGGCGTCCTCATCGTCACCAGCATTGCCCGCGATGTGTCAATCGTGCAGGTTTACCGCCGCGTCCTGCCGTTCGTTGCTGCCGATTTTATCAGGCTGGCCGTGTTGACTGCATTTCCGGGCGTCACGTTGTTTCTCGTTCGCGCCTTCAGCTAGGCGCGACCGCGGCAAGGACCAACGTGCGAGGCCAAACTTAGCTACTTGGGATCTCGGTGTTCGAGGGCGGAGAATGTTCCTCCCGCCTGCGCGGCGATGTGCGCTGGTGAGACCAAAGTGGTCATGGAGGTGGGCCCGCCCATGCTCCGCCCCTCCCTTCCATAACCTGTCATCCTGCAAATGCACTGTGCGGCTGATTTGACACGAGGTCGAAGTTTTGGAGAGCACCGTGGATTTTCCGTTCCGCGACCGCACTCGACCGATCCAGCCTGACGACCTTGCCAATAACTCCTCAGGGTGGGGCGGACAGTCTACTTGCGCCCGAAATTTTGTCGGCCTCGTAAGAGTGCTACCTATATGCAGCCCGCTGCTTAGATCGTAAAGTTAGCTTCTCTTTAATTAATTGATATCATGAGAAAATCTTTCGTAAGATAACTATCGCCCGCTCCCTTCGCGGGATCGATGCCGAGCTCCTCGTGCGCGATCTGGGCGAGCGTCGTCTCCATGCCCTGGCCATGCGAGTGGACGCCGGCGCGGATTTCGAGCCCGCCATCCGGGTTCACCCGCACCGTCGCCTGGTCATAGCCGGGAATGATCGGCAAGCCCCATCCGGAAAAGACGCTGGTGCCGTGCGCGGTCTGCTCACAATACGAGGCGAAACCGATGCCGATGAGCCGGCCATCGCGCTCGCCGCGGCGCTGCCGCTCGCGCCACGCCTCCAAGTCCAGCTTTTCGCGCGCAAGCGTAAGCGCCTTGCGATAGTCGCCGCTGTCGTAATGTTTGCGCGTCACGTTGTCGTACGGCATGTCGGCCGCCGAGACGAGATTGTCATACCGGACCTCCCATGGCTCGCGGCCGACCGCGCGGGCGATGGCATCGATCACCAACTCCATGGCGAAGCAGACGCCGGTTCGCGCCACGCCGCGATAAGGCAGAAAGCCGGGCTTGTTCGTCGCCACGCAGTAGGTCCGGCAGCGATACCCGCGGAAGTCGTACGGTCCCGGCAGGTTGCCGGTCGCCTGACCCGGCTCCAGCGCGACGGTGAACGGCCAGGCCGAGTACGCGCCGCCGTCGATCGTGACCTCCGCATCGAGCGCCAACAACTTGCCGCGTTCGTCGGCATGGGCGGTCACTCGGTAACCGTGTTGGCGCGAATTGGCGCCGACCACCAGGTGCTCGCGACGATCCTCGATGTAGCGGAACGGTCGCCTGAATTTCAGCGCCAGCCACGCGACGCACAGCTCTTCCGGCTGGAGGATACATTTGTAGCCGAAACCGCCCCCCACGTCGGGCGAGATGACCCGCACCTGTCCCTGGTCGATGCCGAGAAACTGCGCCAGGCCGACGCGGATGATATGCGGGACCTGGGTCGATGCATGCACGATGATCTGGCCGCTGCGATCGTCCCATTGGGCGAGCACGGCCTTGCCCTCCATCGGCACCATGGCCTGCCGGGCGAGCGCGATCTCGCGCTCGATGACGATCGGCGCGCCCTTGGCCTTTGCCTCGAAGCCGCTCTCGTAGTTGAGCGTGAGAAAGAGGTTGTCGCCCCATTGCTCGTGCACACGAACTGTCGGCTCCGTCCGCGCCGCCTGCGCGTCGACGAGCACGGGCAGTTCGTCGAATTCGACTTCGATCTGTTCGGTGAGATCTTCGGCCTCGGCCCGGGTCGGCGCGACGCACATCGCGATCGCCTCGCCCACGAAGCGCACCTTGCCGTGCGCTAGCGGATGCCACTCGGAAAGCTTGTAGCCGGGCACGGTCGTCGGTGCGACCATCGCCGCGACATCGGCAAGATCGTTGCGGACGAAAACCTGGTTTTCGGCGCCGCGCGGCTTGACGATGCGGCGGATGCGGCCGTGCGCGATGGGGCTGCGGAGAAAGGCGACTTCGCTCTGCCCGGGCAGCAGCATGTCGGATACGAAGTTGCCGCGGCCGTGCAGATGGCGGGCGTCCTCCTTGCGCTGGAGTCTGGCTCCGATTCCTTGCGTCATAATTCGATTCCGGTGCAAAGCCAGGGCGGCGGCCGCCGCAGGTTCTGTCGCATCGCGGCAGAGTTGCGCTAGCGCGGCTGTGCGGACATGGTGAAGCGGTAATTATCGAGCGTGTTCTCGGCGATGCGGAACCAGAGATTCGAATCCGCCAGGAATTTCTGCCAGGATTCGTAGATCAGCTTGAAGTCCGGATTCTTGGCGGCAAGCTCGTCGTAAGTCTCGAACGCCGCTTTGTAACAGGCGTCCAACACCGGGCGGGGAAATTGCCGCAGCTGGACGCCGGCGGCCACGAGTCGGCGCAATGCCTCGGGGTTTCGCGTGTCGTATTTGGCCATCATCAGGACTGTGGTCTCCGCGCACGCCGCCTCGAGCGCAGCTCGATAGGATTCCGGCAGCGCCTCCCAGTGCTGGAGATTGACAAGAAGCGTGACCTGGGCGCTGCCTTCCCACCAGCCCGGATAGTAGTAGTACCTGGCGACCTTGTGCAGCCCGAGCTTCTCGTCGTCGTAAGGACCGATCCACTCGGCGGCATCGATGGTGCCGCGCTCGAGCGAAGGATAGATGTCGGCGGTTGAGATCTGCAGCGGGACAACGCCGAGCTTGGTCAGGATCATACCGCCGAGCCCGCCGATGCGGAACTTGAGTCCTTTGAGATCTTCAACCGAGTTGATCTCCTTGCGATAGAAGCCACCCATCTGCACGCCGACATTGCCGCAGGGAATGGGCAGAATTCCGTCCTTCTTGAACAACGCGCGAATGAGTTCGAGGCCGCCGCCGTAATTCATCCACGCCTGCTGCTGGCGCGTATTGAGTCCGAACGCGAGCCCGGAATCGAACGCGACCGCGGGGTTCTTGCCGATATTGAACGAGGTCAGGGTGTGGCCGCACTCGACCGTGCCGTTTTGCGTCGCATCCCAGACCTGCAGCGGCGGCACGATCTCGCCGCCGGCA
>VAZM01000476.1:3473-7327 GCA_005883135.1 Alphaproteobacteria bacterium
GCGGTTTGAGCGATCGCCGGGCTGGCAATGGCGGTCGCCGCCATGCCCGCGCCCGCCCGCATGAGAAACGCACGCCTTTGCATTTTGGCTCTCCCGCTGGGATGAACTACTCGGAGCTCGCACCGCGTCGGGACTTGTAATTTGCTTTTGGCCCGTTGCATCTGCGTACAGCGTCGATAAAAGCCTATCACAGCCCCGAGCGCTTGCAAGTATGACGGTATACTGAACATTTGCTCGTCTGCGAGCGGAAGGTGCGCCGAGGAGAAGCGTGAATGGCTACGAGAACGAAGGCGGCACGCAGGCGGATGCAAACCGCCGCGCCGAGAAGGAAAATCCAGCGACGCGGCGCGAACAAAGCATCGTTGCGGCCGGGCACGGTTCATTCCGAGATGCCGCTGTGGGGACGGCCCGGCTATCTGCTGCGGCGCTTGCACCAAATCCACTACGCGCTTTTCTTTGAGGAATGTGCGGGATACGACATCACGCCGGTTCAATACGGACTGTTGACGACGCTTTCGCTCAATCCCAATCTCGACCAAAATTCATTGGCCCGCGAATTGGGAATCGACCGCACCAATGTTGCCGACGTGCTCAACAGACTCGCCAGACGCGGCCTCGTGGAGCGTCGCCGCAGCCCGAACGACGCGCGTATGGTGCTTGCGCGGCTGACCCGTACCGGCGATCGGCTGACGCGGAAAATGTACCGCCCGATGCAACGGGCGCAGAAACGTCTGCTCAGCCCGCTTCTGCCGCAGGAGCGCAACACCCTGATGATAACGCTGATCCGGCTCATCAATGGCAACAATCACCTCGGGCGGACGATCTTTCAGCCCAGTTGAAAACCGCTCGCGCGTGAGGAGCGCTGACGCCGCCGGCCGTATGCCGTTCAGAATGCGTCGGCTTGAGTATTGGGCTGCGTCGCGCGAAAGGCCTCGAGCGCCATGCACCGCTCGAAGATGGCAACGAGAGTGCGGTAATCGTCGATCGGACAATCGAAGCGCTGCGCGTTGAAAATCTGCGGCACCAAACAAATGTCCGCCATGGTGACGGTATCGCCATAACAGAACCGACCGGCAAGGCCGGCGCTTGCGACGTAAGTCTCCAGGCCACCCAGCCCCTCGGCGATCCAATGGCGATACCATTTTTTAGTCGCTGCCTCGTCGGCACCGAATTGCGCCTGGAGGTGCTTGAGCACGCGCACGTTGTTGAGAGGGTGAATGTCGCATCCGATGATTTGCGACACCGCCCGCACGTAGTGGCGCCCATGCACATCGGCTGGGAGCAGCCGCGGATCCGGATAGACCTCGTCCAGATATTCGATGATGGCCATGGACTGGATCAAGGACCGGTCGCCATCGATCAGCAACGGCACCAGCCCTTGGGCATGCAGCGCCCGGTATGAGGGCGTTCGATGCTCCATCTTCGGCAGGCTCACGTAATGCGGCGCGTATTCGAGCCGTTTGTGTGCCAATGCAATACGGAGCCGGTACGAGGTGGAGGACCGGAAGAACGTGTACAAATCGCGGGACAACGCCTACTCCGCCGCGGCGGCCTTATTGAGAATCTCGTCCGGTGTGGAGGAGACCACCTCGACATACTTCGGTATGAATGTCCCGCCTTCGATGTATTTGATGAATTGCGGCTTGATTTCGTTAGCGAGCACTTTGCGGATCCGCGCGTGCTCTTCGATGTCCGACCATTCCGCGATCAGAAAGAAACGTTGCGGATCCTGCGTGTCGCGGCACAGCACGCCGTCCTTCACTTGCGCCCGCGACTTGTGCATGGGATTGCCGTCCGAATAGTCGAATTCCTCAAAGGAGCGGATGAATTCCTCTTCTTTGCCCTTCGTCACGCGAAAATCGTAGATGTGCAGAAAGTTGCCTTCCTCTGCCAACGCTACAAGGGCCATTGACTCCTCCCTGTTTTCCGCAAACTAGGAATTGAAAGTATACTTTGTATTTTTCTTGGGCGCAATGCCTTCGCAGTATGCTGATAGCTGAGCGCAACGTGACGATGGCTGCCGCGTGCACCCGCAGCCTTCCGGACCATGCGAGCGGATGATATGCTTCGCTCCGTTCCGCCTCATCGCTTGCTTTGAGTATTTGCTGCGGATGAACCCCGGCAGGAGGACGCCATGCGTCAAATCCTTCTCACTATGACGATCGGCACTGCCTTGCTGAGCGTTGCGGCACCGGCGCGAGCTGAGGACCACCGTATTTATGGCGCCGAGCTCGAGGGTTTCGGTTATCCATACGATGTGCACCGCTACGCCTTCAGATCGCAGGGCAGCGATGTGTCCATGGCCTACATGGATGTGAAACCGCAAAGCGCCAACGGGCGCACCGCGGTTCTGTTGCACGGGCGCAATTTCTGCGCCGCGACCTGGGAAAGGACGATCGCCGTCCTCNNNATCGCCGTCCTCAGCAAAGCCGGCTTTCGGGTCATTGCGCCCGACCAGATCGGATTCTGCAAATCGACGAAGCCGCCCGGCTATCAGTTCAGTCTGCAGCAACTAGCGACGAATACCAACGCGCTGCTCACCTCGCTCGGCGTCGCTCGACCCATCGTCATGGGTCATTCCCTCGGTGGCATGACGGCCATGCGCTATGCGCTGATGTTTCCGGATGCCGTGGAGCAGCTCGTGCTGGTCAACCCGATCGGGTTGGAGGACTGGCAGGCGGCGGGTGTCCCGTTCATCGACCTCGACAAGGCCCTCGAGATCGAGAAGGCGACGACCTTTGGCAGCATCAAGCAATACGAGCAGAGGTTCTACTATGCCGGCCAGTGGCGGCCTGAATACGACCGTTGGGTGGAGATGATCGCGGGCATGTATCGCGGGCCGGGGGCCGAACGCATTGCACAGATGCAGGCACGGATTGCGGAAATGGCTTTCATCCAGCCGGTCGTGCATGAGCTCGAGCGCATTCGCGTGCCGACGCTGCTGATGATCGGACAATTGGATCGCACGGCGCCGGGGGCAAATCGCGCACCCGCAGAACTCGCCAACTAGCTTGGCAACTATCCCCAGTTGGGCCGCGCCGCGGCAAGGCGCATCCCCAAGGCCGACCTCATCGAGTTCTCGGAGCTGGGGCACGCCCCACAGATCCAGGCACCGGACCAATTCCATGAGGCACTGTTGAAAGGCCTCAGCGGCCGCTAAAGGGGGTCGCCGGTCGCGCGACGCTTTGTGGGCGCCGCGCCACGCGCGTCATCTCATCACGTTTACCGCAAAATCCGCCCAATCACCGCAAACGGCGCGGAGCTATCGCCGTTTCCATCAGTAATGTAAAGGCGCGTCCGGTTTGCGGCCCCCCCTCTGCCGAAATCGGACCTTCGCGACCGGCCCCATGCCCGGCGGGGCCGGTCGCTTCCTTTATCGCAATAGGCGGTATCAAATCCGGCAAGCATGACGCAGCGACAGCAAAATCGCGCAAGCCGTGCTCCGTTTCCGCCGCCATGGAGATTCCGGAAAGATGACGGTTACGACGGCATCGTCCGGCCCCGCTGGTCAGGCGCCTTCGCATGCCAGTCTCGGCAGCCTCGACGCGGTCAACTTCTTCGTTGCCGGCATCCTCGCCGGGTTCGGTCCTTATGTGGCGGCTTATCTCGCCGAGCAGAAATGGAACCAAGAAAATATCGGTTTCGTGCTGACCGCGAGCAGTCTCGCGGGCTTGCTCAGTCAGGTCCCCGGGGGCGAATTGCTGGACACCGTCCGCTCGAAGCGAGCGATCATCGTCGCGGGCGCCACAATCGTCGCCATCAGTGCGATCATCATCGCATTTGAGCCGAGATTTCCGCTGGTTTTCACCGCGCTCATGCTGCAAGGAATCACGGGCGGCCTGCTCGGGCTGGCG
>VAZM01000337.1:0-21145 GCA_005883135.1 Alphaproteobacteria bacterium
GAGCCCAATGATCGAATAACGCCCGCGGACCGCGCCCCCTTCGACGGATTCCAGCAGAAAACATGGTGGCCGCGCAGTCGCGATCTTGAGAAACGCCGATACCGGAGTTTCAAGGTCCGAAACCAGCGTAGTCCACACGACCTGAGCCTCGCCGCGCGCGTAGCGTTTGGCAAAAGCCGGGGCTTGTGGCTCGATCTGCATGTGAGCCAAGCTCAGTTTGCGCCGTCGCCCGCTCCGCCGCTGACCACCTGGTTCAGCGCGCTCTGATTGATGGTGAGGCCGATCTCGCTTTCGAGCCGCGCAATATATTCGGCGAGAATAGCCTCGGAGAGGCCACGATTGAGCGTCTCGACCGTACGTTTGGCATCTTCCGAAGCCATGTCGAGCGGGGGCACCATGATCTCGGTGACACGGAATACCACCTCGGCCGGCGGCTGCGCGCCTTCAGCCTTGCCGTGGGCATCCTTTGCCGCACGAAAGACAGCGTCGACCCCCGCAGCCGAGAGTGGGGCGGAGGCTTGGCCGCGCTTGAGGCCGCTCAGCGTTTCCACCTTGAGATGCTCGGCTGCTGCGACATCGGAGAGCGTTGCGCCGGCTTTGAGCTTATCGAGGATGCTCGTTGCCTTTGCCTCGAGCCGGGTGGCGATCTCCTGCTCGCGCCAGCGCGCTTCGACTTGATCCTTTACTTCGTCGAGCGAACGCTCGCGCGAGGGGGAGGTCCCGACGACGTCGTACCAGATGTAGCCGTCTTCGAACTGCAATGGATCACGCTCGACCCCGATGTCCGTGGTGAACGCCGCGGCGAGAAGACGCTGCGCGTCCGGTAGCTTCACGGGCGTGCCGGCCGGGTCGCGGCCGGAGCGATCGACTTCGACTGTGCGTGCTTCCAGCTTGAGGCTGGCGGCGGCTTCGGCCAGCGGCTTGCCTTCTGCGCGCGCATCCTCGATCTTGTTGTAGACGTCGAAAATCTCGGATTTGGCGCGCGCGGCGGCGAGCTCTTGCTTGAGTTCTCCCGCCACCTGCTCGAACGGACGGACCTGTTCCGGCTCGATTTTGAGGGCCTGCACCAGGACGGTGCCGAAACGGCCTTGCACCGGCGCGCTGACCTCACCTTCCTTGAGCGCAAAGGCGGCATCGGCTACCGCTCGGTCGATCATCGCGGATTTTGGGACGGTACCGAGATCGATATCCTTTTCGCTCTTGCCGAGGTCCTTGGCGACGTCGGCAAAGCTCGCACCTTTCGCGATGCGCTCCGCAGCTGCGTTGGCCGCTTCGGCGTTGGGAAAGTCGATCTGCAGGATATGGCGCCGCTCGGGAGTGACGTAGCGGGCGCGGTGGTCCTCATAGGCGCGCTTGAGATCCGCATCGGAGATTTCGATCCAGCGCGCCTGTTCGCTCGGGATCAGCGAGACGACCACGAGCTTGCGGTATTCGGGCGTGCGGAACATGATTTTGCGCTCGTCGAAGTACTTTGCCAGCACCTCCGGGGGTGGCGCCGGAATGTCGCCTGCGAGCGCGCGGTCGAGCAGGACGTATTCGATCGAGCGTTGCTCGTTATCATAACGGTTGGTCGCCTCGACCAACGCCTTCGGTGCGTTCAATCCGGATCCGATCGTTCCGGCAAGCTCCCGGCGCAGCATCAGCCGGCGTTGTTCGGCCACGAAACGCGGCTCGGTATAGCCCGCATTGCGGATGATCTGCTCGAAGCGCGCCCGGTCGAATTGGCCGTTGGCTCCGCGGAATGTGGGATCGTTGGTGATCAGCTTGGCGACCTCGGAATCGGGCGCGCGTTCATCGAGCAGAATTTCGGAGAAAATCTGCCCGATTGCCGCGCGGTCGAGACCGGTCGCGCGCGCCTGATCCGCGCTGATCGGACGGCCGAGTTGGCGTGAATATTGCTGCAGGCGATCGTTGTAGAGCGTACGAAATTGCTCGACCGTGATTTCGGTGTGCCCGATCTTGGCCACCGTTGAGCGGCCAAAGCCGCGGAAAATATCGCCAATTCCCCAGATGGCGAAACTGATCACCAAAAAGCCGACCACGCCGGCCATCACGGCTTTGCCGATCCAGTTGGAAGAGGCTTTTCGCAGCCCTCGAAGCATGTGTCGTCCGTGATTGAGAGAACCCGCGGGCGGGCCGGGGGATATCGCATCATAGGGAGGGGACCACTGCGTCGCAACATCGCGGCATCGAGCGCGGCAACGCGGGCCTCTGGCGTGGCCGCGGGGGCTCTGCTAACCGCATGGATGGTTTCGGGAAAACCCAGGAACGAGAATGGCTCGTCCGCGCCCATTCGTGGCGGGAAATTGGAAGATGAACGGGCTGCGCTCCTCGGCGGCGGAGATGATCCGGATCGTCCAAGGTGCCCGGGCGCTCACCGCGGTCGATTTGATGATCTGCCCGCCCGCCACGCTGCTCGGTTTATTTGCTAGCATCGTGGAGGGGTCCCCCGTGCGCCTGGGTGCGCAGGATTGTCACACGCAATCCAATGGAGCATTCACCGGCGACATTTCGGCCGAGATGCTCAAGGATGCCGGCGCTAGCGCCGTCATCGTCGGCCACTCCGAGCGGCGCACCTATCACAAGGAAACCGACGCCGATGTGCGGGCGAAGGGGCTCGCTGCGCGCCGCGCCGGACTTTGCGCCATCGTGTGCGTGGGCGAGACCCGCACTGAACGCGAGAACGGACGCGCACTCGCGGTGGTGCGAACACAGCTTGAGGGCTCGATACCCGACGGGGCGACGGCAGACAATCTGGTCGTTGCCTACGAGCCGGTGTGGGCGATCGGCAGCGGGCTGACCCCGACGCCGGCCGACGTCGCCGAGATGCACGGGTCGATCCGCCAGCTTCTGCGCTCGCAGTTTGCGGAGGAGGGAGCAGGCATGCGCATCCTCTACGGCGGATCGGTTAAGCCATCGAATGCCAAGGAGCTGCTCGGCATTGCCGACGTTGACGGTGCACTGGTCGGCGGAGCAAGCCTCAAGGCGGACGAATTTCTGGCCATAGCAGGTGTCTACCGCTGAGCTGCCGCGAGCTCGGCCGAGCGGGGCAGGAATGTCCTGCCCGGTCTCCCGCGCCTCGGAAAATCGGATTAATCTCATTCGAAACAAAACGTGTCGCGTGGCGGTGTCCACGTTGTCCCCGCAGAGGACATCGGGCTCTGACGCCGCAAGCAGGGNNNGTTGCCATGACAGAGAAAAGCAAGCCGGACGACAGGAACCCGATCGCACGCCGCAACTTCCTGCTGGGCGCCGGCACCGCCGTTGCCACGGCCGTTAACCCGGGTGTTGCGGCTCAGGCGCAGCAGCCCGCGGCCGTGCCGGCAGCGGGGAGCGAACCGGCCGCTTATCTCACGTTGACCGAGACCGAAGTCGCGTTCTTCACGGCTGCGGCCGACACCATGATTCCGGCCGACGAACTCACGCCGTCAGGCAGCGATTGCGGAATCGTCACTTTCGTCGACCGACAGCTCGCCAGCGCCTGGGGCGGCGGCGCCAAAATGTATCGCAACGGGCCGTTCCGCAAAGCCAAGCCGGAATACGGCTATCAACTCCCGCTCACGCCGCGGCAATTTTTCGCCGCGGGCGTCGTCGCTACCAACGCCTGGACGCGCAAGGTCTACGGCAAGGACTTCGACCGGCTCGCGGCCGGGGAGCGCGAGGATGCGCTCAAGGCGCTGGAGCAGGGCAAGGCTGCGCTCGAGGACTTCGACGGCAAGGCGTTCTTCGAAGCGCTTTTGCAACTCACCATGGAGGGCTTCTTCGCCGATCCGATCTATGGCGGCAACCGCAACAAGGCCTCGTGGAGGATGGTCGGCTTCCCCGGCCTGCCGGCGGTCTACTCCAAACTGATCGAGGAGTATCGCAACAAGCGCTACGCGGCCGAACCGCAATCGATCGCCGATTTCTCGTGAGGGGGCGCAGTCATGACGACGCGATTGAAAGAAGTCGACGCGGTCATGGTCGGCATGGGCTGGACCGGCAGCATCCTGGCGCGCGAGCTCACCAAAGCGGGGCTCACCGTCATCGGCTTGGAGCGTGGCGAAGATCTTTCGCCACGGGAGAACTTCGCGCTGCCCGCGGTTCGTGACGAGCTGCGCTATACCTATCGGCTGGAGTTGATCCAGGATCCGGCGCTGGAAACCGTCACCTTCCGTCACCGGCCTTCGGAATCGGCGCTGCCCATGCGCCGCTTCGGCTCATTCCTGCCGGGCAACAGCGTCGGCGGGGCGGCCAATCACTGGGGCGGCCAGCACTGGCGCTATTTACCGAGCGATCACGCCACCCGCAGCCACATCGCCGAGCGTTACGGCGCCAGTGCGATTCCAGACGACATGACGATCCAGGACTGGGCGATGAGCTACGACGAGCTCGAGCCATATTACGACTTACGACAAGTTCGACAAGCTGTGCGGCGTTTCCGGCAAGGCCGGCAACCTACGCGGCCAGAAGATCGAGGGCGGAAACATATTCGAAGGAGCGCGCAACGACGACTATCCGACGCCGCCATTGATCATGACCGAATCCGGGCTGATGTTCGCCAAGGTCGCGAAGGAATTCGGCTATCACCCGTTTCCGCAGCCGGCGAGCAACGCAAGCCGGCCCTATACCAACAGCGAAGGCCTCACCCTCGGCGGATGCCAGTACTGCGGCTTCTGTGAACGAAACGGCTGCGAGGCCAATGCCAAAGCCGGCCCGCAGGTCTGCGTGCTTCCGCTGTTGCGCGCCGAGCCAAAATTCACACTGCGGGACCGCGCCTGGGTGAGCCGGCTGAGCTACGACAAAGCGGCGAAGAAAGTGACGGGTGTCCTATTTACCGATACGCGCACCGGCGAGGAATACGAGCAGCCCGCCGGCCTCGTGGTGCTCTCGGCTTACGTCTTCGGCAACATCTCACTCCTGCTCAACTCCGGGATTGGCGAACCCTACGATCCCGTGACGAGCAAAGGGGTCGTAGGAAAGAACTACTGCTACCAGCTCTCGCGCTTGGGAGTGACCCTGTTCTTCGAAGACAAGTTCTTCAATCCGTTCATGGGCTCGCCCGGTACGCAGATGGTCATGGACGACTTTAACGGCGACAATTTCGACCACCGCGGGCTCGGCTTTCTGGGCGGCTGCAAGATTCAGCTCGGCCACGCCGACGGGCGGCCGATCAGCTACCGGCCGGTCCCGCCCGGCACCCCGCGCTGGGGCGCAGCGTGGAAGAAGGCAACCGCCAAGTGGTATCAGCACGCGGCCCGCATCACCCTGTCGGGATCGAACTACGCCAACCGCTACAACTACATCGATCTCGATCCGACCTATAAGGATCAACTCGGTCGACCGCTGCTGCGCATGACCTACAATTTCGTCGAGAACGATTACAAGGTTGGGGACTATTGCATGCGGATCGCGCTGGACATCGCGCGTGCCATGCAGCCGACGATGATCGGTCCGCCCGGGCTGCGCCGCGGCGATTACGATACCGTGCCTTACCAGTCGACCCACAATACCGGCGGCACGATCATGGGGCATGACCCAAAGACGAGCGTCGTCAATCGTTACTTGCAGTCCTGGGACGCCGACAATCTCTTCATCATGGGCGCCTCTACCTTCCCGCAACAGTCGGCGTACAACCCCACCGGCCCAGTCGGCGCACTCGCCTATTGGTCGGCCGAAGCGATCGTGACAAAATACCTCAAGAACCCCGGTCCGCTGGTGCACGCGTGATCGGGCCGTCATGTAACGCAAGATCGATGCCTCGGCGGATCGGAGGCGCGGCCCGCGCCGCGCTGCTCCTCGCCCTATCCGCGACGTCCGTTGCCGCCGCCGATGTGGAGCACGGCAAGGCGCTCTATCAGACCTGCGCGGCGTGTCACACGGAGCGGCCCGACGCGCTGGGGCCGAGCCTCAAGGGCATCTTTGGGCGCAAGTCGGCGGCGCTTGAGGATTTCCGCTACTCGAATGCCATGAGGCGCGCCAATCTTGTTTGGGACGATGCTAATTTGCGCGCCTATATCCAGGACCCGCAGGCGAAGGTGAAGGGCAACCGCATGCCCTACGGCGGCGTGACCGATGCCAAGGATGTCGACGACATCATCGCTTATCTGAAAGCCCTCAATTAGCGGCTTGTCCTGCGACGCGGGGGGAGGTGCTCCTATTGCGCCGGGACGCCCCCGCCGGTCCAATGGAAACGGCGGGGAGGATCGTGTAGACACCCGGCCGAGTTCCTATATGCCGCTGGAGTGGCACGCGAGATCGCAAGCACGGCAACAATGGTAGACGCATGCAGACCGTGATTATCGTGATTCATCTGATGGTGGTCGCCGCCATGATCGGCGTCGTGCTGCTGCAGAAGTCGGAAGGGGGCGGGCTTGGTATCGGCTCGACCGGCGGATTTCTGTCGAGTCGCGGAACCGCCAATGTGCTGACCCGCACGACCGCGATCCTGGCGGCAACTTTCTTTGCCACCAGCCTGGTGCTCTCGGTGCTCGCCGGTTGGGACCGCAAGCCACACTCCATCATCCAGAATACCGCCAGCCCGCCGCAACAGACGCCCGCCGCTCCGCCGGGGCAGGGTGGTGGCGTGCTCGATACGCTGCGCCAGCAGGAGCAGCAGTCGCCGCAGCCACCGCCGCCGGCGCCTGGGCCGCAAGTGCCGCGCTCGCAATGAGGAAGCTCACAGGGGCCGGGGTAACCGGCCCCTTCGCTTGAGGAGCCATGCAGCCCGCGAATGGTGAATTGAGAACTCACATGAATAGACTGCCCGATCTCCCGATCAGACCATGAGCATTTCTCGATATGCGCATTGCGCATGGACTCCGGCCGGGGGGCGCTTACAGCCTCTCGTCGAATCGATTGCGCGGCGTTAAAGGTTAGGTCCCATGGCGCGGTACATCTTCATTACCGGCGGCGTGGTGTCCTCCCTCGGTAAGGGTCTCGCATCCGCAGCACTCGGCGCGCTGCTGCAGGCACGCGGCTACAAGGTCCGGCTGCGCAAGCTCGATCCGTACCTCAACGTCGATCCTGGCACGATGTCGCCCTACCAGCATGGCGAGGTCTTCGTCACCGACGACGGGGCAGAGACCGATCTGGATTTAGGGCATTACGAGCGTTTTACCGGCCGGCCGGCGACCCGTCAGGACAATATCACGACCGGCCGCATTTATCAGGAAATCCTGGCCAAGGAACGCCGCGGCGATTACTTGGGCGCCACCATCCAGGTCGTTCCCCACGTGACTAACGCCATCAAGGAGTTCATCCGCGACGGCAACGAGGGCTACGATTTCGTCCTGTGCGAAATCGGCGGGACGGTCGGCGACATCGAAGGGTTGCCGTTCTTCGAGGCCATCCGCCAGCTCGGCAATGATCTGCCGCGCCAGCACGCGATCTACATCCACCTCACGCTCTTGCCCTTCGTCACCGGCGCGGGCGAACTCAAGACCAAGCCGACCCAGCACTCAGTCAAGGAACTGCGCTCGATCGGCATCCAACCCGACATCTTGCTGTGTCGGACCGGCCGGCCGATTCCCGACAGCGAGCGCGCAAAGCTCGCGCTGTTTTGCAACGTGCGCCCGAGCGCGGTGATCGAAGCGCGCGACGTGGACAACATTTACGCCGTGCCCGAAGCCTATCATGCGGCCGGGCTCGACCGCGAAGTGCTGATGGCCTTCGGCGTCGAACCCCAAGACGAGCCCGATCTCGCGCGCTGGCGGCTGATCAACGAACGCATCCGCAATCCGGACGGCAATGTGACGATTGCCATCGTCGGCAAATATACCGGGCTCAAGGACGCCTATAAGTCGCTGATCGAGGCGCTGTCCCATGGCGGGATCGCCAACAAGGTGCGCGTCAATCTCGACTGGATCGAATCCGAAGTGTTCGAGCGCGGGGATCCGGCGCCGTTTCTGGAGAACGTCAACGGCATTCTGGTGCCGGGCGGATTCGGCCAGCGCGGCAGCGAGGGCAAGATCAGAGCGGTGAAGTTCGCGCGCGAGCGCCAAGTTCCCTATTTCGGCATTTGCTTCGGGATGCAGATGGCCGTCATCGAAGCGGCGCGCAACCTCTGCGGCATAGAGGAGGCGAATTCGACCGAGTTCGGTGCCACTCCCGAGCCGGTCGTCGGGTTGATGACCGAGTGGATGAAAGGCAACGAGCTGCAGGTCCGGGGAGTGAACGCCGACCTCGGCGGCACGATGCGACTCGGCGCTTATCCGGCGACCCTTCAGCGCGGCAGCCGCGTGTCGCAGATCTACCATGGCGCAACGGAGATTTCTGAGCGCCACCGCCACCGCTACGAAGTCAATACCCATTACAAAGGGCGGCTCGAACAGCACGGGATGCGCTTTTCCGGCATGTCGCCCGATGGGCTGTTACCGGAGATGATCGAGTATGAAGATCATCCCTGGTTTGTCGGCGTGCAGTTCCATCCCGAGCTGAAATCGCGGCCGTTCGACCCGCATCCGCTGTTCGCCTCGTTTGTTGGCGCGGCGGTGGAACAGAGCCGTCTGGTCTAGTCAACCACCCCGAGCTCGGTCGTGGCCGGCTGCGCCAAGTCTCTCTTGGCGCGGGGCGGACATTGACACTGCCCGATTGCCTTTCCCGCCCCTGCCATTAACGTCGGCTACCCCGACGTGCGTCATGCAAGAGGCGACAATGATCTATGAGCTGAGGATTTATCACTGCGTGAGCGGGCGGCTGCCCGCTTTGTTGAAGCGGTTCGAAACCACCACGCTCGAGCTCTGGAAGCGGCACGGCATTCGCCAGGCTGGATTCTGGACGGTGCTGGTCGGCGATGGCGGAAACCAAGACCTCCATTACCTGCTCGCTTGGGAGTCGCTCGCCGAACGTGAGGCAAAGTGGAACAAGTTCATGAGCGATCCGGAATGGTTGGCTAAACGCGCCGAAAGCGAGCGCGATGGACCGATCATCGCCTCGATCAAGAACATGTTCCTGCAGCCGACGGCGTTCTCATCGGTGCAGTGAAAGCAGCATCTGATGTCCGGCGGGCTTGACCACCTCGTCCATGCAGTGCGCGACCTCGACGCGGCGGCCGAGCTTTATCGCCGGCTCGGCTTTACAGTTGGCGCACGCAACCGGCACGCCTGGGGCACGCACAACTATTTGGTCCAAACGCCCGGCTTTTTCGTCGAGGTGCTGACGGTGGCGGAGCCGGAAAAGCTCGGGAGCGACGGATTCTCAGCCCTGTTCGGCACGTTCAACCGGCTGTTCCTCAAGAACCAGCAGGGGCTGTCGCTGCTCATCCTCGAAAGCGATGATGCCGCGGCGGATGCCGCACGCTTTCGCTCCGCCGGGGTCAGCGCCTCCGATGCCATGCGCTTCGAGCGCGAAGGCAAACGGCCGGACGGCTCGGCCGTCAAGGTCGGGTTCTCGCTCGCGTTTGCGCGCGATGCCAAAGCGCCGGCCATCGGGTTTGCAGTTTGTCAGCAACACTTTCCGGAGAATTTCTGGAATCCGGCGTTCCAACAGCATGCCAACACGGTCAGCGGCATCGCGGGGACGGTGCTGGTGTCTGAAAGCCCGCGCGACCATGAGGCGTTTCTCTCGGCCTTCAGCGGCGTGCGCGCGGACTCTGCGAGCGCGAGCGGCATCACCGCGTCGACACCGCGCGGCGAGATCAGCGTGATGGACCCTGCTGCGTTTCGCAGCCGGTTCGGGGTCGAGCCGCCCGATGTTTCCCGCGGCGCTCGCCTCGCTGCCGCGCGATTTCGCGTCCACGACCGCGCCTCGCTGAGCGCCGCGTTTGAGAGGGGCGGGATCGCGGGTTCCTCATCGCGGGGCGCAACCATCGTGGGGCCGCAGATCGCCCTAGGCACGACACTGGTCTTCGACTAGCGAGCCGCGCTGACGGATGCGCCGATGCAACCGACGGGGGTTCGGCAAGTCCCGCTCGGTTGACCCCCGAATAGGGCCGGCGCATGGTCGCACGCCATGCGTGCCGACCCCGCTCCCAATCCGATTGTCACTATCGGGACGGCGCGTTTCGGCAATACCCTCCCGCTTGCGCTGATCGCGGGGCCCTGCGCCCTCGAAAGCCGCGAGCACGCGTTGGAAATGGCCTCGGCTCTCAAGGAGACCGCCGGCAAAGCGGGAATCAGCCTCGTCTTCAAGACGTCGTTCGATAAAGCCAATCGCACCAGCGCGAAAAGCCAGCGTGGCGTGGGGCTCGATCGCGCCTTGCCCATCTTCGCCGAGATCCGCGAGACACTCGGTGTGCCCGTTCTGACCGACGTGCACGACGCGCAGCAATGCGCTGTCGTTGCTGAAGCCGTGGACGTGCTGCAGATTCCGGCCTTCCTGTGCCGGCAGACCGATCTTCTTGCTGCGGCAGCCGCCACGGGGCGCGTCGTCAACGTCAAGAAGGGCCAATTCTTGGCGCCCTGGGACATGGCGAACGTTGTCGCCAAGCTGACCGGGGCCGGCAATCGCAACGTCCTGGTGACCGAGCGCGGTGCGTCCTTCGGCTACAACACGCTCGTCTCGGATATGCGTGCGTTGCCGATCCTCGCGCGTAGCACGGGGGCGCCGGTGATCTTCGACGCCACCCATTCCGTGCAGCAGCCGGGCGGGCAGGGCACCTCCTCCGGCGGCGAGCGGGAATTCATCCCGGTGCTCGCGCGCGCGGCGGTTGCCGTCGGCGTGGCCGGCGTCTTCATCGAGACGCACCAGGATCCCGACCACGCCCCGTCGGATGGTCCCAATATGGTGCCGCTCAAAGAGATGGAGCGGCTGCTTCGCCGCTTGGTCGAATTCGATCGACTCGCGAAGAACGGAACATAATAACTTGATGCTCAAGCGATTTCGGCCTTCGCTTTGGGCTTCGCAATCTTTGTCCTGCCGTGAGCCTATTTTGTCCGGGCCGCAGCGCTCCGTCGGCGTTGCTGAGACGACGCCCTCCCGGAGTGGCGGCTTAGCGCGGGCGATGCGTTCCCGGCTCAGTGCATCGGCGGTTCTCCTACGATCCGCCATGCCGGCAACGCCCTTGTGCAAGGGGGCGGGAATGCCCATCATGGTTGTCGACGGCCTGGGGTGCCGCGCGGACGCGGCTGAGATCATACCCATGGAACCTGTCTGGGTCATTCCAGCGAAGGGAGCCGCCGGTTGCCGAACCGCCCCGCATCCAATGCCAACAACGCCAGCATCGCCGTCATCGGCGGGGGCGTGATCGGCCTTGGCGTAGCCTGGCGGTTGGCGCAGCGGGGCGCAGCCGTCCAGGTCTTCGACCGCGGCGCAGCAGGTGCCGGCGCCAGCCACGCAGCCGCCGGCATGCTGGCAGCGTGCGCCGAGGCGGAGCCCGGCGAAGAGGGCCTGACCGCGCTCGGCCGTGAGAGCCAGGCGCGCTGGCCCGCTTTCGCCGCCGAGTTGCTCGACGTGTCGGGCGTCGATGTCGAGCTGCGGCCGGAGGGCACGCTCGTCCTCGCGCTGACCGCGGACGATCAGGCCCGGCTCACCCATCAGCTCGTGTTTCAGCAAAAACTCGGCTTGCCGCTGCATTGGATCTCGGCGGCGGAAACACGGCGCCGGGAGCCACATCTCGCAGGCAAGCTCGCGGGCGCGGTGTTCAGCCCCGAGGACACGCAAGTCGACAATCGCAAGCTTGTGGCCGCCTTGCGCGTCGCAGCCGAAGCGGCCGGCGCGAGCATCAACGAGTATCGGGCGGTGAAAGCGATTTCGTCCCGCAGCGGGCGGGTCGAGGGTATCGTTCTCGCGGATGGGACCAAAGTCGCCGCCGACACGGTCGTGCTCGCCGCCGGCGCATGGGCGCGCAGCATCGAGGGCTTGGAACCGGAATTGCGACCCCCCGTGCGGCCGATCAAAGGGCAAATGCTCGCGCTGCGAATGGATCCGGCCGCGCCGCTCTTGAGCCACGTGCTCTGGGCGCCCGGCGCCTATCTCGTACCGCGCCGAGATGGTCGCTTGCTGGTGGGAGCGACCGTCGAGGAAAAGGGCTATGACGCTGACCTCACTGCCGGGGGCGTGCTGAGCTTGCTCGAGGCGGCCTGGCGCGCGGTCCCCGCCGTCGAGGATCTGCCGATCGATGAGATGTGGGTCGGGCACCGACCCGGCAGCCGCGACGACGCGCCGATTCTCGGCGCCGGGCCGCTCGATGGCCTGATCTACGCGACGGGGCATCACCGTAACGGAATTTTGCTGGCGCCCATTACCGCGGACACGATCGCGCGCCTCGCACTCGACGGCACCGTCGATGCGGCGATCCGGCCGTTCGGGATCGAGCGGTTTGGCTCCGTTGCCGCCGCCGCGGAATGAGGAGAACACTAATGAGCGAAGCCACTGCTGAGGCGAACATCCGGATCAATGGGCAGCCCGAGCCGCTCATCGTGGCGACGCTTGCGGCGCTGCTCGAGGAGAAGGCGGTCGACACTCGCCAGCGCGGCATCGCGGTGGCCGTCAACGGCGCCATCGTGCCGCGCGCGGCTTGGCCGGACACGAGGCTGCGCGCCGGCGACAACATCGAAATCGTACGCGCCCGTCAGGGCGGCTAAGGAGTTGTGATGTCCGATCCTCTCATCATCGCCGGCCGCCAATTCGGCTCGCGTCTGTTCCTCGGCACCGCCGGCTATCCCAACCGCAAGCTCATGCTCGACGCCATTGCCGCCAGCGGGACCGAGATGGTGACGGCCTCGATCAGACGCATCAGTCTCGCCGGCGAGGAGGAAAGCCTGGTCGACCTCATCCCGAAGCACATCAACTTTCTGCCCAATACTGCGGGCTGCCAGACCGCGAAAGACGCAGTCCTCACCGCCGAACTTGCCCGTGAGGCGCTCGAGACGAACTGGATCATGCTCGAAGTGATCGGCGACCTCGAATTGCTCTATCCCGATACCGAGGAGCTCGTGCGCGCGACGGAGATGCTGGTCGCCAAAGGTTTCACGGTCTTGCCCTACTGCACCGAGGATCCGGTTGTATGCCGAAAGCTCGCCGACGCCGGCGCCGCGGCGGTGATGCCGCTCGGCTCGCCGATCGGCTCTGGACTCGGCATCTCTAACCGGCATCTGATCGAATTGCTCTGCGCGCGCTCGCCAGTGCCGGTGGTGCTCGATGCCGGCATTGGGACGGCCTCGGACGCTGCACTTGCGCTCGAGCTCGGCTGCGCCGCGGTCCTGCTCAACACCGCCGTCTCGAAGGCGCGCGATCCCCTTATGATGGCGAAAGGCATGCGCGCGGCCGTCGAGGCTGGCCGCTTGGCGCGCTTGGCCGGCCGCATACCCAAGCTCGCGCACGCGGAGCCGTCGAGCCCGCAATTTGGCCTCGTGGGAACTTGATCAAGCGCGGGTTTCAGTGCGGGCTCCAAGCGTGCCCTCGAGGTCATGGCGACAGCGTGCTTTGGGCATGAAGCTCCCCGACCCGCCGCTCCTCGTCGTTACCGATCGGCATCAAGCGCGCGTGCCTCTCGCCGACGTGGTGCGGGCAGCGCTTGCGGCCGGCTGCCGGTGGGTGAGCATGCGCGAGAAGGACCTTTCCGACGATGATCAGATCGCCCTCGCTTCGACGCTTTTGCCGATCGCGCGGCGACACGGTGCGTGCCTGACGGTGCATGGGGATGCCGCGCTGGCCAAAGCATGCGGCAGCGACGGCGTCCACCTGTCCGCGGGCGCCGATGCCGCGGCGGCGCGCAAGGCGCTGGGACGGGAAAAGCTCGTTGGGGTGTCGCTCCACACCGTGACGGAGGCGGAGGCGATCGATCCTGCCGTCGTCGATTACGCGATCGCGGGGCCTGCCTTCGAGACGGCGAGCAAGCCCGGCTACGGTCCCGAAATCGGCCGCAAGGGCCTGGCCGAAATCGCCCGCGCGGCGCCGGTCCCGGTGCTGGCGATCGGCGGCCTCAATGCCACGCGGGCGGCAGAGGTTCTCGCCGCCGGGCCGGCCGGCATTGCTGTCATGGGCAGCATCATGCGCGCGCTCGCGGCTCAGCCCCGGCCGCGGTAGGAGGCGACGCCGGGGTCGGGCAGCCATACGTTCGCAGGCAGCTTGCCTGATTGCCAGAAAACGTCGATCGGAATCCCGCCGCGCGGATACCAATAGCCGCCGATGCGAAAAAATTTCGGCTTAAGCACGGCGACGAGCTTCTTTCCGATGGCGACCGTGCAGTCCTCGTGGAAGGCGCCGACGTTACGGAAGCTGCCGAGATAGAGCTTGAGCGACTTCGATTCGAGAAGCCATTTTGCCGGCACGTAGTCGATCACCAAATGGGCGAAGTCGGGCTGCCCGGTGATCGGGCACAGCGTCGTGAATTCCGGCGCGGTGAAGCGCGCGACGTAGTAGGTGTCGGGGTGGTGGTTGGCGACCCGATCGAGCACCGCCGCCTTCGGGGAGGCGGGCAGGCGGCTCGGTTTGCCGAGATGACGAAGCGTTTTGGCCACTTTCTTCA
Organism: Alphaproteobacteria bacterium; assembly: GCA_005883135.1. Taxonomy (GTDB): domain Bacteria; phylum Pseudomonadota; class Alphaproteobacteria; order Rhizobiales; family Xanthobacteraceae; genus VAZQ01. The sequence continues at coordinate 14,390 of VAZM01000337.1, forward strand.
TCCCCTCGTCATTAAGCCCAACTTTAACGCGCCAAGGACGATTTGATCGAACGGAACCCCGTACTGAGGTTATTGGATGCCCCGCTTTCGCGGGACATGACAAGGGTGTTCTCCATCCTGTAGAAGCCCGGCGAGGCCCCATGACAGCCATTACCGATATCATCGGCCGCGAAATCCTCGACAGCCGCGGCAATCCAACCGTCGAGGTCGATGTCGTGCTTGAGGATGGCGCACGCGGCCGCGCCGCGGTGCCCTCGGGAGCCTCGACTGGGACGCACGAGGCAGTTGAACTGCGCGACGGCGGTAAGCGCTATCTCGGCAAGGGCGTGCGCAAGGCCATCGACGCGGTCAACGGAGAAATCTTCGATGCCGTCGGCGGGATGGATGCGGAGGCGCAGGCCAAGATCGACGAGACGCTCATCGCGCTTGACGGCACGCCGAACAAAGGCCGGCTCGGCGCCAATGCCATCCTGGGCGTGTCGCTCGCGGTGGCCAAGGCCGCGGCCGCCGCCCATGGCGCGCCACTCTACCGCTATGTCGGAGGGACCTCGGCGCGGCTTCTGCCCGTGCCGATGATGAACATCCTCAATGGCGGGGTACACGCCGACAACCCCCTCGATTTTCAGGAATTCATGATCATGCCGGTGGGGGCGGCGTCCTTCGCCGAAGCGCTGCGCATGGGCGCGGAGATTTTTCACACCCTGCGCGCGGCGCTCAAACAGGCTGGCCAAGACGTCAATGTGGGCGATGAAGGTGGCTTTGCCCCGGACCTACCCACGGCGGATGCCGCGCTCGATTTCGTGATGACGGCAATCCATAAGGCGGGCTTTGCGCCGGGAACGGACGTTTGCCTCGCGCTTGATCCGGCCGCAACCGAGTTTTTCAAGGACGGCGGCTACCACTACGCGGGCGAGGGGAAGGTGCGCTCGATACGCGAGCAGGCAAACTATCTCGCCGATCTCGTCTCCCGCTATCCGATCGTCTCGATCGAGGACGGAATGGCCGAGGACGACATGGAAGGCTGGAAGACCATAACCGATCTTATTGGCGACAAGTGCCAATTGGTCGGCGATGATGTCTTCGTCACCAACGTCACGCGGCTCGCCGAGGGCACCAAGGGTGGCATCGCCAATTCGATCCTGATCAAAGTCAATCAAATCGGCACGCTCACCGAGACGCTCGCAACCGTCGAGATGGCGCACAAGGCCGGCTACACCGCCGTCATGTCGCACCGCTCGGGTGAGACCGAGGATGCGACCATCGCCGATCTCGCCGTCGCGACCAATTGCGGACAAATCAAGACCGGCTCGCTCGCCCGCTCCGACCGCACGGCCAAATACAATCAACTACTGCGGATCGAGGAGGAACTGGGCGCGCAGGCGAGATACGCAGGCCGCGCTGCGCTCAAGGCATTGCGCTGAAGGGATCGAACGAGTTGCGGCTTCCCGGCCCTAGGCATTAAAGCAGTCTTAACATCGCCGCGGCATGGTTGCCGCATGGTGACCCGCAAGCGGTTTCGCGCCGTCCTCAACGCGCTCGCGCTTTACACGATTGCGGCGCTGGTGATCGGCTACTTCGGCGTCAACGCCTATTCCGGGAACCGCGGGCTTCGCGCCAAGCAGGACCTCGATCAGCAGATCGCCGAGCTCACTGCGGAACTTGATGCGCTCAAGGTCGAGCGCACGTCATGGGAACGCCGCATCGTGCTGCTCAAGCCCGAAAGCATCGATCCCGACATGCTCGACGAGCGTGCCCGGATCCTGCTCAACTACGCCGATCCGCGCGAGCTTACGTTGCGCCTGAAGCAACCCTGATCAGCGGAGCGTCCGTGGGCGTCCGCCGAATTTGCGAAATCGGCCGACGCTACCTATTTGCCGCGGCAAAAGAGGCCGATGCGCCGGTCTCCATCCGCTTCCGCCGTGCGGCGATTTCGGCTATTGGGGACTGGCGCCTCACCGACGTAGAGCCCCCCACCCGAGGAGAAAAATGGCCGTTGCCAGCAACAAACCAGCGGCTCAGCCTGCCGCCGTGCGCCGGGCATCCGTCGAGCCGGCACCGCAGGTGCCCGAGTTCAGCCAGGAGCAGGAGCTGCACGCCTATCGTCAGATGCTCCGCATCCGCCGCTTCGAAGAAAAGGCGGGGCAGCTCTACGGCATGGGCCTGATCGGCGGTTTTTGCCACCTCTACATCGGTCAGGAGGCGGTCGTCATCGGCATGCAGATGGCGATCAAACCGGGCGACGAGGTCATCACGGGATATCGCGATCATGGTCACATGCTGGCGTGCGGCATGGACCCCAAAGGCGTCATGGCGGAGTTGACCGGCCGGCGCGGTGGATATTCCAAGGGCAAAGGCGGCTCGATGCACATGTTCTCCGTCGAGAAGGGATTCTTCGGCGGACACGGCATCGTCGGCGCCCAGGTTCCCCTCGGAACCGGATTGGCGTTCGCCAACAAATACCGAGGCAACGACAATGTTTCGCTCACCTATCTGGGTGACGGCGCTGCCAATCAAGGCCAAGTCTACGAAAGCTTCAACATGGCGAAGCTGTGGAAGCTGCCGGTCATCTACATCATTGAGAACAATCAGTACGGGATGGGCACCTCCATTGCCCGCGCATCGGCGACCGTAAACCTCTCCCAGCGCGGACGCTCCTTCGATATTCCCGGCGAACAGATCGACGGCATGGATGTGCGCGCGGTCAAAGCCGCAGGCGACAAGGCGGTGAAGTGGTGTCGCGACGGTAACGGCCCCATCATCCTTGAAATGCTGACTTATCGCTATCGCGGCCACTCCATGTCGGATCCCGCCAAGTACCGATCCAAGGAGGAGGTCGACAAGGTGCGCACCGAGCACGATCCGATCGAGCAGGTGCGCAGCCGCCTGTTGAAGAGGGGGTTCGCGAACGAAGACTCTTTGAAGAAGATCGATGCCGAAGTCCGCGCGATCATCAACGAAGCGGCCGAATTCGCCAGCAGCGACGCGGAGCCCGATCCGGCCGAGCTCTGGAGCAACGTCTACGCTGAGTAGGATATGGCCGGTGCACTCGAAAAATTGCTCCTCGGCCTGTTGCCCGGTGCCCGCCGGGCGGTGAGATCGGCGACGTCTCTCGCGCCGGTCTCCGCTGGACCGTCAACGCGGTGATGCCAGATGCCGATTGAAGTGCTGATGCCCGCGCTCTCGCCCACCATGGAGAAGGGCAATCTCGCCAAGTGGCACAAGAAAGAAGGCGACACCGTCAAGTCCGGCGACGTGATCGCCGAAATCGAGACTGACAAAGCCACCATGGAGGTGGAGGCGGTCGACGAGGGCACGCTTGGAAAGATTTTGGTGCCGGAGGGAACGAACGATGTGGCGGTCAATACGCCGATCGCCATGATCCTGGGCGAAGGCGAGGACGCCGCCGCATTAACCGACGGCGGTGCCGGCGCGCGCCAACAGAAGGCGCCTGCCAGGCCGCCCGCCAAAGCCGAGCAACCGGGGATGCAGGTTGAGCCGGCGCCCGCACCGGCGGCGCCGCAGGTCAGCGCGCCGCGGCAACTACAGGCTCCGCCCGAGCCAGATCTTCCCGCCGGCACCGAAATGGTGACCATGACCGTGCGCGAAGCGTTGCGCGACGCAATGGCGGAGGAAATGCGCCGCGACAAGAGCGTCTTCGTCATCGGCGAGGAGGTCGCCGAGTATCAGGGCGCCTACAAGGTCACCCAGGGTTTGCTGCAGGAATTCGGCGCTGCGCGCGTGATCGACACCCCGATCACCGAGCACGCCATGACCGGGCTCGGCGTCGGCGCGGCGTTCGCCGGGCTCAAGCCGATCGTCGAGTTCATGACGTTCAACTTCGCCATGCAGGCGATGGATCAGCTCATCAATTCCGCGGCCAAGACGCGTTACATGTCGGGCGGGCAGATGAAGGTGTCGGCGGTATTTCGCGGGCCGAACGGGCCCGCCGCCCGCGTCGCCGCCCAGCATAGTCAGGACTATACGTCCTGGTATTCGCACATTCCGGGACTCAAGGTGATCGCGCCTTATTCCGCCAGCGACGCCAAGGGTCTGCTCAAATCCGCGATCCGCGATCCCAACCCCGTCGTTTTCCTCGAAAACGAAATCCTCTACGGGCAGAGCTTTCCCGTGCCCAAGCTCGACGATTATCTTGTGCCGATCGGCAAGGCGAAGATCGCGCGGCCCGGCAGCGATGTGACCATCGTCGCGTGGTCCATGGGCATGTCTTATGCGCTCAAGGCGGCCGACGAACTGGCCAAGGACAACATCAGCGCCGAGGTCATTGATCTGCGCACGCTCAAGCCCATGGATGCCGAGAGCATCATCGAGTCGGTGAAGAAGACCAACCGCGTGATCACCGTCGAGGAAGGCTGGCGGCAATCGGGCGTCGGCGCCGAGATCGCCGCCATCGTGACCGAAGGCGCGTTCGACTGGCTCGACGCGCCGGTAACCCGTGTCACCGGCAAGGACGTGCCGATGCCATACGCGGCCAATCTCGAAAAGCTCGCGCTGCCCTCGGTTGCAGACGTGGTCGCGGCGGCGAAGGCCGTCTGTTACCGGTGAGGAAGCTATGGCGACGTTCGATGCGCTGCACGTTCCGCCGACCGCGCTCGAGCACGGCGGGGTCGAGGTCCTGCGCGCAGCGATCGTAGAAGGGGGACTGCATGTTTCGCTGCGGCGCGCGTTCGACGACCCGCAAGCCTGGGGCATGCTGATCGCCGACGTCGCGCGACACGCCGCGCGCATCTTCGCCAAGGAAAAGAAATTTACCGAGGACGAGGCGCTCGAGCGCATCCGCACGATGTTCGATGCGGAGATGGATGCGCCGACCGACCCCGGCACCACCAGCGCGATCAGCTAGGCAAGCGGGACGCTCATGCCGGTCAATATCCTGATGCCTGCGTTGTCGCCCACGATGGAGAAGGGCAACCTCGCCAAGTGGCTGAAGAAGGAGGGCGACAAGGTCAAGCCTGGCGACGTCATCGCCGAAATCGAGACCGACAAGGCCACGATGGAATATGAGGCGGTGGACGAGGGCACGCTCGCCAAGATCCTCGTGCCGGAAGGCACCCCGGACGTTCCGGTCCAGACGCTCATCGCGGTGCTGGCTGAGGAGGGAGAAGACGTCAAGGCGGCAGCTGCCGCCGCGGGCAAGGGGGCGCCGGCCCCGCCAAAACCGCCGCCAGCCGCGCCGAAACCTGCGGATGCCGCCCCGCCGCGGCCGGCTGCCGGGGCAGACGCTTCAGCGCGTGCCGCGACAGCGCCATCTGCTGCGCCCAAGCCCGGCGAGCCGCCACGCGCCGCGCCGGCGCAGGCTGCCGCGCCCAAACGAGGAGACGGCGAGGGAGCCCGGGTCGCCCCCACGAGCCGCGTATTTTCCTCGCCGCTGGCGCGCCGGCTGGCGAAAGAGGCCGGGATCGATCTCGCGCGCATCCGAGGTTCCGGCCCCCATGGCCGCGTCATCGCGCACGACGTGGAGCTGGCCAAGTCGGGACGTGGCGTCATGGCTCCAGCGGCAGCCCCCGCAGCGGCGCCGCCCGTGCAAGCGCCGGCCGACGAGAAGATCCTCGCGCTGTTCGAGCCCGGCTCGTACGAGGCCGTCCCGCACGACAACGTCCGCAAGGTGATCGCGCGTCGCCTGCTCGAGGCGAAGCTCACGATCCCGCATTTCTATCTCACGCTGGACTGCAACATCGGCAAGCTCCTAGGCGCGCGCGAGGAGATCAACGCCGCCGCACCCAAGGGCAAGGACGGCAAGCCCGCTTACAAGATCTCGGTCAACGACTTCGTCATCAAGGCGCTCGCGCTGGCGCTGCAGCGGGTACCCGATGCCAACGTGACATGGACCGAAGGCGCCATGCTCCGGCACAGGCACTCCGACATCGGCGTCGCGGTTTCGATACCGGGCGGCTTGATCACGCCGGTGGTGCGCCATGCGGAACAAAAGTCGCTTTCCATCATCTCCAATGAGATGAAGGACTTTGCCACCCGCGCCCGCGCCCGCAAGCTCGCGCCGCAGGAGTACCAGGGGGGCACCAGCGCGGTCTCGAATCTCGGCATGTACGGGATCAAGGAGTTCTACGCCATCATCAATCCGCCGCACGCGACCATTCTTTCGGTCGGGGCCGCCGACGAGCGCGCGGTGGTGCGCGACGGCAAGATCGAGGCGGCGCACATGATGACGGTCGGGCTCGCAACCGACCATCGTGCGGTCGACGGCGCGCTCGGCGCCGTGCTGCTCAACGCGTTCAAGGCGCTGATCGAAAGTCCGGTGATGATGGTCGTATGAGCATGACGCTGCGCTAACGCGAGCGCGACGGCCTTTGCGGGAGAAGCGGCATGGCTGAGACCTCCTTCGACATCATCATCATCGGTTCCGGCCCCGGCGGCTACGTCACGGCCATTCGCGCGGCGCAGCTCGGGTTTTCGACCGCCATCGTCGAGCGCGATTATCTCGGCGGTATCTGTCTCAACTGGGGCTGCATTCCCACCAAGGCGCTGCTGCGCTCGGCCGAAATCTACCATTACCTGCAGCATCCCAAGGACTACGGCCTTTCGGCGGAAAAGGTCACGTATGACCCGACCGCCGTGGTCAAGCGCTCGCGCGCCGTATCGAAGCGCCTCAACGACGGCGTCGGCTTCCTGATGCGCAAGAACAAGGTCGCCGTGATCTGGGGCGAGGCGGCGATCGAAGCGCCCGGCAAGGTCGCGGTGAAGGCGAGCAAGAGCGAGGCGCCGAAGGGCGCCCTCGGGCCC
>VAZM01000337.1:21207-21792 GCA_005883135.1 Alphaproteobacteria bacterium
GAACCCGACAAGAAGCTGATCTGGACCTATTTCGAGGCGATGGCCCCGGAGCGCATGCCGAAATCGCTCTTGGTCGTCGGTTCCGGCGCGATCGGCATCGAGTTCGCTTCGTTCTACCGCACCTTCGGCGCCGAGGTCACCGTCGTGGAGATCTTGCCGCAAATTCTGCCCGCCGAGGACCCCGAGATTTCCGCCTTCGCGCGCAAGCAGTTTGAGAAGCAGGGCATCAAGATCCTTACCGCGGCCAAGGTGACGAAGCTCGAAAAGGCGGCGGACAGCGTGACCGCGACGATCGACGACGGCAAAGGCGGCACGCAAACACTCACGGTCGAGCGCGTCATTTCCGCGGTCGGCGTCGTCGGCAATATCGAAAATCTCGGGCTCGAAAAACTCGGGGTGAAGACCGAGCGCGGCGCGATCTCCATCGATCCGCTCAATCGCACCAACGTGCCCGGCATCTATGCGATCGGCGACGTGGCCGGCCCGCCGCTGTTGGCCCACAAGGCCGAGCACGAGGGCGTCATCTGCGTCGAGGCGATCAAGGGCCTCAAGCCGCATCCCATGGATAAGCGGCTCATTCCAGGC
>VAZM01000337.1:21809-24193 GCA_005883135.1 Alphaproteobacteria bacterium
TAAGCTCGACATCCGCGTCGGGCGGTTTCCTTTCGTCGGCAACGGCAAGGCGATCGCGCTGGGCGAAGACCAGGGCCTGGTCAAGGTGATTTTCGACCGCAAGACCGGCGCGCTGCTCGGCGCGCACATGGTCGGTGCGGAGGTGACCGAGTTGATCCAGGGCTATGTCGTGGCCATGAATCTCGAAACCACCGAAGAGGAGCTCATCCACACGGTTTTCCCGCACCCGACGCTCTCCGAAATGATGAAAGAGGCGGTGCTCGATGCCTATGGACGGGTGCTCAATATCTGATGGCCCGTCGGCGCAGCGTGAGAGCTTTTCGGGGGAGGGCTGCAGGGGAAATGCGGCAAGGTTCGCTCGATTGGCGCTGTGCGGCGGTCTTCGCGGCACTGCTGTTGGCGCCGGCGCAAGGGGTGCGCGCGCAAGGCGGAGAGCGCCCGGCGGCGCAGGCCACGCCGTCCCCGGCCGCCATGGGCGAATACCGCCGCAAACTGGAGGAGTACACCTCCGCGCGCCGCAAATACGAGGCCGAGGCCGACGCCTACTGGAGCTCCGTTGCCGACAAGCGCCGGCTGCGCCACGCCAAGCATCGCAACAACCAAGAGATTGGGCCCGGCGATTACGTGCTCACGCAGCCGCCGGTCTATTCCGGGCCGCCGAAGCCGATCGATCCCTCGGCGCCGATCGAAGAGGCGCCGCCGAGAAAATATGTGCCCGTGGTGACCGACTTCCTGCGCGCCGCGGCGAAGGAATTCAACTTTGTTCCCCAGCAGCCTCGAAGCGAGATCGAGTACAAGCGCGCGTATGTCAAAGTCGCCTCCGCGGCCGGGCTGACCAGGGACCAGGTGGTGCGTATCTACGCCTTCGAGTCCGGAGGCGACGGCGCATACGATGTGCAGGCGGGACTGGAGCAACCCAAGCCCGGCGCGCAGGCGATCTCGACGGCCCTTGGCTACAACCAACTGTTGGCCACCAACAGCGTCGAGCTGATGGCGGAGAAGGGGAATCAGTTCATCAAGAGCTTGAGCGGCAAGGCGGCAGCACTTCCCGAGGAGGCGAGGGCGGCGCTACAGAGAAAAATCGCGCTGCTCAAGAGCATGGTCGCCTTCTGCCGTAGCGTGCCGGATAGCTGGAGCGAGCACGACAGGCTCGCGAACACCCCGAAAGGGCTCGCCGTTCATGCGCTTAATCTCGATGTGGACATTGGTCCTCTGTTGCAAACCCAGAAGCTCCTGGATTCCGCCGTGTTCGCGCGCTCCCAGGGATATGGCGCGGTTCTCAGCGCCGCCGAACTCGAGATGATGAACCTCACCGGCGATGGCAACGGTCTCGACATCATCAGGATGCCCTCGGCATTGCGCGAACGGGTGCCCACGTCGAATTTCTTTCAGCCGGGGGGCTATGAACGCAATCCCATCGCCGGTCGCAGCAAGGTTGTCGCCAAGCTGATCGCCGCGACCAACGCGGTGATGGATCAAGAGAGCAAGCTGCAGGGCGCAAAGGAGCTCGCGGCTCTGTTTCCGAACTGACTGCAGTCGGAGGTCGTCTACGCCTCCACACGCTGCGGTAGGTATTTTCCCTGTAAAGAACAGGCGCGAAACAGAGGCCGCTCGTTTGTGCAACCAGCGGTTTGCATCGATATGCGGCCGTTCTGATGGACGGGAAATAGCCGGGGCGTCGTCGCAGCAAAAAGCCCGGCGCGGCATTCCGCCCGGGCGATTCGCGCAGTTCGGGTGAATACTCTCTTCTGGAAGATTCTCGTTACGCGGGTCAACACCGTCGTAAGATTTTGCCGCCTGAATTTGTTGCGGGCGCGCTAACGATCTGAATTTACGTCAGCTTCAGGGGCAGGGGGGATTCGGGGTCCACCGGGAAAATAGGGCCGCAAACACGAATTCCTCGATCGCGCCTACGGATTGCGGGCGATCTGCTCGAGCACGGGTTTCCACGCCTGTTGCTCGGCGTGGATGAAGGCCAAGAGCTCATCTGGCGTCATGGGGTGCGGATAGTTTCCGGTGGTTTCGAGCTTCGTCTTGGTCTCGGGATGGGAGACGGCCGCGCTTAAGTCCTGGCTTAGCTTGCGCACGATGGCGTCGGGCGTGCCGATCGGCGCGACCAGCGCAAGCCAACCGCGGACGTTGAAGCCGGGAATCGTCTCGGCGGCGGTCGGCACAGCGGGGAAGTCGGGTAGTCGCGCCGTCGAGCCGACGGCAAGCGCCTTGACCGCGCCGGACTGCAGCACGCCCGCGAGCGGTGGATAGCCGTCGATGACCATCGGCACACGCCCGACGATCACATCGTTGAGCGCTTGCGCTGTGCCGCCGAGATAAGGAACCATCAGAAGCTTAATGCCCGTGCGTTGCTGCAGCGCCTCGCCCGCCAG
>VAZM01000338.1 GCA_005883135.1 Alphaproteobacteria bacterium
TCGCCGCGGAGCTCGGCTTCGACGGCATATCGGTCAACGAGCATCACCAGAATGCCTATGGATTGATGCCCTCGCCGGTGGTGATGGCGGCTGCGCTCGCGCGACGGACCAAGACGGCGAAGATCGCGATCCTCGGCAACGCCTTCTGTCTGCGCGAGCATCCGCTCACGCTCGCCGAGGAGCACGCCATGCTCGACTGCATTACCGGCGGGCGGTTGATCAGCGGGATGGTGCGCGGGATTGGCGCCGAGTACTACTCCTTCGGTTCCAATCCGGCGTTCTCGCACGCGCGGTTTCAGGAGGCGCACGACCTCGTCGTGCAGAGCTGGACGCGTCCGGGCCCCTTCGCTTTCGAGGGCAAATATTATCATTTCGAGTACGTCAACGTGTGGCCGCGGCCCTATCAGCAGCCGCATCCGCCGATCTGGACGCCCTCCACCGGCTCCGACCGAGACCATCGAATGGGCGGCGCACCCGTCGCGCAAATACGTCTATCTGCAGACGTACAGCCCGCTCGCCTCCGTGGCGCGGTTTCTCAACGGGTACCGCGAGGCCGCGCAGCGGCTCTACGGCTACACGGCAAGTTCGGAGCAGATCGGCTGGTGCGCGCCGGTCTACGTGTCAGACACCGACGCCGAGGCGCGCGCGCAAGCCGCTCCGCACATCGAAGCCTTGTTCAATAAGCTCCTGCGTCAGCCGTTCCAGATGATATTTCCGCCCGGCTATCTCAGCGCCAAATCGTTAAAGAACATGCTGAGCCACAAGCGATCGGTCACGGGTCAGGAACACACCGTCGATACCTTGATCGAGCAGGGGATCATGCTGTGCGGCAGCCCGGATACGGTACGCAAGCAACTGGTCGACGCGCATCGGCTGCTCGGTTTCCAGAATTTTCTCGCCCTGCTGCAATTCGCCACCCTGCCAGGCGATCTCACCGAGAAGAACATCAGGCTTTTCGCTCGCGAGGTGCTGCCGGCGCTGCAATCATTGACCGACAAGGAATACGCCGGCTTGCAGACCGAGGCCGCGGAATAGCGCGCCGCCATGCGCCACATCGACGCCTTCTGCCATTTCTTCCCGCCGCGCCTGTTCGAGAAGATGTCGCGCACCGCCGGCGGCACGAGGGATATCGGCAAACGCATGCAGGGCGTGCCCACCATCTACGATCTCGATGCCCGCCTGAAAATGATGGACGAGTTCGACGACTACGCCGAGATTCTCTCGCTTGGCTTGCCGCCACTCGATGCGATGGGGGCCCCCGATACGGCGGCCGAATTCGCTCGCATCGCCAATGATGGGCTTGCCGAGCTGTGCGCGAAATATCCCGATCGCTTCGCGGGCTACGTCGGTGCGCTGCCGATGAACGCGCCCGAGGCCGCCGCCAAGGAGGCCGAGCGCATTCTCATCCACGGCAGCGCCAATGGACTTCAGCTCCACACCAACGTCAACGGCGCCTGCCTGGACGAGCCGCGGTTCTTTCCGATCTTCGAAGTCGCGGCCAAGTCCGGCAAACCGGTGCTGTTGCACCCGGCGCGCACCGCCGATGTCCCAGACTTTCCGGCCGAGGACAAATCGAAATACGAGATTTGGGCGATCCTGGGCTGGCCATATGAGACCAGCTGCACGATGGCGCGGCTGATCTTCTCCGGTCTCACCACGCGGCTGCCGGATCTCAAGATCCTCGTGCATCATCTCGGCGCGATGATTCCCTTCTTCGACGCGCGGCTCGATACCGGATGGGCGACGCTCGGCAGCCGCACCTCAAATGAGGACTATAGCGGCGTGCTCAAGCTGCTCGGCAAGCCGCTGATGCATTGCTTCAAGGACTTTTACGCCGACACGGCGCTCTGCGGTGGCCGCATCGGAACGATCTGCGGGCTCGAATTTTTTGGCGCCGATCACGTGCTGTTTGCCTCGGACGCGCCGTTCGGCCCGCAGGGCGGCGCAAGTTACATCCGCGAGACCATGAAGGTGATCGCCGCGCTCGACATCGACGAAGTGGACAAGGAGAAGATTTGCCATCGCAATGCGCAGGCGCTGTTCAAGCTGCCATAGGGCGCGGCGGCTTTACCGATCTTTGCGGCATCGGTTAAACTTGCATCCTCAATGAGACGCCGAGCGCCGGGCTCGGCCTCGACCAGCGGAAGCTGCGGTGACGGTCCTCGCCAAGCCTGCCGAAGCGACAGCCGCAAATATGATCTCGATTGCCGGGGTCGAGCTCGAAATGCTCGAGCGCGGCGACGGTGCGCCGATCCTCTATCTGCACGGCGGCGCCGGCATCGCGCCCGACCTTGCCTTCATCGAGCTGCTCGCGCGCCGGCGGCGCGTGATCGCGCCATCGCATCCCGGGTTCGGCAAGTCGTCGCTGCCGGACTGGCTCGACAGCGTCGATGATATCGCCCACGTCTATCTGGAATTGCTGGATCGCCTGGCGCTGACGCGAACCGACGTCGTCGGATTGTCGCTCGGCGGATGGATTGCCGCCGAGCTCGCCACCAAGGTGCCGGAACGCCTCGATCGTCTCGTGCTGATCGCTGCGGTGGGCGTGAAGACCGGCCGCCCTGACAAGCTCGACATTCCCGATGTCTTCGCGATGCCGCGCGATGAACTTGATCGCCTGCGCTTCCACGATCCCGCGCGCAACGCGCTCGACCTGGCGGCGATGTCGGACGAGGAGCTCTATATCGTTGCGCGCAACCGCGAGACGCTGGCGCTGCTGACCTGGGAGCCCTACATGCACAACCCCAAGCTCAAGCACCGCCTGCACCGGGTCAACGTTCCCACCCTGTTTCTGCGCGGCGCGAGCGACGGCATCGTCTCTGCCGAATACCTCGAGCGCTACGCGGCGCTCATTCCCAAGGCGCGCACCGACACCATCGGTGAGGCGGGCCACTTGCCGCAGGTCGAGCACCCGGGCACTACGGCGGCGAAGGTGCTGCATTTCCTGGACGACGGCAAAGCGGCCGAGACCTCGGGAGCACGGGCATGAAAGCCTGGCACTTCAGCGAGAACGCCTATCCTTATCTGCCGCCCGCCGACGAATACGAATCGATCCGCGTTTCGCTCCCCAGTCGTTTTTATGATCCGAAGAAGGGCGCCGCGCTCTACGACCGTTACATCGACGAATGGTTGGTGGCCGAGGACGAGGGCGTGGAGATCATGCTCAACGAACATCACCAGACCGCGACCTGTGTCGATCCGGCGGCGCCACTGGTGCTCGCAGCACTGGCGCGGCTGACCAAGCGCGCCCGGCTGCTGATCTTGGGAAATCCCGTCGCCAACCGTCGCCAGCCCGTGCGCGTCGCCGAAGAGATGGCGATGGTGGACGTGCTGTCGAAAGGGCGCCTCGAATGCGGTTTCGTGCGCGGCGTGCCCTATGAGGTGCTGCCGGCGAACAGCAATCCCGTGCGCATGAACGAGCGGCAGTGGGAGGCCATGGACCTCATCGTCAAGGCCTGGACCAGCCACGACGGCCCGGTCAGCCATGAAGGGCGGTTCTTTCACCACCGCAACATCAACATCTGGCCGCGACCGTACCAAGAGCCGCATCCGCCGATCTGGGTATCAACGACCACGCCAGGCGGCGCGGCGCGCGTTGGCGCGCGCGGTTATGTGCAGGCGACGTTCCTCACCGGATACCGCGGCACGCCGGCGATCTACGCGTCCTACCGCAAGGGCTGGCGCGACGCCGGCCGCGGCCATGACGTGCCGATCGACCGGCTCGCCTACGCGGCGCTCCTTTATGCCGCCGAGAGCGAGGCCGAGGCGCGCGCGGGCGCCGAGAAGCTCCTCTGGTACGTGAGGGCAAACAAGGTGCCGCTACATTTCTGCTATCCGCCGGGTTACGTGCCCACGGCGGTGCATGCGCAGATCCTGCGCGGGGCGGCGATCGACCAGCATGCGGCGAACAGAGCCAATGCAACCGTCGAGAACGCGATCGAGGCCGGCATCATGTTTGCCGGCACGCCGGATCAGGTCTTCCGCCAGATCGAGAAGATGTACAACCACGTCGGCGGTTTCGGACATCTCTTGATCATGGGTCAAGCCGGATTTCTCGAGCACGAGGAGACCGTGCGCGGCATCAAGACCTTCGCGCGCGAAGTCTATCCTCGGCTCAAGGAGGCATTTTCCGATACGGCGATTTCCGGGATGGGCGAAGAAACGGCGGGCGCACGGCTGATGGCGTAAGGGCGCGCGAGCAGCGGGGGCCGGATCGCTCTTCGTGGTGAGCCGGAGTAGCCCGCACCGGGCACCTTACACACACCTTACGGATGCAACGACGGGCTTGCGGATGGGTAGCAGTACCCGCATATGCTGCCCGTCGTCCGGAAAGAAAGAAGGGCAGCGAGGTCTTGGGGATTACTCCGGGTCGGCAATGGAGGTGACGGCCCAGGCGGCGCCTTAACCATGCGGCCGAAAGGCTTTCTTGGCGTTTGCGCGTGAGCTTTTTGCGTATCGCGCCGGCAAAATCGATTGCGTGGCCCGGGCCGTTCACCCAAGCATCGCATGTTTGTGGTAGGAAGAACGGCGCTCGGATATAAGCAATAACGGCGTCGCCCCGAGGTTGGAAACAGGTGTCCAGCGATCCCAAACGCCCGCAGTCATGGGCGCGCGCGCTGCCTGCTCGCGCGCAGGTGTTGATCGTCGCGGTGTTGGTGTTCGCCGCCGGTGCCGGCGTTTGGGTTGCCAAATCGCGCACCAACAGCGATGTGCGGGACCCGGACCGGGCGGCGCTGAGCCCGACCAAGAAAGGGTCCGGGGTGTTCTATCCAACCGCGGCACAGTGGTCGACGCTCACCGTCGAGCCGGTAGAGCAGCGGGTGTTTCGCTCCGAGCACGTGACCGAGGGCAAGATCGCGGTCGACGAAGACCGGTCCACCCCGATCTGCTCAAGCTGTTCGTCAAGCCCGGCGATACCGTGACGGTCGGGCAGCCGCTGTTCACGGTGCAAGCCACCGACATGGTGCAGGCGCAGAACGATTTCATCTCGGCGGCGACGGCGCTGAACAAGGCGCGCTCGGCGCAAAACTTGGCCGAGATCATCGATAAGCGTCAACGCCTCCTTTACGAGGGCAAGGCCGTGCCGCTCAAGGAGGTGCAAAACGCCCGCGCCGCGCTCGATGCCGCCGAGAACGACATGCGCTCGGCCGAGGTGGCGCTGGAGGCGGCGCGCAACCGACTGCGCATTCTCGGCAAGACCGACCAGGAGATCACCGAGTTCCAGGAAAAGGGCACGATCGATCCTTCCACGCTGATCACCGCGCCGATCGCGGGAACGATCGTGCAACGCAAAGTCGGACCGGGCCAATACGTCGGCAGCGGGCAGACCGATCCGGTGTTCATCATCGGCGATTTGTCGACCGTCTGGGTCGTCGCCTTTATCCGCGAGACCGAGGCGCCGATGGTGCACGTCGGCCAGCAAATCTATTTCACGGTGCTCGCGTATCCGGACCGCCCATTCCCCGCCACCATCTCCTATGTGGCCGCGGCGCTCGACCCGAGCATGCGCCGGCTGCTGGTGCGCGCGACGGTCAATAATGCCGAGGGAATGCTCAAGCCGGAAATGTTCGCGAGCGTGAAGATCCTCACCGGCGAAGGCGACAAAGCCGTCGCGGTGCCCCGTGATGCCATCATCTATGAGGGCGACACCGCCCGCGTCTGGGTGGCGCGCGAGAAGGACGATGAAAAGGCGATCGAGCTGCGGCGCATCAAAGTCGGGCTCACCAACGGCAACATGGTCGAGGTGCTCAAGGGCCTTGCTTCCGGCGACCGCGTGGTGACTAAGGGGACTCTCTTTATCGACCGCGTGGCCTCGAGCGCTGAAGCGGTGCCGAAAGCGGCGCCATGAATGGGATCGTCGCCTTTTCGCTCAGGCATCGCGGCCTAGTGGTCCTGTTGTTCGTGCTCGTCCTCTTGGGCGGCGTCATCGCCTTCCGCGAGCTCAACATCGAGGCCTATCCCGATCCCACCCCGCCGATGGTGGACGTGATAACCCAGAGTCCCGGCTTATCGGCCGAAGAAATCGAGCGCTACATCACGATTCCGATCGAGACGCAGCTCGCCGCGATGCGTAACCTCACCTCGGTCCGCACCATCTCGCTTTATGGGCTTTCCGACGTCAAGCTGCAGTTCTCGTTCGAGTTCACCTACGAGCAGGCGCTGCAGCAGGTTCTCAACCGGCTGTCGCAAGTTCCTCCGCTGCCGAACAACGCACAGCCGCAGATTTCACCGGTGAGCCCGATCGGAGAAATCTACCGCTACCGGCTCGTCGGTCCTCCCGGCTACAGCGTTCTCGATCTCAAGACGCTGCAAGACTGGGTGCTGCAGCGGCGATTCCGCGCGGTGCCCGGAGTCATCGACGTCATCGGATGGGGCGGCAAGACCAAGACCTTCGAGCTCGAAGTCGACTTCAACAAGCTGATCGCATACGGCCTCACGTTGCCGCAGCTGCTGCAGGTCCTCAACAACAGCAACATCAATGTCGGCGGCAACACCGTCAATATCGGCCCGCAGTCGGCGGTGGTCCGCGGCGTGGGGCTCATCCGCTCGGCGGACGAGCTCAGCAATACGATGCTGACCCAGAGCGGGGGAAATCCGGTCCTGGTGCGGGACGTGGCAACCGTGCAGGTCGGGCACAAGCCGCGTCTCGGCATCGCTGGCAAGGACGCCGACGACGATATTGTCGAGGGCATCGTGCTGATGCGTCGCGGCGAGCAGAGCATGCCGACGATCAAGCGGGTCGAGCGTGAGGTCGAGCGGATCAACAATTCGAGCATTCTACCGCCGGGCGTACGCATCGAGCGCATCTATGACCGCAAGGAGCTGATCGACATCACTACGAGAACGGTCCTGCACAACATGGCGTTCGGCATCTTGCTGATCTTCGCCCTGCAATGGGTGTTTCTCGGCAACTTGCGCAGCGCGCTGATCGTCGCGGCGACCATCCCGTTCGCGCTGTTCTTTGCGGTCGGCATCCTCGTGGTGCGGGGCGAGTCGGCCAACCTGCTTTCGGTCGGCGCAATCGACTTCGGTCTGGTGGTCGATGGCACCGTCATCATGGTGGAAAGCATCTATCGGCGGTTGGGGGTGGCGGCTGCAGTGGCGGTGGCTGGCGCGGTCGGCGCCGCCGAGGGACTTTCGGGCAAGCTCTCCTCGATCTTTCTTGCCGCATCCGACGTCAACCGTTCGATCTTTTTCGCCGCTGGAATCATCATCGCAGGGTTCATCCCGCTGTTCACGCTCAGCGGTGTCGAAGGGCACATCTTTGCGCCGATGGCGAAGACCTACGCCTACGCGCTCGCCGGCGGTCTGATCGCCACCCGTAACTCCGGCGATCAGCGCGATGCTGCTGCCCGACCGCGTTACCGAGACCGAAACCTGGGTGGTGCGTGCCTTGCATCGCGTGTATGCGCCGGCGCTGCGTCTCGCGGTGAACAATCGCGTGCTGACCATCGCCGGCGCGATCGCGGTGCTGCTGCTCGCGGGTCTGGCCATCCGTTCGCTCGGGCTCGAATTCCTGCCCAAGCTCGAAGAGGGCAATCTGTGGATCCGGGCGACGATGCCGTCGACGATCTCGCTGGAAGAGGGCAACACCTACGTCAATCGCATGCGCAACGTGATCGGCAGTTTTCCCGAAGTCGAATCCGTTGTCTCGCAGCACGGCCGGCCGGACGACGGCACCGACGCCGCCGGCTTCTTCAACGCGGAATTCTTCGCGCCGTTGAAGCCGATGAGCCAGTGGCGCCCGGGTCTGGACAAGGAGGCTCTCACGGTCGAGATCCTGCGCAAGCTCGAGGCCGATTTTCCCGGCGTTGAATTCAACTTCTCGCAGTATCTACAGGACAACGTCGCCGAGGCGGTATCGGGCGTCAAAGGCGAGAACTCGATCAAGTTGTTCGGCAACGATCTGCAGGCGCTGACCGACATTGCCAACAAGATCAAGGCAGTGCTCGCTACGGTGCCCGGCATAACCGACCTCGCGGTCTTCACATCGCTCGGCCAGCCGACGGTGCAGATCGAGATCGATCGGGCGCGCGCGGCGCGCTATGGTCTCTCTCCGGGCGACATCAATGCCGCGATTCGAACGGGAATCGGCGGCGAAGCCGCCGGCGACCTCTACGAGCCCGGCAGCGACCGGCACTTCCCCATCGTGGTGCGGCTCGCCCCGCAATTCAGGCAGAACCCGGAAGCGATCCAGAACCTCCGCATCGGCGCGCAGGGCCCGAACGGCGTCACCCAGATCCCGCTCAACGAAGTCGCCAACGTCAAGCTCGTGTCCGGCCCCTCCTATATCTATCGCGAGGGCCAGGAACGCTATTTGCCGATCAAGTTCAGCGTGCGCGACCGCGACCTCGGCAGCGCGATCCAGGAGGCGCAACGCAAGATCGCCCAGCAGGTGCAATTGCCGACGGGCTCGCGTCTCGAATGGGTCGGTGAATTCGGCAATCTGCAGGATGCGATCGCGAGGCTCAAAGTCGTGGTACCGATCACGCTCGCGTTGATCGCGCTCCTCCTGTGGATCAATTTCGGCACGCTGCCGGACACCCTCTTGGCCATGAGCGTGATCCCGATGGCGGTGATCGGCGGAGTTTTCGCGCTATTCTTGTTGCACATTCCGTTCAGCGTCTCCGCCGCGATCGGGTTCATCGCGTTGTTCGGAATTTCGGTCATGGACGGCATCATCATCCTGTCGCAATTCAATCAGCTGATCGAGAGGGGGGTCGAGCGAACCACCGCGATCCTGCGCACCGGCGAGCTGCAGATGCGCCCGGTGCTGATGACCTGCGTCATTGCCGGCGTCGGGCTGTTGCCAGCGGCGTTGTCCACCGGGATCGGGTCGCAGGTGCAAAAGCCGCTGGCGGTGGTGGTGGTCGGCGGCATGATGCTGGCGCCGATCGTCATTCTCATCACGCTGCCCGTGCTCATTCTCCTGTTCTCGCGTCGGGGAACGCGGCCGGCGCGAGAACAGGCGGTGCCGGCGCCGGCGGAGTGACCGGGGCGCGGCTGCGGACGCGCGGCATCGATCGGAGCGCTTGTGCATGAGATTGCTGCTGGTCGAGGACAACGAAGAGCTTGCGCAACTTCTGATTCAGCGTCTGCGCGCCGCAGGGTATGAAACCGATCTTCTCACCACCGCCGCCGAGGCGCAGGCGGCAGTCGCGACGACGCGTTATGCCGCCATGGTTCTCGATCTCGGTTTGCCGGACGGCGACGGGCTGTCGATCTTGCGCGAAATACGTCAGCGCGAGGATCCGCTTCCGGTTCTGGTGCTCACCGCCCGCGGCGGGCTGCAAGATCGCGTCAGCGGTCTGCGTAGCGGGGCCGATGATTATCTCGTCAAGCCGTTCGCATTCGAAGAGCTGTTGGCCCGGCTGGAGGCGCTCCTGCGGCGCCCCGGCCAGCTGCTCGGGCGCGCACTGCAGATCGCGAACCTCGCATTCGACACCGAAAGCCGGCAGGCATTCATCGACGAGAAGCCGCAGCTTCTCTCCGCCCGCGAGACGGCCGTGCTCGAACTGCTGATGCGACGCAAGGATCGCGTCGTGTCGAAGAAACTGGTCGAAGATCACATTTTCGGGCTATCGGGCGACGTCGCGTCCAATGCGATCGAGGTCTACATCCATCGCCTGCGCAAGCAGCTGTCCGACCGCGGCGCCAAGGTGCAAATCCACACCATTCGCGGCGTCGGATACCTCATTTCCGAGGAAAAGGCGGCGTGAGACGCGCCGGCATGAGTCCCGGCTTGTCATTGCGGCACGTCTCGAAGCACAGCGCGGAATCGATCGCGCTGCCGACGCTTGCGGATTCCGGTCGCGTCGCGATTGCGCCTTGGCCGCACTGACGGACTGAAAGCACCGTCATGATTTCCTTCAAGTCGATCTTCTCCAGGATCATTTTCTTGCACGTCATCGCGCTGGTGATCACCGCCATCGTGATGCCGGTGGTGCTCTATTATTTTTTCAAATGGGCGGCGAACGATCTGCACAATCAGGCGATGCGTGAGCAGGCGCAGCTAGTTGCGCATTATCTCGGATTAGGGGCAGACGGCAGTTGGACTCTCGATCTGCCGCCCGCGCTCGAAGACATCTACTCGCCGGCGGTCGGACGATATGCCTATGCGGTGGTCGACGACACCGGCCGGGTTCTGTTTTCCTCCTCCGAGGACCGATCAGCGATATTCGCCGCCGACCCGCGTTCTTCCAACATCTCGTACCTCGAAACGCGCCGCGGCAAAGCCGCCATCTCCGGTGTCAGCGTGCTGAAGGAGGTGGATGGGCACAAGGTATGGGTTCAGGTCGGTGAGGATCTCGCGCACCGCGATGTCATCGTCGACGACATCGTCGCCGATTTTTTCAAACGCGTGGGATGGATCACGCTGCCGATGCTGCTGTCTCTGCTGGCGATCGACATCGTAATTTTCCGCCGGGCATTGCGGCCGCTGCTCAACGCCTCGGAGCTGGCGAAAAAGATCAATCCGCGCAGAACGGATATACGTCTGCCGCTCGAGAAGATGCCGAAGGAAATCCTGCCCCTGGTACAGGCGGTCAATCAGGCACTCGATCGGCTCGAGGCGGGATTCCGCGTGCAGCGGGAGTTTACCGCCGATGCGGCGCATGAATTGCGCACGCCGCTGACCATCTTGCGCACCCGCGTCGACACCTTGCCCGACCGAGGGACCTCCAAGGCGCTGCATAAAGACATCGAGGGCATGGCGCGCATCGTCAATCAGCTGCTCGACATCGCCGAGCTAGAGACTTTCTCGATCGATCCTCTGGAGAAGGCCGATCTGCGCGCGATCTGCGCCGAGGTGGCGGAGTTCGCCGCGCCGCTGGCCCTGGCGCAAGGCAAGGACATCGCCTTGAGCGGCAGCGAGGCCGCGGTGTGGGTCAACGGCAACCCGGAGATGCTCTCGCGGGCGATCCGTAACCTGGTCGAGAACGCGATCAATTATTCGCCGCCTGGGACGACGGTGGAGATCGTCGTCGAAGACAGCGGCATCGTGCGCGTCCTCGATGAGGGGCCTGGAATCAAGGAGGACGAGCGCGAATTGATCTTTCAACGCTTCTGGCGGCGCGATCGACGGCGGACCGAGGGCGCGGGGTTGGGTCTTTCCATCGTCCAGCGCATCGCCGATACCCACGCCGCGACCATCAGCATCGAGAACCGGCCGACCGGCGGCGCAAATTTCTCGCTCCGCTTTGCTCGTATTGCCTAACGCAACGTGTGCTCGCGGCGCGTCTCTTCCGCACCGTGGCCCTGCATCTCAGGCGGATCGGGCGCTCTGCGGCTCCGCGTCCTTGGGCTTCGTCAGCCATACCGCAAGAAGCCACGCGATCCACAAGAACAGAAAATAGAGCGCAAGAAAGACGATGAGACTCACGTGGCCGCCGAACTCGAGCTCGGTGACGAGGCCGATGGCATAGGCGGCGAGATCGCCGGCGATCATGAAGGCGACGTAGTAGGCGATGAGGACCACGGTGAATTCCTTATTGCACAATGTGAACTGGCGGCGAGACGCGGGTCGGCACCACCTGGCAGGAGGCGCGGAGCACACTTCGGCCCGCCACCGTAGTGTTCACTATTTTGCTTACACAGACCTGACGCCGCCGCGGCAACGACGCCGGCATCCCCAATAAGCGGCGGGCTCACGCAGCCGTGATCCGGCATTCAGGCCTGCGTCAGCCGCCGGCATTAGCATTGCTGCGGGTGGAAGGCCCACGAGGAGACAGCACCATGCTTCGAACAATGGCCATCGCTGCCGCCGTCGCCAGCGCGCTCGTTGCGGCGGCTCTCACTCCGACCATCGCGACCGCTCGCGGGGGTGGCGGCGGGCACGGCGGCGGACATGGCGGCGGACATGGCGGCGGACATGGCGGTGGTCACGGCGGCGGACACGGCGTGCATGCCGGCTTCCACGGTGCCGGTCCCGTCCATGCCGGTTTCGGCAGCGCTGGACACGTCCATGGTGTCGGCCGCTTTCATCATGTTGCGCATTTCCGCCGCGGCTTTCGCGCATTCGGCGTTTATGCCGATTACGGCGATTACGGCTGCTGGCGCTGGTTTCCGAGCCGCAGGGGCTACGTGAGGGTCTGGGTCTGCTGATCGACGCTGCCGACCCCCCGCGTCGCCGACCCCGTGCGAGCTTCTGCTCAGGCGCTGAGGGCTACTGGCCGGACGGCGTGCGCAGGCCATGCCACGCATCGCGGACTTGGTGATAGTGCACCTCGGGCGCGTAATCCGGCGTGTTGAGGGCGAGCGTCTTGACGTCGAGGCGGCCGACGGCGCCGAGCAGCGCGTAGGAGGCGATCACGAGGTCACGTTGCGCGCCGATCAGCCGCGCCCGGGCGGCGGTGAGGTCCTGCTGCGAGTTGAGCACGTCGAGCGTCGTGCGCTGGCCCGCCTGCGCTTCCTTCTGCACGCCGGAGAGTGCGATGGTGGCGGCGCGCACCTCCGCCTCCGCGGCGGAGAGCGCAACCTTAGCCCCTTCGTAGGTGACCCAGGCGCCCAGAACCGCGGTCTGCGTCTGGCTGCGGACGAGCTCCAGCACGATGCGAGCCTGCATGGCAAGCTCCTTGGCCTGCCGGATCTGCGAGGCCGCAAGCCCGCCGTCGTAGATCGGCACGTTCGCCGTCCCCATCAGCGAGGCGATATCGTGGGACTTGGAGGTGAGCGTCGGATCGTTCTCCCATTGCCGCTGCACGCTGCCCTGCACCGAGACGTTCGGGTACAAGCTGCTCTCGGCGATCCTGGTGCCGAGCGAAGCGACATCGATGTCGTACATCGACGCCATAATGGCGGGATGCTCCTTGCGGCTGATGGCGATTGCCTCCGCGCGCGTGTGCGGCAGCAGCCGCTCGATCGACGCCGGCGGCACCAGCCGGCCCGGCGGCGCGCCGATGACTTGGGCATATAGCGCCTGGCTGATCGCAAGACCCACCTCCGCAGCGTTGAGATCGGCAAGCCCGCGGCTCAGCCGCGCCTCGGCCTGCGCCACATCGGTCGGGGTCACGTCGCCGCCCTCGAGACGCTTCTTGGTGGTGCCGAGCGTCTCGCGCAGAAACGTCACATTGATGCGCTGCGCTTCCACCAGGCTCTGATTGGCGATCACATTGGTATAGGCGGTCACCGCGTCGAGCAGGACACCCTGGCCGGTATTGCGCAGCGCTTCGCGCGCCGAGAGCACCTGCGCCTCCGACTGCCGAACGGTGTTGGCGGTCTTAAAGCCATTGAACAGGGTTTGCGATACGGTGAAACCGATGGTCCAGGTGTGCAGCGTCGCGGTCTGAATCGTGTTGTCGAAAAACAGTACCCGTACCTGCTGCAGCCCGCCCGTTAGCGTTGCCAACAGTTGCGGCCGGTATGCCGAAAGCGCCTGGGGAACGCCTTCGTCCACTCCGCGCACCCGCGCGCGCTCGGCATTGAGTTGAGGATTGCCCTGATAGGTGCGCACCAGCGCGTCCGGCAGCGTCTCCACCCGCAGCGGCTCGGCCAGCGCAACACTCGCAGCCGCGACAATAATGGCAGCCCGTCCGCCGCAGCGAAGCGCAGAGCGCGCCGCGGCGAGCGCGACGATGGCGCACGGTCGGCCGTTCGCACTCAATACGCTGCCCGCTACGCGCATCGACACGATCCGAACTTCGACAGTGAGCTTGAATGCCCCCGCGGAAACCATTGCAGTTCCCGC
This sequence comes from Alphaproteobacteria bacterium, assembly GCA_005883135.1. Taxonomy (GTDB): domain Bacteria; phylum Pseudomonadota; class Alphaproteobacteria; order Rhizobiales; family Xanthobacteraceae; genus VAZQ01. Next base: position 13,685 of record VAZM01000338.1, read on the forward strand.
CCCGGGCCGCCAGTTGATTATGGACGTGCCGGGGAGGCCATTAGTCCACTGAAATTGCGGCTTAAACCGGTCCGGATCGGGTCCATTCGAGGCGGGTCGGCGATTTGACATCTCGGGCACAGGCGGGTTTTGTGCCGCCAGCGGTAAGGCTCCAGTAAGGAAACCGGACCCACGCATGGCCAATCTTGTCTACCGGCGGCAATTTACGGTGGAATGGGGCCATTGCGACCCGGCGGGCATCGTGTTCAACAGCCGCTTCTTCGAGTATTTCGATTGGAGCGCGTGGCGGCTGTTCGAGGCGGCGCTCAACGTGAAACCGAACGATCTGGCAACGGCCTTCGGGATTGTCGGAATTCCGTTGGTCGGCGCCAAAGCCCGCTTTCATCGGCCCGCCAAGTTCAACGACGTGGCGGACATCGCCTCCGAGGTCAGCGAGTTCAGGCGCTCGAGCTTCGAGGTGACGCATCGCATCTCGATCGGCGGCGCGCTTGCCGTCGAAGGCAGCGAGACGCGGGTGTGGGCCGGGCGCGATCCGGGCGATCCTGTCAAGATGAAAGGCGTGCCGATACCGGCTGCGGTCATCGCGCGATTCCGTGCCGCGGCGTAGGGCTCTCGTGCAGCAAATTCCCGATTGCGGGTCTGGCGAACGCGTGCCATTGAGCGCATCTCGGAGCGATGAGGATTTCTTCCATCGATGAGCGAAAGCTTTTCTCTCGCGTTTGATCTGCGGTTTGAGGACCTCTATCGCCGCGACGGGCTGGTGCGGCTCGACGGGTGCTTTGTCGAGTTCCTCAAACGCCGCAACGCGGACCTGCACAATCGGCTGATGGCGGGCCGCGCGGCGCCGGAAGGCGTCGCTGGCAAGGACTATTCCGATCTCATCGTCGAGCTTGCGGTCGAGCTCGAGGACTTCATCGCCGCGCTGTTCGGCATCGCCCGCGACGTCGAGGCGCTGCGCACCCGCCATGACGCCCTGGCGCCGCTCTATGCGGTGAAGCGGCTCTTCGTGCAGCGTCGCGCGGCGAAAAAATATAGCCCGGAACAAGCCGCTGCGTTCGACTGGCAGGCGCTCGCCGCGCAACTCGAAACGCTCATCGGCGGCGCGCTCACCGAGTTGCGCTTCGCCCAGCGGGTCGAGGCCTGGATGAAGGCCGAGGCCGAGCATGCCGCCGCGCTCGATCTAGCCGCGCAGTACGCCGCCTGGGCGACGCACACCCCGCAAGGCCAGCACCGGCACAGAGACGGGGTGCTGTTCAAGCTGCCGCGCAAGATCGATCCGCATCGCCTCGTTCCAGTCGAGACCGAGGTCGTCGACGGCATCGCGATGCTCAAGCTGCCCGCCTCGCATCGCCGTGCGCGCGACGGTTTCGCCCTGACCGACCAGGGAACGGATCTCGCCGGCGCGCTCGATCACGCTAATTACTGCATCTGGTGCCACAACCAAGGGAAGGATTCCTGCGCCAAGGGGCTCAGGGAAAAGAGCGGCGAGTTCAAGAAGAGCGCCTTCGGCGTGGTGCTCGCGGGCTGCCCGCTCGAGGAGAAAATCTCCGAGATGAATTTGGTGGAGGCCGGCGGCCACACCGTCGGCGCGCTTGCCGTTGTCGTCCTCGACAACCCGATGTGCGCCGCTACCGGACACCGCATCTGCAACGACTGCATGAAGGCGTGCATCTATCAGAAGCAGGAGCCGGTCGACATTCCGCAAGTGGAGACGCGCGTCCTCAAGGAGGTTCTGGCGCTGCCCTGGGGGTTCGAGATCTATGGTTTGCTGACGCGGTGGAATCCGCTCGATCTGCGCCGGCCGGTGCCGAAGCCTTCGACCGGCCGCAAGGTGCTCGTCGTGGGACTCGGGCCCGCGGGCTTCACGCTTGCCCATCACCTCATTAACGACGGCCAGACCGTGGTCGCAGTGGACGGCCTCAAGATCGAGCCGCTCGAGCCCGGCGTCTCCGGCGTCGCGGTGAGCGGCGCGCGTTCTCCCTTCCGCCCGATCCGCGACATCGCCGAGCTGCGCGAGCCGCTCGACGCACGTGTCATGGCCGGGTTCGGCGGGGTCGCGGAATACGGCATCACCGTGCGCTGGGACAAGAATTTTCTCAAGCTCATCCGCCTGCTGCTGGAACGCCGCGGCGAATTCGCGATGTTCGGCGGCGTGCGCTTCGGCGGCACGCTCACCATCGACGGCGCCTTCGCGCTCGGCTTCGATCACATCGCGTTCTGCGCCGGGGCAGGGCGACCGACCATCGTGGCGATGAAGAACGGGCTTGCCGCCGGCGTCCGGCAGGCTTCCGATTTTTTGATGGCCCTGCAGCTTACCGGCGCCGCCAAGACCGACAGCCTCGCCAATCTCCAGGTGCGCCTGCCGGTCGTGATCATCGGCGGCGGACTGACCGCGATCGACACCGCGACCGAGGCGCTGGCGTATTACCCACTGCAAGTGGAGAAGTTCCTCAGCCGCTATGAGACGCTGATCGCCGAGCGCGGGGAAGCGGCGGTGCGCGCCGATTGGAGCGCGCAGGAGGTGGAAGCCGCTTCCGAATTCATGCAGCACGCGCGCGAGATTCGCGCCGAGCGCGCCTTGGCCGTGCGCGAAGGCCGCAAGCCGCAGCTCGCCGAGCTGATGCGCCGATGGGGCGGCGCCACCATCGTCTATCGGCGGCGCCTGATCGACTCGCCGAGCTACACGCTCAACCACGAAGAGGTGGGCAAAGCGCTGGAAGAAGGGATCGCGTTTGCCGAGCGGTTGACCCCGCAAGAAGTCCTGCTCGATGGCTTCGGTTGCGCCCGCGCGCTGCGCCTCTCCGAGGCGCACGCCGATGCCTCCGCTCCGCCGCGCGACGTCGTCCTGCCGGCGCGCACGGTCCTGGTCGCGGCAGGCACGCAACCCAACACCGTGCTCGCGCGCGAGGAGCCGCAGCACGTGCGCATCGACGGCAAGTATTTCCAGGCAGTCGATGAGAACGGCGGCAAGGTCACGCCGGAACGCGTCACCAAGCCGTCCGCCGCCCATGTGTTGATGAGCGTCGATGCGGATGGCCGCGCCATCAGCTTCTTCGGCGATCTGCATCCGTCCTTTGCCGGCAACGTGGTCAAAGCGATGGCAAGCGCCAAGCAGGGCTACCCCGTGGTCAGCCGCATGTTGGCGCGGCAGCGACCATCGCAGGTCTCGCCGGCGGCGTTGATCGCGCGACTGAACGAGGAACTGCGGCCCACGGTGCAGGAGGTTAACCGGCTCACGCCTTCGATCGTCGAGGTGGTGGTGCGCGCGCCTATGGCCGCGCGCGCCTTCGCACCCGGACAATTTTATCGGCTGCAGAACTATGAGACGCTGTCGCGCGATGCCGACGGCACCCGGCTGGCGAAGGAAGGGCTGGCGCTGACCGGCGCTGCGGTGGATCGCGAGCGCGGCCTGTTGTCGACCATCGTGCTGGAAATGGGTGGCTCCTCCGACCTATGCGCGCAGCTTGCGCCGGGAGAGCCGGTCGTCCTCATGGGCCCGACCGGGCATCCGACCGAGACGCCCAGCGGCGAAACCGTGCTGCTGATCGGCGGTGGGCTCGGCAATGCGGTTCTGTTTTCGATCGGGCAGGCCCTGCGCAGGAATGGCAGCCGCGTGCTCTATTTCGCCGGCTACAAGCGCGCGATCGACCGCTACAAGGTCGACGAGATCGAGCGCGCGGCAGACGCCATCGTGTGGTGTTGCGACGAGCCGCCGGGCTTTGGCGCCGAGCGCGCGCAGGACAAGGCCTTCATCGGCAACATCGTCGCGGCGCTCGACGCGTACGGCTCGGGCGCGCTCGGCGAGACGCCGATTGCGCTCGGCGAGGTCGATCGGGTGGTCGCGATCGGGTCCGACGGAATGATGGCGGCGGTCTCGCGCGCGCGGCAGGGCATGCTCGCGCAGCATCTCAAGCCCGGGCACAAGGCGATTGCCTCGATCAACTCGCCGATGCAGTGCATGATGAAGGAAATCTGCGCGCAGTGCCTGCAGGTGCATCGCGATCCCGCCAGTGGCGTCGAGAGCGTGGTGTTCTCCTGCTTCAATCAGGACCAGGATCTCGACCGCGTCGATTTCGACAATCTGCGCGCCCGGCTCAACCAGAACGGCGTGCAGGAAAAGCTCACGCGCCTGTGGATCGACCGTTCGTTGCGGCAGCTGGGCCTGCGGCAAGCGGCGGAGTAACCTCCCGCGCCATTGCACCGCGCCGAAGGGGCTCGGGCCGGACCGTATGACGTCCTATGCTGCATGCCCGCCGTCACGCCGATCCTCGCCCGCTTCGCGGTCGAAACACGCTGGGACGAGGTGCCCGCAGC
>VAZM01000477.1 GCA_005883135.1 Alphaproteobacteria bacterium
GTGCTCCTTCACTTCGTATCCAAAAGACCAAAGCAGCGCGAACGAGATGGCATTGGCCGCGAGTGCCGCAAACCGACGCGCTCCTGGAGGTGTTCGTGCTCATGATGCTCGCGCACGTGCAGCCAGACCCTGCCCGCTACATATCTTGCCAGGCCATTAAGGCCGCCCACTCCGCACGACCGATGGTGGAGGGGGGGCGGACGATCCCGATGGGTGGGGACATCTGCGTTAGTTTCAGGTCCGAACGGTCCTAATCCGCGACAAGGGCCGTCCGGGAGAATCAAAGGTCGATCTAGCGTCGACGGCGTTACGTGTAACGCAATGCGGGTGGATCGCCGGCGGCGAGAGCGTTACCCGTAACGGGCATGGGCATCGCGTATCTCCTCCACGACTTGTTGGACGAGATTCAACACAAGTGCGCCGAGGGCTTCGGCATTTTGCCGCTGATCCTCCTTCAATAGTCCCAGCTGACACTCAAGGTTGCGCTTGGCACGACCTCAAGCTCATTCGTTAGCGCTTCGTTGGCACAGCTACAGGCCGCAGCGCGCCTGCCAGATGGGCCGGTCTCCGAGACCGCCATGAACGCCGCTTTCGCGCTGATCCAGGTAGCAGCGCCGAAGAATGAGGTTGAAGCAGCGCTTGCCATTCAGATGGCGTGTACACATGCGGCTGCCATGGCTGTCTTGGGCAGGATGTCGTCACAAGGACACCGGACCGCTTCGGCTTATGCGAGCGCGGCGGCAACGCTGATGCGGGCTTATGCGCTCCACCTCGAAACATTGCGGCGCCTTCGCCGTGGCGTATCGCCTCAGATTACGGTCGAACAGTGCGACATCATCGAAACTGGAAACGGGAGCTGGCGCTTCAAAAGCCGAGCTGACGATCACACCCCAACCCGCGCTCGGCTCCGCCCCGGCAGTTCCTTTCCGTGGTCGCCATGGTATGGGCACCAGTCCGGCGCTATCCAGATACGCGCCGAGATCGACGGCGTTCTTCTGATGTTCCGCGCGTACAACCTGAGAGACCACAGTCGTATTGAACTCGATCAACGTGTGCCCGTAGTTTGGACAGATTGCGCGCTCGGGGGTAAGCGGCCGTGGTTTGTGTGCACTTCTTCCCGCCGAGGGCGGTACTGCGAACGCCGGGTTGTAAAGCTATATCTCCGCTACGGGTCACAACTCGCGTGCAGAGACTGCTTTGGGCTCGCGTATGCAAGCCAGCAAGAAAGTCCTCATTCGCGCGCCATCGGCCAGGCGCGTAAAATACGAATGCGGCTTGGCGGTAGCGAAAACCTAAGGCAACCGTTTCCTGAAAAACCGCCAAGAATGCACTGGCGAACTTACTGGCGCTGGAAATCGCGCGCTGCGGTCGTAGAGGCGCGTTCAGGCGCTTGGCTGATGAAACGCCTTGTCCGACTCAAAAATAAGTTCTAGCGGCGAAGATTGAATCCTTGACGTGCATCAAAGAGCTAGACGCCCCGTCGACCCGGGTAGCCGAGCGGATGCGCCTCTATCGGCAGCGACGGCGACAGGGAATCCAGTATGCTCGCATCCCGTTACACGTAACGGAAATCGACGAACTCATAGTGCTGGAACTTTTGAATGAAGAACACCGGCAAATCCTGCCGCGCTCGGGGACGTGGTGCTGAAGCTTTTCCGTCGGACGTGGATGAACTACGCGATACCCCGTTTGGTGGCGCCAGCAGAGCTTAAGCAACTGCGAAGAGAGCTGCTCACATTCAAACGCAGGACGATTTCGGAAGAAATGCGCGAGTTGATCGAAGTGTGGCCGGACCTCGTGCACAAGCTTCCGCGCGGTCGCGGGGTCTTGCAGATCCCGCCATCGACGGTGAGCGCGCCCAGGTTCTCCTGGGTTTCCACGACCAGGCGGTTATTGTTCTGCTCGGCGAGTTGGCGAGCGGTACCGACGATCTCGTCGATCAGCGGCGCCAATTCCACGGTCGCCGGACTCATCGTTGAGGTGCTGAGCGCAGTGAAGTCGCCAGGACTTAGCGTGCAGTGGATCGATCGGTAAGCCCGGGTCGGCGAATCCTCCCAAGAGGCCCCGCTTTCCCCGGAGCGGGGCCTTTCATGTGTGTGTGTTGTTGAAGCCACAGGTTCAGACAAAATTGCAGGTCAACCCGTCCCGTTAAACATTAGCAATCCAGACCACAGCTAGTTGTTGGTCCACGGTGCGTTAACTTCCGTGGGGGACAGCGTGAAAAGCGTTGAAGAGTATTGGAGGCTCGCGACCGAATACTTGCGCCTCTCGCGCGTGGTCGCCGATCCGCAGAGCAAAGCTGAGCTCGTGCAAATGGCTGCCACGTGGATTAGGCTCGCCGAGCGTTTGAAGGCGAAGGGCGACAAACAGGCCGCATAGGCCAACAGTGAAAACGCGGGGCAAGCATCGCCCGCCCCGCGCTGTCGCAATGCTACGCCCGTGCGCTCAGCTTTTCGAGGGGATCAACCCTGGTCCATTGTCGTCAGAGCCACGATAACGCGCGCTCTGCCTGATTGCAGGGTGTCAATCAGCACGCGGACGACGGCGCTGGCCGGTTAATTCGCTAGCGCGTTCGGCTTCCGGGCAGACGCGTCCAGATGCGTGTGCTGCTCCGTTATAGACTGGATCAGCTCCAAGATCGGTACCCGTACAAGCCGGGCCTCAAGACGCCGGTATCTGAAAAATAGCGTACGAGTTGCCCCGCCGATGATTTCGGCGGAAATAGCGCCGTCGGTGTAAATGGTCTCGATGGGGTCGAGCTCGACGATGGGGTAGTTATCGTCCGGGGTCATGGGGGCATGATCCTTTGCGGGAAATGAAATGGCACGCGCAAGGATGCGCGTGGTGAGTGGTTCTGTCGAGATTTCAGGCCGTACAAATGACTTTAGTTGATTGTTAAGGTAAATCTCGCAGCCAACCTCACAAAACAAGTCCAGCAGAACTGGAGGTTGATCCCTTCGCCGGCGGCCTCGGCCATTCCGATGCGTGGCGGGACACTGCGACGACCCCACGCAGGCGCGATCTCCATGCCCGCCGTTACGGGTAACAACCAGCGATGGTCGGTAGAGTCCCCGCCGCGTCGACGACTCGATGGAATCCACTAACACCGACCCTCGCGGACGCCGGGTCCGGTCCGCGCTGCTGGAGAAATCGGCGAAGTTGTGAGACCATGTCGGTTGCCTGCCGCCCGGCAGGCGGGACCCGCCCTGCGCGTCAACGCCGAGCGAGCCCCTAACCACCCGAGCCTGACTGGAGGCCCGAATGGCTGCACGCAGACTACCTCCGAAACGATCCAAGCGCCGCCGTCCGGCATGGCAGCGGCCGCATCCGAAGAAATGGCGCGATCATCCCTTTGCGCAGCTGCGATACGACGAGAACGGCGGCGGCATGTCGCCATTCTTGGTCGGCATGGCGGCTGCTGAGTTTCTGCCGGCCGATCCTGCAGCTTGGTTTGATGCCGCGCTTGATGCTGAACTGCGGTTCGTTGGAAGCATTTGCGCACGACGAATGTCATCGAAAGCTCGTTCGCGACGGTTCGCCACCGCACGGTGCGCTCCAAGGGATGTCTTTCGAACAAGACCGCGCTCGCCATGATCTTCAAGCTCGCCGAGGCCGCCGAGAAAAGCTGGCGTCGCCTCGATGGCCAAAACCAGTTGCCGAAAGTCATCCTTGGCGTAAAGTTCGCCGATGGAATCGAGGTTGTCAGATCGCAAGCTCAAGCCGCCGCCGCCTGACCCCTTCCGTCACCAAGATTCGGCGATAGCTCCATGACCACCGGACGACGTAGAGTGCACTAAGACTCTCACTGTCCCACGATGTCCCAATATCATCTCACCGCGGAATTGCTGCTCCAGTTGGCCGGGTTCTCGCAATTCTTGGCGCGGGCGGAGACGTCGAGCACCTTGAGCTCCTCGTTGGCGGCGACGTAGTCGGCCTTATAGGCGAGCACGCTGACGACGGTGCCGCCGGCTCCCTGGTCGGCCTTGTCCATCAGCATTTTCAGTTCCTGCTCCTTCGCCGACCACACCTTGTGATTGGCGGCGATCTGCTCGCAAGTGAAATACTGGTACTTGCCGGGATCCGTAAAAACTGTGAGCGGATTGTCCCCCGAAGACGAGCACGCAGACAGCGCACCGGTGATCAAGATGATGGTGTGCGTGTGCGGCCGTTTCACGAGGCTCTCCGGCAAGTCTCTCGAACCGTTCGCGGCCAAGCCCAACTCCGCATGGCTCGCGAACGGTATAGCCAGCGAATATGCCGTAATCGTGGTGCTGAATTTCCTGTACGCTCGTCCCCGCGCATGTCCCGCCCCACCAGCGGTCGCGCCAGCGCCCGTTTGGGGCCTGGCTGCTTTGCTCGCGGGGCTGCGACAGGCTTGTTCGGCTTTGGGAACAGGCATGTTCGGCTTTGGGAACATAGGGGAACGGCGTCACCTCACGGTGCTGCCAATGGTCGTGGAATGGTGATGTAGTCCGCCGAGGAACGGATGGGAGCGAATACTTCCGATCCGCTGAACTGGGCGTGAGACAGGCGCATCTTTGTCCAACGACCGGTGCGTTCTGGACGCATTATAGTAGGCGGCGTATTCGCCCAGAATCCGGCGCAGTGAGCCTCGCCCAAGACGACAATGTGGTCGACGCACTCGCGACGGATCGATCCGATCAATCTTTCGGCGAAGCCGTTCTGCCGTGAGCCTGGGGCGATGGGCCTATCACGAATGCCCATAGCCCGTAATCGGTGCGTGACGGCGGCACCATAGACGCAATCCCGATCATGGATCAGGTAGCGCGGAGCCTCATTCCAAGGGAATGCCTCTGTGATCTGGCGCGCAATCCATTCCGTAGTCGGATTCGTTGTAACGTTGATCCAGACAAGGCGTCTGCGGGCTAGCCGAACGATGACAAAGCCGTAGAGCAAGCCGAACCCGATCGTCGGAGCGATGAACAGGT
>VAZM01000478.1 GCA_005883135.1 Alphaproteobacteria bacterium
AGGGGAGAGCGCGAGGTCCAGCCAGGTCTTAGGCTTCGTCATCGTCCCTATGAGGTGAGTTTTCGTCGATCCATCGCCGGAACTCTTTAGCGCGCACGGTCAGGTTCGGCGTTGATGCGATCAGCTCCTCGAGGAACGCACTACGACGCTTCTTGTAATCCTTAAGATAGGAGTCGGGCGGAATGGATTTCATGGTCGATGCCTTCTTGTGCTTGGTGCTCGATGTGTTCGGGCTTGCCTCAATTGAAAGTGCCGTCCTTTTCCCTTCCGTGGGTCTCATTTCAGGGGGGGACAATGCCTTCGCGATCTCGCTTCACGCTTCTTAGTCGCTTTGCCCTCCGCGTCGGACTTGTTACTCTTCGCCAAACATTTGTTCATTGCAGCCAGAACTGTGTGACATGGTCAGTAACCCCGCGGGGACGGCGACCAGCTCGGCTTGGCCGGCTCGGCTTGGCCAGCTCGGCAGTCAGTGAAAGTGGCGGTGACGCGCCATTGCGCCCTAAAGCTGACGATCCCCCAAGAGGCGGACGCGGCGCGCCGTGCGCTCCCGCGAGGGTATTTCCATCAAGGGTGCTAATTCGAAGAATGGTGTTGCGGAACGATTTGTTGCCGCCGACTGCCTGGAGGTCAGCCACGATTTTTCGTGCCGTCTTCCAATCTGCGTGGCGGAGGACCACCCCAAGCACGCTCCGCACGGTCTCGTTGCTTTGTCTATGTTGCTCAAGCATTTCCATTAATTCCTGGGCTCTATTGCTCGCTCTTGCGGATCAGTGCTTCTTGGTCGCTTTGCCCGCCGTACGGAGGTTGTTAATCTGCGCCAAACATTTGTTCGTCGGTGCCAGAACTGTGCGGTGCGGGCTGCAGTAATTCACGCAGCGCGCGCGGCCGGCAAGAGCCGAGCCAGGCGGGGCATCGAGATAGACTAGTGCTTCCTTCACTGCTTCGAGCATCGTCAGCGCAGCCGCCTCGACGCGCTCAAACGCAATCACGCAGCGTGCCCGTCGGCTTAGTCGCGTTCGCGTGCTCTGAGCTTGGCGATGGCGGCCTCGAACAGCCCGGCGCGCTTGGCGTGGGCGAGCACGGTGTCGACGATGCCATGCTTGCGGGCATCGAGCTTGCGCGTGGGAAAATAGCCGTCCATGCCGAGACGCACGTTCTGCGGAGGATTCACGTAAACCGTTGGCCGCCGTTTGAAGGTCGGATCCGCTTCTATCGTATAGCTGTGGCGATCAATCCAGACGTGATTGCGCGCGCAGTCATACTCCCAAGAGAGGCAATAAAGCGTTGCGCTGTCGTCGCAAATCGAGACCTTGACGTTGGTAAAGGAGGCAACGGTCATGAGGGCAAACTACTAGACGCGCCTCTTGCTGGTGCGGCGGTAGACCCTGCCGGCGGCGGTAGCGTCGAACTTTTCACTTTCACTTCATTATTCCTGGCTGCTTGAGAATTTGGCCCTCGATCATCTCACGGAGCGCCGCGACACTGCCTGACGCGTTGACGACCATGGCGCGTGCGTCGCGCGGACGTTCCGCCGCCAGCTCCTCGATCGCCTTGCGCAAGCTGGCGATGGCGCGATCCGCGGTACGGGCTTCGAGTGTTGGGGGCATGGTTAGCTACTCCGTTTTGAATGATCGCCAGTGACGCCAGATCGTGTCCCAACTGTGTGCGGTGTAGCTCACAAAGCTCGCTTACGGGTCATCTCAACCGCTGTTTTGACGGCGTCTTCGAGGCTGTCTGTGTAGTAGCGCGTTGTCTCGTTTCCATCGCGGAAGTTCACGCGATAGTCGCCAGAGCGCACCTTGCGCAGGGTGAGCCCGAGATGGCGCGCGACCGATTTGGCTTCCTGGAGCGTCATGGCGCTGTCCATTGGCAGTTCTGCTTCTTAGTCGCTTTGCCTCCGCTGCGGGACTTGTTACTCTGCGCCAAACATTTGCTCTTCGCCGCCATGGTGACAGTTGCCGCCGCCCCCGGGGCTCAAGGCATGACCAATGGGACCTCCTCAGCGCTGAATTCTGAACCGGGCTTAGCTTCAATCCCGATGGCGGGAGGCGGGCTTTCCCGCCTAGCTGTCGCGCGCCTCAAGACCGCCGGGGTGCCGGTGGCGCCTCTTCTTAAACGTGTGGGACTGACGCCGGAGCTGATCGCCCAACCGCAAGAGCGACTGACTGTGCGAAGTCAAATCGCGCTCTTGAACGAGGCGGCGATTGCTTTGAAGGATGACTGCCTCGGCTTCACGCTAGCTCGCGATCACGATCCGCGCGAAATCGGGCTGCTCTATTACGTCATGGCGTCTTCGCGGACTTTAAGCGAGGCGCTGAAGCGTCTCGCTCGATACAGCAGAGTGACCAATGAGGCCCTTGTGTTCGGGTATAGAGAGGGAAATAGGCTCATTCTTAATCTGGGTTACGCTGGCGTTCCACGGCACTCAGACCAACATCAAATTGAATTTTGTATGTTTGGTTTGTTACGAATTTGCCGCATGCTGACGGGGCAGAATCTCATACCTCAGTACTTCTGCATTTCTCATCATCGATCGAGCGTTACCTCGGAAATGGCGCGGTTTGTCGGAACGAAAGTCGAGTTCGGCGCTGACACGGACGAATTTGCCTTAAACCTTGACGCACGTGAGTTGACGTTTGTTCACTCCGATCCTTATCTCAATGACCTTCTCGTTAAATACTGCGAGGCAGCGCTAGCCAATAAAAAGGGTGATAGGAGCCACCTGCGGACGAGGGTTGAGAACGCGATCTCGCCGTTGCTCCCGCATGGAAGAGTGGTTGTGGCAGATGTTGCTCGCAGCCTGGGGATGAGCGAAAGGACGCTTGCACGAAAGCTTTCTGACGAGGGGTTGAACTTCACCGCGATACTTCAGCAGCTGCGGCGCGATCTAGCGGTTCGGTACCTCGATGACCGCAAGCTGCATGTATCCAAAATTGCCTGGCTGCTCGGCTTTCATGAGGTGGGCGCATTCACGCATGCCTTCAAGCGCTGGACCGGAAAGACGCCAAGCCAATTGCGAACAGCCGGGGCATATTGAGCCTAGAGGGCACCCGCGGCTGCGGGACGGTTACGGCAGCAACGACATGGCCGCCAGAACAATGCTCATAACAACGACAGCGACGGTCGAGGCAATCAACACAACGGCCTTCCCGAGCCCGTCGACGATCTCGAACGCGACAGTTTTCCATGGCGTCCAGTTCGGTCGTCTGAAGCGAAGCGACATC
>VAZM01000669.1:0-253 GCA_005883135.1 Alphaproteobacteria bacterium
AGCGCGACGGCGAGAATGAGGGTGAATTGCACGTCCCGTACCGAGGCGCGGATGGTGTTGGTGCGGTCGCTCACCACCGTGAGCTTGGCGCCGGCCGGCATGGCGCGCTGCAGCTTCGGCAACTCGCCCAGCACGCGCTGCACGGTCTCGATGACGTTGGCGCCGGGCTGGCGCTGCACGTCGACGATCACGGCCGGCGCGCCCTCGTACCAGCCGCCGACCTTGGTGTTCTCCAGCCCGTCGAGCACGTTGG
>VAZM01000669.1:351-2429 GCA_005883135.1 Alphaproteobacteria bacterium
GACGATCGCGAAGCGCAGATCCTCGAGGCCGATGCCGTAGGCGGCGAGCCGCGCCAGATCCGCCTGGACGCGCACCGCAGGACGGATGCCGCCCTCGACCGAGACGTGGCCGACCCCGGTCACTTCGCTCAGGCGCTGCGCCAGCAAGGTGTCGGCGATGTCGCTCAATTGCCGCAGCGCGACGGTGTCCGAGGTCAGCGCCAGGGTGACGACCGGCACGTCGGCCGGGTTCACCTTGGAGTAGGTCGGCGGATACGGCAGGTTGCGCGGCAAGGTCGAGCCCGCGGCATTGATCGCGGACTGCACGTCCTGGGCGGCGGCATCGATGTCGCGGTTGAGCTCGAACTGCAGCGTGATCTGGCTGATGCCGTAGGAGCTCGACGAGGTCATCGTGGTGAGGGCGGGGATCTGCCCGAACTGGCGCTCGAGCGGCGCCGTCACCAGCGAAGCGGTCGTATCGGGATTGGCGCCCGGCAGCTGCGTCGTGACCTGGATGGTCGGGAAATCGACCTGCGGCAGCGCCGATATCGGCAGCAGCCAGTAGCCGAGCGCGCCGCCGAGCAGCACCGCGACGCCGATCAGCGAGGTCGCAATCGGACGGCGGATGAACGGCGCCGAGACGCTTGCGGAAACGTTCATGGCGTCGTGCTCGGGGCCGCGCCGCTCGCCTCGGATGTCTTGTCGGCTCCGCGCTGCCGACGCGGCGGACGCCCGCCGTTTTCGGGCCGGCTTGTGCTCGGGGCGGCTTCGGGGCTGCCTGGCGGCCGGGTGCTCACGACGACTTTGCGGCCGTCGGACAGCTGCCCGAAGCCGGTGGTGACGACGCGATCTGCTGCGTGACCGAGACCAGGCGGACCGAGACGGTGCTGTCCGGCTGCAGCAGATAAACGAACGTGCCGTTCGGGCCGCGCTGCACGGCGGCCGTGGGCACCACCACGACCTGGCGCAAGGTGTCGATCAGGAGCCGCACGTTGACGAACTGCCCCGGCCAGAGCTGCAGGTCGGCGTTGGGAAACTCGGCCTTGAGCTGCACCGTGCCGGTCGTCTGGTCGACCTGATTGTTGACGACTTGCAGCGTGCCGCGGTCGAGCACCTGCTTGGTGTCGGATTCGGTGGCCTCGACGCGCAACGGCGCTTTCGCGAACGCCTTGTTGACCTGGCCGAGCTGCTGCTGCGGCAGCGTGAACAGCACCGAGATCGGCTTGATCTGCGTCAGGACCACGATCCCGGTCGGGTCGGACGCATGCACCAGATTGCCTTCGTCCACGAGACGAATGCCGACGCGGCCGCTGATCGGCGCGGTGATCGTGCAGTAGTTCAGGTAGGTCTGGGCATTGTCGACCGCGCCCTGGTCGAGCCGCACCTGCGCTTCGAGCTGCGCGACCAGCGCGCGCTGCGTATCGAGCTGCTGCCGGTTGATGGCATTGGTTTTGATGAGGTTCGCGTAGCGCTCGAGGTCCACCCGCGCGTTGGCGAGCTGCGCTTCGTCGAGCGCCTTCTTGGCGACCGCCTGATCGAGCTGCGCCCGATAGGTCCTCGCATCGATACGGGCGAGGACGTCGCCCGCTTTGACGTCCTGCCCCTCGCGGAAATTCACACTGACGAGCGTTCCGATCTTGCCGTCGACCTGCGGGCGCACGGTGACGGTGTTGAGCGCGCGCGTCGTGCCGACGCCGTCGAGATAGACCGGGACGTCGGCGACCTGCGCTTCGGCCGCGAGCACCGGAACGGGTCCGTCCGGATTGCCGAAGCGGCCCGCGTTGCGCTGACGCTGGGAATTGCCGCCGAGGATCATCATCGCCACGGCGATGAGCGCGGCTCCGGCGACGAGGATGATCAAAAACCTGCGAAAACCTGCCATGCGAGCATCAGCTTTCTGGGCGCGAGATCACGTTTTGTCGGCCGGGGCCGGCGGGGGCGGCGGCACGAGCGTTCGGTCGAGAAACCAGCCGTCGCCCAGCGCCTGAAACAGCGCGACGATCGCCTGCAGGCGCGCGAACCGCGCCTGCGCCACGAGGTCTTGCTGCTGAAACAACGCTTGCTCCGTTTGCAGCACGACCGTAAGATCGATCGTCCCG
>VAZM01000339.1:0-436 GCA_005883135.1 Alphaproteobacteria bacterium
CGCTGCCCCAAAGATCGATCACCGTCGCGCGCGGCATTTCACCGTGACCTTGCATATAGGCGCGCAGCACCTCGTCGGCGGCAAGCCGGCCGAGATCGGTCGCGGTCGGCGTCGGCAGCATGCGCGCATCAGCGGCGAACATGTTGCGTCCGGTCGGCAGGACGTCGCGGCGACCGCGCGCGGGAGAACCAGCCGGCCCGGGCGCGATGCGGCGAACGTCCAAGGCGGCCAAGATCGCAGCGCGTTCCGCTTCGCCGCTCGCCCGCCAAGCCGGATCGGCAACGCTCTCCGGCTCGCGCCCGTAGACATGGAGCCCGTCCTTGATCGCAAGCTCCTTGAGATCGCAGAGCCAAGCGTCGACGCGTCGCAATGCATCGTCCGGAGCACCGTCGGGATCTACCCGCGCCTCGGCCGCAAGCCCGCTTCGTTCGGCCTG
>VAZM01000339.1:489-11137 GCA_005883135.1 Alphaproteobacteria bacterium
CGGCGCCGATCGAGGCCGTCGGCCTGAGCGTATTCATCGACAAGCCGCTCGAGGTCGTGGGCGTCTCCCGCCATCTCCGCCTCGACGAGCGGCGGCGGCAAGTGCCCAATCGTCACCGCTGCGATCCGCCGCTTTGCCTGCGCCGCTTCCCCGGGATTGCTGACGAGGAAGGGATAGATCACAGGCAGGGAGCCGACCACCAATTCCGGGAAACACGCGGCGGTGAGCGCGACTGCCTTGCCAGGCAGCCATTCGAAGGTGCCGTGCGCACCCATGTGAATGAGCGCATCGACCTTGGCGACATGCCGAAGCCAGAGCGCAAACCCGAGCAGCGCGTGACGCGGCGGTAAAGTAGCATCGTGATAGTCCGCCCGACGCTCGGTCGAGCGTCCGCGGTCGGGAGGGAATGCGAGGATAACGCTGCCGAACGTCCGCGCGCGAAAACGAAATGAGCCGTCTTGCACGTCGCCGTCGTTTTCGGCGTCGCCCCAGGCAGCGCGCACGCGCTCGATGGCCTCAGCGGGAATGGACGCCGCGAGCTCGCGATAGCGATCGAGCGACAGGGCCGCGTCGTTCGAAGGCTGACGCAGTGCGTCGAGAACGGCGCGTGAGCTTTTCGGCGCGCCCGCGACGCCGTAGCTCGCCTTTTCCATATCCGCCAGCAGCGCGACAACGCTCGCCGGCACGTCGAGGCCAACGGCATAGCCGGCCCGGCCCGGCGCGCCCGGGTAATCCGGCAGCAAAATCGCGACGCGCCGTTGAGGCCGCGGTTTCGTCTGCAGTGCAACCAGCGCCGCAATTCGGTCGGCCAGAATCGCAACCCGATCCGCCTCCGGCAGGCTGCCAAATGCGGTGAAGCATAGATCCTCCTGCGTCGGCAGCGGCCCCTTGAAAGCAATCACGCCTTGCAGCACTCGGCCGTCGAGCTCGGGCAGAAGGACGTGCATCGCCAGGTCGGCAGGCCCGAGCCCGCGCGGGCTTTGCGACCAGGCCGAACGCCGTGTGGTTGCAATCACGGCCTGGAGCACGGGCACATCGATGTCGTCGAACGGCGTCGGTTCGCCGCCGCTCGCAGCCGCGGCAAACGCGGTCGCGGTCACGACGATCGCGGGTTCGAGGCGTGCGAGCGCCGTGCGTATGAACTCCGCCGCCGCTTGATCCTTGAGGCTCGGCACCACCAGCGGGGCAGGCGCAAGACCCCGATCCGCCAGAGCTTGGCACAGCGCATCGATCGGCGCCGTATCTGCGGCGAGCAGCATCGCGCGATAGAAGATGATCGGAATTCGGGGACGGCCTTGCGGGCAATTCGCGACGAGTCGGTCGAGGTCGACGGCGCCTATCTCGGGGATGTATCCCGCTGTGCGCGGCACCGGGCGCGGCTCCGACACATCGATGACCGATCCCGCATGGCGCGCGAGGCGCCGAAGCAGCGCTGCCAGATTCTCTGACCCGCCTTCGCGAAAGAAACCGAGCAGCGTGTTGAGTTCGTGCACCGGCAAGGTGGAGGCTTCGGCGAGGCGAGGATCGTCGCGATCCTCGCCAGGAAGCACTGCAAGCGCGATCGCGCTTTCGCGCGCCAGCGACGACAGCCGCTCAATGCCGTAACGCCACCAGTCGAGTCCTCCGAGCAAACGCACGAGGATAACCTTGGCGTGCTTTCCCACTCCGTCGAGCCAAAGGTCGACCGAGAGTGGGTGGCGCAAATCCCGCAGGTTTGCGAGCCGCATACTGGGGAGCTTATTCCGCTGCACCGTCCAGGCGGCCGCCAGACCGGACAAATCGCTGTCCGCGAAAGAGAGAATCGCGATGTCCCCGGGAGGCTGGCGCAGATCGACGGCTTCGACCAGGTCGTCGACGGAAGCCGCGGTGGTCGCCAGAAAATGCATCGTTCATCCCAGCAGCGAGCGTGCGATACCTTCGTGATCGAGTCCCTTCATGCCGATAATGACAAGCTGACCTTCCCTTGCCTCTTCGGCGGTCCACGGGCGATCGTAGTGATGGCTCACGCGCGCCCCGACCGCCTGTACGAGCAGACGCATCGGCTTGCCAGTCACGGCCGCAAATCCCTTGACGCGTAGAACGCTGGCTTGCGTAGCCGCCGCCGCAATGCGCGCGGCGAGGCTTGCGGGATCGGAAATTTCCGGCAGCGGCAGAACGAAGCTTTCAAAATCATCGTGATCGTGCTCCGTCTCCGCGTCATGGCGGGTGCGGCGATTGGCAATGTCGTTTTCCGTGCCGATACCCAACCCGAGCAATGCCGCGGCATCAACCTTGCCGTTGGCGACCGGCACAACCTTAACGGCACGCGGCAACGCCCGCTGGACCACCGCGGTTGCTTTGTCGGCCCCCTCGGCATCCAACAAATCAAGCTTGTTCAGCACGACGAGATCGGCGCAGGCGATCTGATCGTCGAATACTTCTTCGATCGGGTTATCGTGGTCGAGAGCGGCGTCAGCATTGCGCTGACGTGCGAGCGCGTCAGGATCGGCGGCGAAGCGGCCCTCCGCCAATGCGGCACCATCGACCACCGCGACAACTCCATCCACGGTGACTCGGCTTTTGATCGCCGGCCACTGAAAGGCTTGGACCAGCGGCTTCGGCAACGCGAGCCCAGATGTCTCGATCACGATGTGCTCGACCAGCGGTGTTCGCGCGAGGATCGTATCCAGCGCCGGCACGAAGTCGTCCGCAACCGTGCAGCAGAGACAACCGTTGGCCAGCTCGACAATGTTATCTTGCGGACACGCCTCGTCGCCGCATCCCTTGAGAATTTCACCGTCGATGCCGACATCGCCAAACTCGTTGACGATGACCGCGAGCCGCCGTCCATTGGCATGGGTCAACACATGCCGGATCAACGTCGTCTTGCCGGCTCCGAGGAACCCGGTCACGATGGTACACGGCACGCGCGCGGACGAATCGCTCATTCGAACTCCTTGAAATCGAGAGGTGGCACGCGGGCGATGAGGCCGCGCTTGAGAGCTTCTGGCCGTCCCCGCCATGGCATGATTCCGTCAGTCGCGTTCGCCAGCAGACGCGCACCGTCGACGAGCGCCGGACCGCAAGCCGCGTCAAGGCCTCCGAACACATAGGTCCACGAGCCATTGCAGCGCACAGCGGCGCTCAAGCCGCGCGTGCAGTTGGCCAAGCACCGCACCGGCCGGATCACGACGCCGCTGCCTTCGGCAGCTTGCGCCGTCGCCGCTGCCAGGATTGCGCCGGGTCGCGGTTCGCTCTCTCCTTCGCCGGCATATCGGCAGGTAATGCAGACGTACACAGTCGCAGCGTCGGTGGATGCCGCGGCATCGGTCCGACTCGGCTGTCCGATAGAAGTCACCCGTGCCGCTCCACAGGGCGATGGCCCCGACCGGGTGCCTGGTTGCAATCGATCCGCCCCCGAGGCACCCCGCCCGAGTCACGACCGAATCAACGGCAGGTCTCCTGGCTCGCGGGTCGCCGCCCGTCACCGCCTTCCCGGGATTCGTCCCAGTGGCAATGTGGCACGGGCTCGCCGCTTACAGTTGCGGGGGCAGCTGCGGCATTGGAACATCGTTCCGCACCGCATTCCCTATTCGCTCTCGACTGAGAGACCGTCGATCGCAGGCACTTAACGGCGGCCGTCCTCGCTTTGTCAATGCCGATGCGCCGTGCGCGCTTGCGATCGATCTACCGGCAGCTATAGTCGTGCGGCCGTCCACTCCCACCCGGTTGGGACGAAAAAGGAAATGCGGCGAGGGGCGTTGCCCCAATCCGCGGCTAAATCCGCAAGGCGCATGGGGGATGTCATGAGCTTACGTCTGCTTTGCCGCGCGGCGCTTGTCGCGGGTTCGTCTGTTTTTTCAACATCGGCGTTTGCCCATCATGTGATGGGCGGCAAGACGCCCGCAACCTTTGCCGAAGGGCTGTTATCCGGGATCGGCCACCCGGTCATTGGGCCGGATCACCTGGCTTTTCTGTTGGCGATCGGCATTGTGGCCGGCGTGGGCGGCCTAAACCTGGCGTTGCCGGCGCTGTTCGTGATCGCCTCGGCGATCGGCGTCATGCTGCACGTCAACGGCATCAATTTCCCAGGCGCCGAAATTATCGTTGCCTGTTCGGTTCTGTTAGCAGGGTTCCTGATTGCGCGTGGGCGTGCTCTATCGGTCTGGCGGTGGGCGGCGCTTTTCGCCGTAGCGGGACTCTTCCACGGCTACGCATTCGGCGAATCCATCTACGGCGCGGAGCGTTCTCCGCTCCACGCGTATCTTCTCGGTCTCATTCTGATTCAGAGCGCGCTCGCCATCGGAACAGCGCTGTTCGTGCGGTGGAGATCCGTTGGTGTCTCCGAAATGGCATCGCGGCTTGCGGGAGCGGCGATCATTGGGGTGGGATTAACAGCTCTCATCGGTCAGCTCGTTCCCGGCGCGTAGTCGTCTTGGCGACCCCCGCTGCATCGTGCAGCGCCCGACTCACGCTCGTTCTCGGTGGCGCTCGCTCGGGCAAGAGCGGCTACGCCGAGCGTTTGATCACGGCCTCGCCACCGCCC
This sequence comes from Alphaproteobacteria bacterium, assembly GCA_005883135.1. Taxonomy (GTDB): domain Bacteria; phylum Pseudomonadota; class Alphaproteobacteria; order Rhizobiales; family Xanthobacteraceae; genus VAZQ01. The sequence goes on from VAZM01000339.1 coordinate 5,015, forward strand.
TGGATCTATGTGGCAACAGCCGAACCAGGCGATGCGGAGATGGCGGAGCGCATTGCCAGGCATCGGGCCCGGCGTGGGGCCGGTTGGACAACCCTCGAGACGCCGCGCGATCTCGTCGGGGCGCTTGCTGCCCACGGAACGATGCCCATGCTCGTCGATTGTTTGACGCTGTGGCTTTCCAATGCATTGCTCGCGAGGGCGGATGTCGATGCGGAGATCGAGTGCCTTGAGGCTGCATTGGCTCAAGCCGCGGGACCGCTCGTGCTGGTCGCCAACGAGGTCGGCTTTGGCATCGTGCCCGATAATCCTCTGGGCCGTCGCTTCCGCGATGCGCAGGGGCTGCTCAACCAGCGCATTGCCGCGCGCGCAGATCGCGTCGTCCTCATGGTCGCCGGATTGCCGCTCACCATCAAGGGGGAGACATGAGCAGACCGGTTGAAGAGAACGAGGCCGATCGTCATCGCACCAAGATGGCGAAGCGCAAGGCGGTGCAGGATGCCGAGGTCGCCGCCAAGACGATCGAGAAAGGTCTCCTCATCGTCCATACCGGCACGGGCAAAGGCAAATCCACCGCCGCCTTCGGCCTCGCGCTGCGCATGCTCGGCCGCGGCCATCGCGTGGGTGTCGTCCAGTTCATCAAAGGAGCCTGGCATTCGGCTGAGCGCGACGCGCTCGCGGTGTTTGCCGATCAAATCTCCTGGCACACCATGGGCGAGGGCTTCACCTGGGAAACGCAGGATCTCAAGCGTGACATCGCCGCCGCGGAGCAGGCCTGGGCGAAGGCGGTAGAACTCATGGCCGATGCTACGTTCGGCCTGGTTATCCTCGACGAGCTCAATATCGCGCTGCGCTATGACTATCTCGACGTGCATTCCGTCGTCACCACGTTGAAGGCGCGACGGCCAAGCCTCCATGTCGCTGTCACGGGCCGCAACGCCAAGCCTGAATTGATCGCCGCGGCCGATCTTGTCACCGAGATGACATTGGTGAAGCACCATTTTGCGGCAGGCGTGAAAGCCCAGCCCGGCATCGAGTTCTGAACGTGCCCGCGCGCGCGCTCATGTTCCAGGGTACGGGTTCCGATGTCGGCAAGTCGCTGATCGTTGCGGGCCTGGCACGGGCTTTGGCAAACCGCGGGCTCGAGGTACGACCGTTTAAGCCACAAAACATGTCGAACAACGCGGCCGTGACGGTGGACGGCGGCGAGATTGGCCGCGCACAAGCGCTACAGGCGCGTGCCGCCCGCACGCCGCCCAGCGTGCACATGAATCCCGTACTGCTCAAGCCACAGAGCGAGGTCGGCGCACAAGTGGTGGTGCAGGGCTGCGTTCACGGGGTCGCAAAGGCCGCCGCTTATCAGCGCATGAAGCCTGATCTGGCGCGGTTCGTGCTCGACAGCTATGGCCACCTCAAACGAGAGGCGGACATCGTGCTCGTCGAGGGCGCCGGCAGCGCATCGGAAGTAAATCTGCGCGCGAACGACTTCGCCAACATGGGATTTGCGCGCGCGGCCGATGTACCGGTTGCGCTGATCGGCGATATTGACCGCGGCGGCGTGATTGCGAGTCTTGTGGGCACCAAAATCGTGATCGACGCGAGCGATGCTGCGCAAATTCGCGGCTTTCTCGTCAACAAGTTTCGCGGGGACCCAACGCTGTTCGCCGAGGGCATGGCGACGATCGCGCACGCCACTGGCTGGGAGCCACTCGGCCTCGTGCCCTTCTTTGCCGATGCCCGGCTGCTTCCGGCCGAAGACGCTCTGGGACTCGACCGCCCCCCGACCGCCAAGACAAACGCGCGGATCAAGATTGCCGTCCCAATTCTTCCCCACATCGCCAATTTCGACGATCTCGATCCACTGGAGGCTGAACCGGCCGTCGATCTGGTGCGGGTTCGGCCCGGTGATGCCCTGCCCGGCAACGCCGATCTCGTCATTTTGCTCGGCGCCAAGGCGACGATCGCCGACTTGGCCGCGCTTCAGAACGCGGGGTTCCACACCGATATCGCTGCGCACGTACGGCGCGGCGGTAGGGTTCTAGGACTGTGTGGCGGATATCAGATGCTGGGACGCACGATACGCGACCCGCTTGGGCTGGAGGGCTCTGCTGGTGCGGCTGACGGCCTGGGTTTGCTCGATGTCGAAACAATACTCACCGACGACAAGCGACTCGAGCGCGTGCAGGGCTTGACCAACGACGGCATTCCAGTCTCCGGCTATGAGATGCACATGGGGCTGACCGAGGGCCCCGATCGCGCGCGGCCGTTTGCGCGCCTATCCAACGGCTCGGCCGAGGGAGCGGTTTCGCCCGACGGACGAGTGGTCGGAACTTATATCCACGGCCTGTTTGCGGACGATCGCCAGCGCTCCGCGTGGCTTCTGCGCTTTGCCGCAGGCGGCGCAGCAATCTCCTATGATCGGTTAATCGATGAAACCCTGGATCGGCTCGCGGCCCACCTCGAGGCCCACATCGCCATCGATCGCCTTCTCAGCCTATCGCGATGAGCGCGGCAGCCAACGCGGCAATAATCGCGATGAGGATTGCGTCGGCACAACGGTAAAGTCCGAGCGCAGCCCGAATATCGGCTGTTTGTACCGCACGGCGGCCATCCCCCATGAAGGCGCCCTCGACACGAACCCCGCCATAGGCGCGGGGGCCTCCCAGCGCGAGACCGAGCGCGCCTGCCATGGCCGCTTCAGGATAGCCGGCGTTCGGCGAAAGGTGATGGTTCGCGTCACGGCAGACGGCGCGCCACGCTGCTGGCGCCGAATGTCCGTTCGTCACGGCGGATGCGGCGGTGATCAGCAGAGCCGAGAGCCGCGATGCCGGCAGGTTGAGCAAGTCATCGAGGCGTGCAGCGGCCCAGCCGAAGGCCTGGTAACGCCGACTCTGATGCCCGATCATGCTGTCGGCTGTGCTGACCGCCTTGTAAATTGCCGCGCCAGGGAGGCCCGCGATGATCATCCAGAAGACAGGCGCGACCACGCCATCGGAAAAATTCTCCGCCAAGCTTTCGATTGCGGCACGAGCGATGCCTGCCTCGTCGAGTGTCTCGGTATCGCGGCCGACGAGGTGCGATACCGCTTCCCGGCCGCCGCGAAGGCCATCACGCTCGAGTGCGTCGGCAACACGTGCCACATGCTGATGCAGACTTCGCTGGGCGATCAACGTGCTGGCGAGGATGGCGGCACCGATCACCCCGAATGGCAGAATGAGAAGTGCGCTTTGAATGGCAAGTGTCGCCATGGCCACGACGCCAAGGAGAACAACGAGGGCTAAGACTCCGAACATTCGTCTCAGCGCCGGAGCGTCGGCTTCGCGGTTCCATCGGTGCTCCAGCGCCGCGATCAATCGACCCATCCAGGTCACGGGATGACCGATCGATCGCAGCAGCCAATCTGGGTAACCGGTGATGAGCTCGATCAACACGGCAAGAATAGTGAGCGTAACAGCCATGACCTACGATCCCGGCGGGCGGCTCGAGCATGGCGGCGACCTCGCCACGGCCCGACGATTGTTTCCCGAGGCGCCGCAACCGTTCATCGACCTATCGACGGGAATCAACCCTCATCCTTACCCTCTGCCGCTGCTCGGCGCGAATGTATTCGCGCAACTGCCAGATTCTGCCGCGCAACTTCGCCTTTCCACGATCGCGGCCGAAACCTACGGGGCTCCATCGGCTGGCCACGTGGTGTGCGCGCCAGGGACCCAACTCTTACTGCCGCTGGTGGCGAGGCTCGTGCCTGCGGGTCGCGCAGTCATTCTCGGCCCGACGTATTCGGAGCATGGGCGTGCCGCCGCGCACGCGGGGCATGCCGTATTGGATGCTGGGAATGTCGAGGACCTGCAGGGCGCCGACCTCGCGGTAGTTGTCAACCCGAACAATCCGGATGGCCGGATCCTTGGCAAAGAGGAGCTGCTCGCATTATCGGAAAAGCTGAACGTCCGGGGCGGCCTTCTCCTGGTTGACGAAGCCTTTATGGATGTCGGACCTCCAGAGGCGAGCGTGGCGGGGGAGATCGGCCGCGGAAACATTGTCGTGCTTCGGTCATTTGGGAAGTTCTTCGGACTGGCAGGACTGAGACTAGGGTTCGCGCTCGCCGCGCCGGACCTTGCAACAAAGCTCAATGCGAGCTTGGGCCCATGGGCGGTGTCTAACCCTGCGATTGCAATCGCCGAGCAGGCGCTCGCGGATGCCGCCTGGATCGGTGCCACTCGCCTCCGGCTCGCGAGTGCTGCGAAGAAGCTCGATCAACTGTTGGCAGATGCCGCAATCCAGATCATCGGCGGCACGTCCTTGTTCCGCCTGGCTCGGACACCCCACGCAAAGGCCATATGTCGGCATCTTGGCGCCAACGGAATAATAGTGCGCCACTTCCGTGAGCATCCGACATGGCTGCGATTTGGTATTCCGGGGGAGCCGCACTGGGACCGTCTCGGCCTGGCGCTAGCGCCGCGACACTGGCTACCTGACCCGGTGAAGGTGAATTGAACGGGCCCGACTCTCGCGGGTGCCCCCAGTCAAACGCCCACTGCCCAGAGTAGGCAGTTTGACAAGAAGACGATAACCTTGATTCGGATGATTCGTCGCGCTGGTGGAGACGCATAAGCGATGAGCACGATCATCACAGTTGCCACCATGAAAGGCGGCAGCGGCAAGAGTACGCTTGCAAGCTGCCTGGCGGTGCATTGGCAGCTTGGTGGACGCCGTCCCACGCTGATCGATGCCGATCCGCAACGGTCGGTTGCGCGGCTCGCCGCCCGTGAACGGGCGCTCGGCGGTGTCCCCGTAATCGAGGATGCAACTGAAACCGCCAGCGAAGTGGCCCGCCGGATCGTCGTCGGTGGCGGTCCCGTCATCATCGACACGCCCGGCTTTCGCTCCGAGACGACGACGAAGTGTCTTGCGGCGAGCGATTTTGTGCTTGTCCCGGTCAAAGCCTCCCCATTCGATGTCGACCGCATGCTGGATACGCTGAGCATGCTGGTCAATACTGGGAACGATTGGCACGCGATCTACCGGTGCGTGCTTACCCAAACAACTCGAGACTCTGTGGTTGCCAAGCACATTCGCTCTGAACTTGCCGCTGCCGGGTTTCGGCTGCTCGAAAGCGAGATGACCAACCGCGTCATCTATCCCGAGGCTGCACTCTGGGGCGCCACACCGAGTCTGATCGAGAGTACTGGGCCGGCTGCGCGCGACATCGCGGCGATCGCCGCCGAAGTCGACAATATCCTTGCGATCAAACAGGCGGCATGAGCGTGAGCAGAAAAAAGCTCCCAAATGTCATCAGACCCACGATCGATCGCGCGCCCGAGGGCGCGCTCGGAAACGGCAACGGCTGGCGAGGAGCGCCGGAAGGCATGTTGGTCTCGGACCAACTAGTGGACGCAACAGGTGCCGCGACGGAGTCCGAGCCCGTGGTCCACGTTGTCGAGACGATGCGGCCGTCCTCCGCATCCGGGATGCTATCTCCCACGCCCGGGCACTCAGTATCCCCCGCAGTGGATGCGGCGAAGCGGCTAACGCAGGCGCGTGCCATCGTAGAGCGTCATGCCACCTATTCGGCCGTCGGCGGAATCCTCCCGCTGCCAATAGCGAGCGTCGCCGGCATTACTACGATCATCATCCGCATGGTGAAAATGCTGAGCAGCCTCTATGGCGTTCCTTTTGAGCGTGATCGAGCTCGCGCGATCGTAGCAGGACTCGTGGGAGGCGCGACGCCTACGGGTTTCGCAGCAGTGACGACCTCGACGCTTTTCTATGTCGTGCCGTCCGGCCTACTTCTAAGCACTGTCGTGTCCGCCATTTCTGCGGTCGCCTGCACCCGCAGCATCGGCCGAGTTTTCATCGAGCATTTCGAAGGCGGAGCGACTTTGAATGATTTTCGTGCTCCAAGGAAGTGAGGATCTTCGCTTCAGCTTCCGCGATGGGTTCAGCGCCGGATTTAGTCGTCGAAATAGATAGCAAGGACTAGTGATTGTTTTTTCGCTCTCGTGCGGCCGACTCCTGCATGCTTTTGATCAGACTTTTGGGCCGCAAATCGGTCCAATTCCGATCCATGAACTCGAGGCAGGCGGAGCGGCTGTCTGACTTGTGAACGATGGTCCAACCATCGGGGAC
>VAZM01000339.1:11192-12305 GCA_005883135.1 Alphaproteobacteria bacterium
TGGCCTTCTTCATTGATCAAAACATGGAAGACGCCGTTTTCATCCTCAAACGGGTTGGTCACCGTAGCCTCCTTTTGACATCGAGTTTCTTGGGTAGCCGCCGACCATTGAGCTCGGTCCCAAGAATACGGCCGATCGTCGCGGCCGGTACCGGATCCATCATCGTCTCGTGGCTGCAGTCGATTCGATGAACCTTGATTTGGCCGCCGACATAGGGCCTCCATATCTCGGGCGATGGCTTGGGGTCGCCTTGCGTTGCAACGAAAAGCAAAATATCGCCATCGTATCGCTGCGGCAAGAACACCCGCATCAGCCGAACACTGTTCTTGTAGCCATCAATGATCGCCTCATAATGGTGCTCTTTGAGCATGGAGACGAGATGTCCGTCGTGCCGCAGCGCGTCCACCATATTCTGTATGGGGTCGGCCACGCCGGCGAAAAGAACCTCTGCTTTGCGCTCCTCATCGAAAGGCGCAAATGATGCCGCTCTGTCGTTAGGATAGCTGTCGAGAAGGGCGAGCAGTTGCACCTCTTCTCCCGTGGACTGGAGGTGAGTGGCTATTGCATGAGCCACTAAGCCGCCAAAAGACCACCCGAGCAGGTTGTACGGGCCGACAGGCTGAACCTCGCGAATGAGGCTCAGATAGTCGGCAACCACATCCTCAATGGTTTGAGGAAGGAGTTTTGGTTCAGTGAGGTTGCGCGCCTGTAGGCCGTAGATCGGGTGATCTGAAGGAACATGAGCGATAAGCCTTGAATAGGGCCAGCTGAAGCCGCCCGCATGATGGATGCAGAACAATGGGTGCCGGCTTCCGTGCGGCCTGATCGGCAGCAAAGGCTCCAGATCTGAGCGGATCGGACGACCGTCGGTCAAACGTTTGGCGAGAGCCTCGACCGTCGGCGCCTCAAACAGGCTGCGGATCGAAACCTCAACATCAAGGCTCGACCGCAGCCGGCTGATCAGACGCGTCGCCAGAAGCGAGTGACCTCCGAGCGCGAAGAAATTGTCCTCGATCCCAACTCGCTCGACACCCAGAACCTCCGCAAACAGACCGCACAGAACCTCCTCACGCGGCGTGCGCGCAGACCGAAAACCGCGCCCACGAACCGCAG
>VAZM01000460.1:0-5938 GCA_005883135.1 Alphaproteobacteria bacterium
GCGCTTTCGCCACGCGCGAGGCGCCAGCCATTCCGCCCGAGCCGCCGACATTTTCGATAATGACCTGTTGGCCCAAGATCTCGGAAAGGCCTGGGGCGAGGATACGTCCGACGGTGTCCGCAGGACCGCCCGCGGCGAATGGAATGACCATGGTCACTGGCCGAGTCGGCCAATCCTGCGAGAACGCCGGCGCGACGGAGCTGAGACTGATGACGAGTGCAACAGCCACCAATGGGAGCAGCCGTGCCATTCGAGCCTCCGGCCGAAAATCCTAAGGCGTGACATAATAACAGTTGCTTCGAGATGGAAATAGCCGGCGGCGCACTCGGTCACACATCCAAATGGACGTTCAAATTTGGCATTAACCGTCGCCCGCATCGCCGATTGGCCGACGCTCGACGCGGCCCTGCGTCGCAAAATCAGTTCCACTGCCGTGGAGCGCGCGCGACGGCTCGAGCCACGGCTCAACGCGTTCGTGGCCCTGGAGGAAGGCCTTGTCCCAGTCGAAGGTTATCTTGGCGGGCTGCCCTACGCGGCCAAAGACATGTTTCGAACGCCGTCGCATCGGCCGACCGGAGGACTTGCGATCCCGAGCGACGCCGCCATAGCGGGGGAAACCGATCTCTTGGCGCGACTTGATGGTGCCGGCGCGCGACGGATCGGGTTCACCGGCCTGCCAGAACTCGCGTATGAGCCGTCGGGTTACAACCATGCACGCGGTCGCGTGCGGAACCCGTGGAATCTCGATTTCATCGCGGGCGGATCGTCCTCGGGGTCTGCGGCGGCGGTTGCGAGCGGCAGCGCCGTCGTCGCGTTCGGATCTGACACGGCCGGCTCACTCCGCATTCCCGCCCATTGCTGCGGCATCACCGCCTGGAAGCCAACCTATGGTGTCGTTGCGACCACCGGGGCGATGCCGCTCGCGCCGACCCTCGACACCATCGGCTTGCTGGCACGCAGCGTCCGCGACATGCAGGAGGCGGCCAATCTCCTCATTGCAGATGATGCGCCCGCCGCCAGCGGAACAATCGCGCACGCGAGGGTGATCACCGATTGCTTTGCTGCGGCCGAACAACCGATTCGCCAGGCATGCCATCAAGGCGTGGGCAGTATCGAAGCAAGCGGCACGCGTCTCGAAAGTTGCACGGCGCTTGCGGACATCGAGACAGTCGATGCCCACGCCCTCGTGATTCTCCAAGCAGAAGCGGCTCGCGTGCATCGAGCGCGCACCCAGGATCTCAACATCGCTCCGGTGCTGCGCAAGCGTCTCGCGAAAGGGCTCGCCATCGACGATGCGACGCTTGCCACAAGTATCGCAATGCGCGAGACTCTTTCGCATGATTTCACCGCACGAGTCTTCGGTGCTGCGGACGCCATCATCCTCCCGGTCATGGCAATCCGCGTACCGCGCGCCATCGAGACCAATCCGGCTGCGGACGAATTCTCACCCGCCACGCTCTATGCGCTCAGCCGCTTCACGCGTTTCGTAAACATGCTGGGTTTTCCGGCCATCGCGCTTCCTGCCGGTTTCGACGACCGAGGACTTCCGGTCGCCCTTCAGATCGTAGGCCGAGCGCGCACTGATCTAGCATTGCTCGCGCTTGGACAAACGATTCAGGACAGAAGTCATTGGCACGCACGCATCCCGGATGCGGTCGCCGATGCCGTGACCGACTTGACGGAGCTTTGAGCCGAGGGGGAATCGATGCCGCATCTGACCACCGACGACAAGGTGAAGCTCTATTACGAGGACAGCGGTTCCGGCATTCCGATCGTCTTCGTGCATGAATTTGCGGGCGATTATCGCTCATGGGAAACACAGGTCCGTTATTTTTCGCGCGGATACCGCTGCATCACCTACAATGCGCGGGGATATCCGCCTTCGGACGTGCCGGCGGAGGCGGAGCGTTACTCGCAGGATCGAGCACGCGACGATATTCGTGCCGTGCTCGACGCGCTCAGCATCGACAAAGCTCACATCGTCGGGCTTTCCATGGGCGGGTTCGCGGCGCTCCACTTCGGCTTCACCTACCCGCAGCGCGCGCGCTCGCTGGTCATCGCCGGGTGCGGCTATGGGGCGGCGCCCAATCAGCGTCAGCAGTTCGCAGAGGAAGCGGAGGCCGCGGCAAGAAGGTTCGAGGAGGCCAACATGGCTAAGGCGGCCGAGGCCTATGCGCTCGGACCGACGCGCGTGCAGTTCCAAAACAAAGATCCGCGCGGCTGGAAAGAGTTCGTCGATCAGCTCGCCGAGCACTCGAGCCCAGGGTCGGCATGCACCCTGCGGGGCGTCCAGAAACGGCGACCGTCTCTGTTCGATCTTATCGAGAAGATGAAGACGATCACCGCGCCGACCCTGGTCATGACGGGAGACGAGGACTGGCCGTGCCTCGAACCCGGCCTTCTCATGAAGCGGACGATCCCGACGGCGGCGTTCGTGGTGATGCCCAATGCTGGTCACACCATCAACCTCGAAGAGCCGGCGGCCTTCAACCAGCACCTCACCGATTTCTTTCGGGCGGTGGATGCCGGTGCATGGCCGCATCGCGATGCGCGTGCCATGCAAGCAGCAATATTGGGAAGGTGATAAGCGATCCGGCCTTCGGTCCGGCACCTGCGAGAGATTTATCCGCGCAGCTGCTGCGCTACGGCCGAGATAGGCTTGGCGCACGCGATCGTCATCGCGCAATGTCGCACAGGCACCGCTCGCGATGATCGAGCCGGTCTGCAACACATAGCCGCGGCTTGCCGTCTCGAGCGCGTAGCGCGCATTCTGCTCGACCAGGAGCACGCTCGTCCCGGCGGCATTGATCGCTTTGATCGTGCGGAAAATATCCTGGACGACCATGGGCGCAAGTCCGAGCGAGGGCTCGTCGAGGCAGACAAGATATGGTTCGGCCATTACGGCGCGCCCAAGTGCGAGCATCTGCTGCTCGCCGCCCGACAACGTACCCGCATTCTGGCCCTTGCGCTCGCTCAGCCGCGGAAACATGTCGAACACTTTGTCGGTTAGCGCACGCACCTTCGCCGCCTGTTTACGGTACTTGAATGCCCCGAGCTCCAGATTTTCCTGGACGGTGAGAAACGGGAACACGCGCCGGCCTTCCGGAACGAGCGAGATACCGAGTCGCGTGCGCTCGTAGGACGGCAGGCGCGTGATGTCGTCGCCGCGGAAATGGATCGAGCCGGCACGCGGGAGAAGTGCGCCGGCAATGGCACGCAAGGTGGTCGACTTCCCGGCGCCGTTGGCCCCGATCAACGTGACGATCTCGCCCTCCGCCACATGAAAGCTGAGAGCACGGCAGGCCGAGACCTCGCCATACGCCAATTCGAGTCCTTCGGCCCGGAGCAGAGCGGACAAGTCACGCTCCGAGATAGGCGGCAATCACCGCCGCGTTCCGCTGGGCTTCGGCTGGAGGCCCCTCAAAAAGGTACTGCCCATAGTCCATGACTATCACCCGGTCTGCGATCTGCATCACCAGATCCATGTTGTGCTCGACGACGACGATCGTCATGCCGCCCTCGCGAAGAAGGCGAATCCGTTCGAGCAGCCGATCCACCTCGGCGGCGTTGAGCCCGGCGGCGGGCTCATCGAGCATGAGAAGTCGTGGCGCGGTCGCAAGGGCGCGTGCAAGTTCAAGCATGCGCTGCTCACCGTAGGAGAGTGAAGCCGCGAGCACCGGGGCGCGCGCTTCGAGCCCGACGAAGTCCAGCAGCTTCAGCGCTTCCGCCCGGCAGCGTTCTTGGTCGCGCGCGAACGCGGTCCCGTGGATGACATATTGCCAGGGCGGGATCTCGTGATGAATATGGAAGGCGGCGAGGACATTGCCGAGAACCGATAGCCGCTTAAAGAGTCGTATTTTCTGGAACGTGCGGGCGAGCCCGAGTCGCGCGCGTTTGTGCGCCGGCAAGCCGACGAGCTCGGCGCCATCGAAGGCCATTCGGCCAGCGTCCGGCTGATAGACGCCGCTCATCAAATTCAGCAGCGTCGATTTGCCCGCCCCGTTCGGACCGATGATCGCGAACACTTCGCCATGCCGCACGCTCAAAGTAATGTCGCGAACGGCCTGCACTCCGCCGAATCGCTTGTGCAGGCCCTCGCTCCAAAACAAAGCAGCGGCATTGAGAGGGCTTGCTTGTGTCCGCGCGGCCAGACCATCCGATCCGATCATGGACGCATTCCGCCGTCAGCGGCGGCCAGCAAGCGGCCAATGCGTGTGCGCAGGATCTGCATTGCCTGCACCATGCCACCCGGCACGAACAGCACGACGAGCGTGAGCGCGGCGCCGTAAAGAACGAGACGAAGATCCCCGAATTCGCGCAAGAGCTCAGGCAAGAGCGTGAGCAGAATGGCGCCCCAGGCCGGGCCGATCAGCGTCCCCACGCCGCCGACGATAACCATGGCCAAGACGGTGAATGACTCCGTGATGATAAAAGCATCCGGAACCAACGTGCCGACGAAGCTCGCATAGAACGCGCCGGCGGCGCCCGCGAGCGCCGAGCCGATACCGAAGGCGAAGACTTTCCAGCCCGCGCAATTAATGCCGAAGGAGGAAGCCGAAACCTCGTCCTCCCGGACGGCAGTAAGCGTTTCGCCGATCGGGGAGCGGACGAACTGGTCGAGGAGGAGATAGAAAAGGAACGCGAAACCCGCGACCAGATAGAACATATTCGCTGGATCGCTGAACGAGATGGGCGGGAGTCCCGGTAGAGCAATCTCCGGCGGCGGCTTGATCCCATAGATGCCGAGCGGGCCTTGTGTCAGGCTGATCCAATTGAGCAAGACCTGGTGCACGATCACCGCAAACGCGAGCGACGCGATTGCAAGATAATGTCCGCGCAGGCGAACGGCGAAGATGGAGAGCGCCATGCCCGCGGTGCCGGACAATACGACGGCCAGCACGAACGCTACCCAGAACGGCACGCCAAGCTTGGTAATGAGCAGCGTGGAGGCGTAGGCGCCGATGCCGTAGAACGCCGAGTGACCGAGGTTAAGCTGACCGGCATAGCCGAGAATAAAATCGAGACCGATGGCCAGCATGATGTTGATCGAGCAAACGATCAGGTTCGTGCGCCAATAAGAATCCTGAAAGACGAGAGGCAGAACCGCAATGAGGACGACGATCCCGACGCGCCAGCCGCGCCGAGCAATCCAGCCCCGCTCCGGTCGCACGGCGGACGCCGGGTGAGCGTCGCTAGACATTTTCTTCACGCTTCTCGGCGATCAGGCCGGTCGGCCGCAACGCGAGCATCAGCAGGAGGAGCGTGAAAACCACAATATCGGTCAATCCGGGATTGATCAGCTGGGTCGTGTAGCTCTCGATCAAACCGACCGCCAGGCCGGCGATGATCGTCCCTTCCACGTTGCCAAACCCACCTATGATGACGATTGCGAACGCCTTCACGATAACGGTTGTGCCGGCGAAGGGTGTGAGCACCAGAATAGGCCCGAGCATGGCGCCGCTCATGCCGGCGAGAGCGGAGGCGATTACGAAGGTCAGCATGATCAGCTGATCGGGATTGATGCCCATGAGACCGGCGGTCTCGCGATCCTGCGCGACCGCGCGCAGCGCCTTGCCCGTGATGGTAAACCTCATGAACGCGTAGAGCAGAACGATAGTGAGCGTGGATACAACGACGATGATCACGTTCTGCCAGGTGATGAAAGTGCCGCCCCAGAGCCGAATGACTTGATTGCTGTACGGGCTGTCGAAGGCATACGGAATTGGCCCGAACCAGAGCAGCATCGCATTCTGCAGCAGGATGGATACGCCGATGGTTGCGATGAGCGGCAGCAATTCGCTGCCGCGTTCGCGTAGCGGCGCAAAGATGGCCGCGTTCACGACCCAACCGAGCGCGGCGCCAACCATGAGCGCAACGCCGATGCTGATGAGATAATTGCCGCCGAAAGCGAAGGTGAAGAAGTAGGCCGCGAACGCAC
>VAZM01000460.1:5960-8823 GCA_005883135.1 Alphaproteobacteria bacterium
ACGTCGGCATGAGCAAAATTGATCTGGACGAGAACGCCATAGATAAGCGTGAGCCCCAATGCCACGAGGACATAGAGGCTCCCGAATACGACGCCGTTGATCGTCTGCTGGAGCGCGACGGTCACCATGACCGCTCAGTTCCAGCCAAGCGCCTTCCAGGACAGATCCGGCAACGTTTCCATGTAGTGGATCGTGTCCATCTTGATGTTCTGGTTGGTCTTGTCGAACTCGACACTGCCGGTCACACCGGAAAAGTCTTTTGTGGTGGCCGTGATATCGCGGATCGACTGCGAGTCCTTGGCGCCGCGGCGAATGACCTCGGCGACGACAAGTATCTGATCAAAGGCGTGCGCGTTGATATGCGTCGGCTCTTGACCGTACTTGGCCTTGAACGAGCGGATGAAGTTCTGGACCACCTCGCGCTTGTCGGTCGGATCGAATTGGACGATACGGATGTAGCCGAGAGCTGCCTNNNNCAGCCAGATCGTGCCGAGCTGGATCGATTGCCCTCCCCCGCCCTTCGTGACGCCGGCCTGGGCGAGCGCTTGCGTGATGCGTAGCCCCTGCCCCTCGAGCGTGTAGGTTGGGATCACATCCGCCTTGCCGACTCCCGCTATGCGCGTGGCGATCGCGGTGAAGTCGTTCACGTCGCGACCGAAGCCGATGTCGGCGAGGATTTGCCCGCCGAGCGACTTGAACGTATCGCCGAAGACTTTCGCGTTGCCGATTCCGGCGTTGGTGTTCTCATACAGCAGCACCGCCGTGCGCGCGTTAAGGCGTTTATAAGCATTGGTGGCGATATCGACGCCCTGCATCACCTCGTTGGGCATGATGCGGAACGTCCACGGATTGCCGGGATCAGTGACCTTGATCGACGAGGAGCCGGCGTTAAGTAACGGCACCTTCGCCTGTTCCATGAGCGGCATGATCGCCAGCGTCGCGTCCGAGCACTCTTCACCGAGCACGACGTGCGGCTTGTATTGCTCGAGGAGCCGCTTGGCCGCCTGCGTGGCCGGCAGCGGGCTGCAGGCCGAATCCTCATATTGCACTTCGAACCTATGACCATTGACGCCTGTTTTGTTGAGCTGCTCGAGCGCAAGCTCAATCCCTTGCTTGTCCTGCACCCCGAAATACGACCCGGGGCCCGACATCGCGAACAGCCCACCGATTTTGATGACTTTGTCTTGGGCCTGGGCGGCGGTCGCGGCGGCCAGCAGGGCGACGCTCGCGGCCACGCCGATACGAAAAATGGCAGAATAGTTTTGCATGACGATCTCCCTCAGAGGCTGTTTTTATTAAACCCCGAAACGCGGTGCCTGCCAATCAAGACGTTGGAAAAACCGCGACCTGCGATCGATGCTCACGGCCGCTCATTCCGCCTTGATGTTCGCTTCCCTGACGATGGGCCACCATTTCTCAATCTCGGCCTTCTGATAGACCGCGAGCGCCTGCTCGGTTTGCTGCTCGCTTGGAAAAATCTCCTGCCCGATATCGGCGAGCCGCCGCCGTACCGCCGGATCCGCGAGCGCGATCACCACGGCGGAGTTCAGCCGCGCGACGGCCTCCTTGGAGGTGCCCTTCGGCACGAACAGTGCTTGCCAATTCAGCGCATGAAGCCCGGACAATCCGGCTTCGTCGACGGTCGGAATGTCGGGCGCCGCCGGCAACCGGATATTCGCCGTCAACGCATAGGCCTTGATCGTGCCGGCACGTACTTGCGGGAGGGAATTCGCTGCCGTGTCGATCATGAAATCGATCTGGCCACTGATCAGATCTTGCATGGCCGGCCCGAGGCCGCCGCGATAAGGGACGAACCTGAACTGCGTGCCGGTTGCTCTTCGGAAAAACATCCCGCCGACCGTCGATATGCCGCCGGCACCGGTCGTTCCCTGAGTTGCACGGTCCGGGTTCGCCTTTAGCCAAGCCACAAAATCCTTCAGGTTATCGGCCGGCATGGTCTTTCGCGCGACGATCAGCAGGGGATCGCTCGACACCAGCGCGACCGGTTCGAAATCCTCGCGCAGATCGTATCGCAGGGCGAACATGGCGCCATTCAAAACGTGGGTGGCCCAATTTCCCAGCACCGACGTATAGCCGTCCGCCGGGGCCGCGGCGACGCGGCCGACGCCGATCGTCCCCGAAGCACCGGCCACGTTCTCGACGACGACGGGCTGGCCAAGCGGCGCTCGCATGCCCTCCGCCACGATGCGACCGATGGTGTCCGCGGGCCCGCCTGCAGCGAACGGAACGACCATCGTGACCGGCCGCGACGGGTAAGATTGGGCCGATGCGATCGCGATTGATCCCAAGAGCAAATCCGAGCGCGAGCTCATTCCTCATGCCGGACTTACCTCCTGAGGATGGCGCAGGGACCGGTCCGGCTCGCCCTGTCGCGACGACGATGCGCCGCCGCCGATCGCGCGCGGGGCTCGACCAATCACGATCCGTGGGCGAAGGCCGCTCGGCCTGCGTCGGCGGACCTCACACCGAACTCTGGTAGGCGTCGATGATCTCGCTTCCGGTTGCGAACCATACGCCCTGCCGCTCCTTCATGTGGGCGATGGCGCGTTCCAAGTACTTGATGCGCAGCGGCTGCCCGATGATCATCGGATGCAGCGGAACGCCCATGACTCGCGGTTGTTTGCCACTGTCGGCGTGCAGCGCATCGAACTGATCGATGACCGAGCGGAGATATTGCTCGCCCGTGTAGCCTTTGCGGAGAAAGAGCGGGATATCGTTGATCTCGTTGCAATACGGAATCGAGAACATCTTTCCCGACTTGACCTTCAATGCATAGGGCTGGTCGTCGTTATTCCAGTCGCCGCAATAGTTCACGCCTTCTTCGGCGAGAATGTCGAGCGTG
>VAZM01000461.1:0-3324 GCA_005883135.1 Alphaproteobacteria bacterium
ACTGCAACGAACCGCTCCGATCCGCATCGTGTGAACACCATCACACGCCGGTTCGCCGATCTGGCCCAGACTCGAGCAGGTTCGATTCCGGCGGAGCTTACGATCCGTTTCGGTGGCGATCCATAGAGGAGCCCAGGTCATGCCGATTTACAAATACACGACCCTCGATGACCCCCTCGCCACCACCGGTACCCTCGGCACCAAGGCATTCGGCATTAACAATGCGGGCCAGATCGTCGGGGAGTACGACGACAGCGCCGGGATTCATGGCTTCCTTCTCAGCGGCGGCACTTATACGGCGCTCAAAGATCCCTCGGCCCCGAACTTCACGGAAGCATTCGGCATCAACAGCGCGGGCCAGATCGTCGGAGACTATGTCCCGGGCGGCGGGTTCCTCTTGAGCGGTGGAACCTACACCACTCTAAACCCTCCCGGGTCCGTCAGCACCATCGCGGAGGACATGAACGGCAAGGGCCAGATCGTCGGCTGGTACTTTACGAGCGATAGCAACTATCTCACCCACGGATTCATCCGCCTCAGCGACGGCAGTTATCTCACCTACGATGATCCCTACGCGGGCACGAGCACGTTGAACAGGGGCACCCGTATCAGGGGTGTCAATGACGCACTCGCGATAGTCGGCGACTACTACGATGGCCCCAATCACCGCCACGGCTACTTCATTCAAGGCCTTCTTCACATCACCCTCGACGATCCCTTCGCGGGTCCCGGCGGGACGGAGGCGGGTGGCATCAACAATCAGGGGCAAATCGTTGGCGATTACACGGACGCCGCCGGCCACAACCACGGCTTCCTCTACAACAGCGGGACTTACATCACGCTCGACCATCCGCTGGGTGCCAACGGCACATACGCCACCGGCATCAACGACGTAGGTCAGATCGTCGGAACGTACGTCGACGCCAGTCACCACGAGCACGGTTTCCTCCTCACGCTCGCGCCGAATCCGCCTCCTCCGGTGGGCACCACGGCCGACATGATCCTGCGCGCCTCGAACAGCTCCACCTCGGCGGGGCTGTACGAGATCTACGATATCGGCAGCAATTCGCTGCTGGCAGCGTATGAATTGGGGCAGGTCGGAACCGATTGGCAGTTCGTGGCCCTCGGCGGCTTCTACGGCAACGACACCAGCGACATGCTGTTGCGCAGCAGCACCGGCGGCTTCGAGGTCTACGACATCAGCAACAATCTCATCACCAACGCCGCCTTCCTGGGCAGTGTGGGAATGAACTGGCAGGTCATGGGCTTCGGCAATTTCAGTAGCCGTGGCGAAACCGACATGATCTTGCGCAACTCCAGTACCGGCGGCGTCGAGGTTTACGATATCAGCAACAACCAACTCACCGGCGCCGCCTTCATGGGCACGGTCGGCTTGAACTGGCAGTTCTCGGGGGTGGGCAACTTCGGCGGCCTGGGCGGAAGCGACATGCTGCTGCGCAACTCCAGTACCGGCGGACTGGAAGTTTATAACATTGCCAACAATGCGATCACCAACGCGGCCTTCATCGGCACGGTGGGGCTCGATTGGCAGTTCTCGGGCGTCGGCAATTTCAGCGGCGTTCCCGGCGAAACCGATCTCTTGTTGCGCAATGCCAAGACCGGTGGACTGGAGGTGTACGACATCAATAACAACCAGATCACCGGCGCGGCTTTCATCGGCACGGTGGGGTTGGATTGGCAATATGCGGGCATCGCCCCTGTCCACGCGGCCGGCGCATCCGATCTGGTGCTGCGCAACGTCAACACCGGCGCGTTCGAAGTCTACGATATCGCCAACAACCAGCTGACCGGAGCCTCCAGCCTTGGCCAGGTCGGATTGGATTGGCAGCTCGGCGGTCTCGCCGCCGATCCGCCGACCATGGCGGGGACTTTCGCGGACGTCTCGAGCGATCAGCTCGTGCAAGCGATGGCGGGATTTAATGGCGACGGCGGCGGTGCCGATGACTTCGATACGAGCGGCCTGGGCGCCGACGCGTCAGCGGAGACCTTGCTGACGACACCGCAGTACGTATGAGCAGGTCTAGCGAAACACTGTGCCGCGACCGGCGCAGTCGGATCGCGATCGGCTCGGGATTTTCATGGTGCTGCCGGTAAGGATTGAACTTACGACCTCCCCCTTACCAAGGGGGTGCTCTACCACTGAGCTACGGCAGCGCCCGGCCGCACGCGAAATCGAGGGAAATGGAAAAGCGGCCCTGAGTGGGCCGACCCATTGCCACAGGGCCGGAACTGGCGCAAGCGTGCCCCATCCGGCGGGCCCGCACAGATCTTCCGCCGGCGGTCCGCGCTACCTAATCTTTAGGCGATGAACGACGATCCCAAGCGCGCGGCGAAGGTCCGGCAACAGCGGCGTCTGAGCGCGGCGCTGCGGGAGAACCTCAAGCGCCGCAAGGCGCAAGCGCAAAGCCGGGCGGCTCCCTCCGGCGCGCCAGGGGGCCCGTCCCACGATTCCGCCGGAATTGGCGGCAAGAATGAACAAGAGAGGTAAGTGGTATTCGGCCGGATCGAGCCCAGAGCGTCATGGCCGGGCTTGTCCCGGCCATCCACGTCTTCCTTGACGCCAGAAAGACGTGGATGCCCGCGACATAAGCGCGTTTACGCGCGTCTTCCGACGCGCTATGCGCGGGCCTGACGGACGAGGGAGTGACCCGATTTGATCGGGACATCCCCTAGGAGCGCTGACCGGGGTAATGCCGGCGTTTGCCGGAGCAAGGGGAGCGGCATGGATCGCATTCGTATTAGTGGCGGGCAACGGCTCAACGGCGTGATTCCCGTCTCCGGCGCGAAGAACGCCACCTTGCCGTTGATGATCGCCAGTCTGCTCACCGACAAGACGCTCATTCTCGACAATGTGCCTCGGCTCGCCGACGTGGCGCTTCTCCAGCGCATCCTCGGCAACCATGGCGTCGACATCATGACGAGCGGCAAGCGCACCGGCGAAACGCAATACGACGGGCAGACGCTGCACATCTCCGCCGCCAACATCGTCGACACCGTCGCTCCCTACGAGTTGGTCTCGCGCATGCGCGCGAGCTTCTGGGTGGTGGCGCCTTTGGTCGCGCGTCTGGGCGAAGCCAAGGTGTCGATGCCGGGCGGCTGCGCCATCGGCACGCGGCCGGTCGATCTGCTCATCATGGCGCTCGAGCGCCTCGGCGCCGATATCGAGATCGATCGCGGCTATGTCATCGCCCGCGCCAAAAACGGCCTCAAGGGCGGCGAGATCAAGTTTCCCAAAGTAACGGTCGGCGGCACCCACACCGCGCTGATGGCGGCTTCGCTAGCGCGCGGCACGAGCGTGATCGA
>VAZM01000461.1:3374-3845 GCA_005883135.1 Alphaproteobacteria bacterium
CGCGCATCGTGGTCGAGGGCGTGAAGAAGCTTGGCGGCGCACACCACCGCGTCCTGCCCGACCGCATCGAGACCGGCACCTATGCCATGGCGGTGGCCATGGCCGGCGGCGACGTTCTCTTGGAGAACGCGCGCCCCGAGCTCTTGCAGGCGGCGCTCGACGTGCTGGCGCAAGCAGGCGTAGAGATCAGCGCGACCAATACCGGGCTGCGCGTGCAACGTAACGGCGCGGGGATCGCGCCCGTCGACGTCACCACCTCGCCGTTCCCCGGCTTTCCCACCGATCTGCAGGCGCAATTGATGGCGCTGATGACGCGGGCGAAAGGGACCTCGCGCATCACCGAGACGATCTTCGAAAATCGCTTCATGCACGTGCAGGAGCTGGTGCGGCTCGGCGCCCACATCCAGCTCGACGGGGAGTCCGCGACCATCGAGGGCGTGAGCACGCTCAAGGGTGCGCCGGTGATGGCGA
>VAZM01000340.1 GCA_005883135.1 Alphaproteobacteria bacterium
CGAGAACGGCAATTACTATTGGCGCATCACGCCCTGGGTGATGCCCTGCTTCACCATGATCCCGCCGCGCGGCGACCATCCGATCCACGGCCACTTCTGGATTCCGATCGACGAGGAGACCTGCTGGGCCTGGAGCTACGACTTTCACCCGGTCCGGGCGCTCACGCGGCGTGAGATCGACGCCATGCGCGAGGGGGCGGGCGTGCACTGCAAGTACGTTCCCGGCACCTATCGCCCGCTCGCGAACAAGGACAACGACTATCTGATCGATCGCGCGGCGCAGAAGGCGGGAGCGACCTTCAGCGGCGTTGCCGGCTTCGCCATTCAGGACGCGTCGCTGCAGGAGAGCATGGGGCCGATCTGCGATCGCACCAAGGAGAACCTCGTCTCCACCGACAACGGCATCATCATGGCGCGCCACCGCCTGCTGCGGGCGGCCAAGGCGCTGGTGGAGAAGGACGTCACGCCGCCCGGCGTCGATCCGGCGCACCACCGGGTGCGCTCGGCTTCGATCGTGCTGCCGCCGGAGCAGGCGTTCAAGGACGCCGCCAAGGAGGCGCTCATCACGCGTCCCGGCGTGGCGCAGACCACGGTGTGAAGAACAACTTCGACGACGATATAAGTGTCGTTTCGCGAAACCCGTGCGTGTCCCGTCGCCTCTCCAGCCCCGTCATGCGCGGGCAGAAGCGCGTCGAAGACGCGCGTGAACGCGCTTAAGCCCGCGCATCCATCGTCTTGGCAAGGACTCTTTACGAAGATGATGGATTGCCGGGTCAAGCCCGGCAATGACGCCTGAACCGGCCTCCCTCCACGCGGACGACGCCAGAGAATAAAGCCAAACGCTCCATGCCCGAGTTCAAGCTCAAAACCGTCACCCGCACCCAAGGCAACAACCGGGCGCTCAAGGACGGCAGCGTGAAGCCGCGGACCTTCGCGTTCGATTTCGAGGAGGTCGACCCGCTCATCGCCGCGTTCCGGCGCATGGTGCGGGGGAACGAGTTCGACATCTGCGAGATGGCGATCACCACCTATATCTGCGCCAAGGCGCACGGCAAGCCGATGACCGCCGTGCCGGTGTTCCTGGTGCGCGCCTTCCACCACGGCGCGACCGTGGTGAACGCCAAGTCAGGCATCCGCACGCCCAAGGAGCTCGAAGGCCGAAACGTCGGCGTCAACCGCGGCTACACGGTGACCACGGGAGTGTGGGCGCGCAGCGTTCTTCAGGACGAGCACGGCGTCGACTTGAGCAAGGTCACCTGGGTGCTCTCCGGCGACGAGCACGTGGCGGAGTACCGCCCGCCCGCCAACGTGGTGCCGATCGACAAGGGCAAGACGATCGCCGACATGCTGGCGTCCGGCGAGCTTGCCGCCGCCATCGGCGTCGAGGCGAACTCGCCGGACGTAAAGCCGCTCATTCCCAATGCGCTCGAGGCGGGGCTTTCGGCGCTGCGCCGGCGCGGCCACTACCCGATCAACCACACGCTGGTGATCAAGGACGAGCTAATCGCCAAGCATCCCGATCTCGCCGCGGACGTCTTCGAGGCCTTCACCCGCGCCAAGCGTCGCTATGTCGAGGCGCTCGAGGCCGGCAAGATCGACAAGCCGAGCGAGGTCGACGAGGTGCACCGGCGGGTGATGGAGATCACCAGCGATCCGCTCCCTTACGGCATCGCGCCGAACCGCAATGTCATCGAGGAGCTGATCCGCCATGCGCTGACGCAGGGCATCATCACCAAACCGGTGATGGCGGACGAGCTGTTTGCGCCAAGCACGCGCACTCTCGTGGGGTGATGCTGCGCACTCCGCGGCGAT
This sequence comes from Alphaproteobacteria bacterium, assembly GCA_005883135.1. Lineage (GTDB taxonomy): Bacteria > Pseudomonadota > Alphaproteobacteria > Rhizobiales > Xanthobacteraceae > VAZQ01. Next base: position 1,813 of record VAZM01000340.1, read on the forward strand.
CCGAGACTGGGTCGAGCGCTTGGCGCGATCAAGGCTTTTGACGGTCGCCTTGGATGGCGATCGGCTGGAAAGCCATGCGCGCGCTAGCCTGTTTTTGTGACCTCCGCGAGCTTGCGCCTCAACTGACGCATTTCCTCGAAACGCTGGGTCACGTCGCGCATGATGGCAACTATGCCACACACGCCGACCGGCTCGCTCTTCAACAGCACAATTGTGAACTCGACGGAGATTGTCGTGCCGTCCTTGCGAAGGGCGGGAACCGAGAGCAGGTCACCTTCTCCGTAGCGGCTACGGCCGGTTTCCATCGTCTGGCGAAAGCCATCCCAGTGTCGCTGCCGTAACCGTTCCGGAATGATGAGGTCGAGCGAACGTCCGATCGCCTCGCCGCTCACATGGCCGAACATACGTTCAGCGCCAGGATTCCAGAAGCAAATGATGCCGTCACGGTCGGCGGCGATGATGGCATCCGAACGCGTGCGCAGGACGGCTTGAGCAACCAACTCAGAGAAATTCACAACAGCACCCCAGCAGCGGGCGAGATTCAGAACCAACCAAATACAACATGGCTTATCTAGCTCTTGATCTGGCGGCCGGCGCGCACGTCGGCGATCAGCGCGTTCAGCGCGTCGAGGCTGATTTTGGCGACATTGGCGTAGCTTTCGGCCTTGGAATCGATCGACGTCTCGGCGTAGCCGATGGCGGCGTGCGCCATGCGCATGCGGCCGTCGAGCCACGGTCCGCCGCCGAAGCCGCCCAGCACGGGGATCGCCACCGCGCGAACCACCGCCGCGCCGGCGACCGGTCCGGAATTGGTGAAATCGAGGAGGGAGGCGCCGGCGTCGGCGAGAAGCTTCGCCTGCTCCACCAGCTCCGCCGTCATCTCCGGCGGGGCCTGCGCTCCGGGCGCGGACTGGGCGCCGTAGGGAATGCCGTATCGCAGCGCCGTTTGCGGCGTGATCCCGAACTGGCCGAACACCGGGATGCCGGCGCGGACAAGTGCGCGCACGGTGTCGGGGAAATCGGCCACGCCGTCGAGCTTGACCATGTCCGCGCCGCCTTCCTTGACCAGGCGGATGGCTGCGCGCAGCGCGCTCTCGGTCCCCTCCTGCAAGGGGCCGAAGGGAAAGTCGCAGCTCACCAACGCGCGCGCCACCCCGCGGCGCACCGCCTTGCAGACCACCAGCATCTCCTCCAGGGTGACTTCGAGCGGATTGGCGTGGCCCCACAAATTGACGCCGACCGAGTCTCCCACCGAGACGATGTCCACGCCGGCGCGGTCGGCGATGCGCGCGATCTGATAATCCCAGGCGACGACGCCCACGATCTTTCGCGCCTCGCGCTTCATCTGCAGCAGCGCGGGAATCGTCACCTTGGCGGCCATGCTCGCCTCATTTTGCTTCATAGCTCCGCTGCGCCACAGCAGCAGGCGCACTCTCGCCGTGCGTGCCCTCTCCCCGCCGGGGAGAGGGCTACTCTGTTTTGCAACATCAAGGAATGGGTGAGGGGGTTCAGATCAATAGTACCGCAGGTAACCCCCTCACCCCAACCCTCTCCCCAAACGGGGAGAGGGAGCACACCGAATTCGCGGCATTTTCCTACACTGCATATGACGCACTAAGATGCGACTCGCGTCAAAACTTCTCCACCCATGGCCGCAGCTCGATCTCCCACGCCCAGGCGCTGCGGGGCTGATGGATGAGATGCATGTAGCTCTCGGCGATGGCGTCGGGGTCGAGCGTGCTGTCCGGACGGTCGGCCGGATCCGGCCGGTGCGCGCTCCTGATGCCGCCGTCGACCACCACGTGGGCGACGTGAATGCCTTGCGGCGAAAGCTCGCGCGCCATGCTTTGCGCCAGCCCCCGCAGCGCGAACTTGCCCATGGCGAAGGGCGCCGACTGGGGATAGCCCTTCACGCCCGCTGAGGCGCCGGTGAGCAGGATCGCGCCGTGCTTCTTCGGCAGCATGCGCCGCGCCGCCTGCTGCGCCACGAGGAAGGCGCCGTAGGCGGTCACCGCGAGCGCTTTCTGCACGTCGAGCGGATCAAGGTCGATGAACGGACCGCGGGTGCGGAAGCTCGCGTTGTAGATCACGATGTCGGGCGTGCCGACCGAGGCGTCAACATCGGCGAAAAGCTTCTCCACCTCGCCGCGCTCGGCCGCGTCGCAGGCGAACGCGCGCGCGCCGGTCTCCTTGACGAGCGCATTGAGGTCGCCGGTGCTGCGCGCCGCGAGCGCCACCTTGATTCCCTCGCTGGCGAGCGCGCGGGCGAGCGAGGCGCTCAGTCCAGCACCTGCGCCCACGATGAGCGCGGAATTGAATTTGACATCGGTCATGGCGAAGTCCGGTTGGTGCTCATAGATGCGAAACGAGAAGCTAGCACGGCAGGCGGAGCGATGGCGCGCTTTCTCATCGTGCTCGGACTTGCGATCCTGCTCGTCGGGCTGCTGTGGCCGTACTTGAGCAAGCTCGGGCTCGGGCGCTTGCCCGGCGATATCGTCATCGAGCGTGAGAACGTTACGCTTTATATCCCGCTGGCGACGTGCCTGCTCCTGAGCCTGGTGCTGAGCCTCATAGTCTGGGTCGCCAACCGGTGATCGGCGGAGGCCGTGTCTCTCGCCTCGTCATGCCCGGACATAGCGCGTCGGAAGACGCGCGTGAACGCGCTTATGACCCGGGCATCCATCTCCTTGCGAAAAGCCTTACGCAGACGATGGATTGCCGGGTCAAGCCCGGCAATGACAGGATGGGTCAATGCCAGAAGGCAGTCGTTACTGCCGGTATTGCTGGATGCGGGTGGTGCGAAGCCCCGCGAGCCCGTGCTGGTCGATCGAATACTGCCAGGAGAGGAATTCCTCGACCGTGAGGGTGTAGCGGCTGCAGGCTTCCTCGAGCGACAGCAGTCCGCCGCGCACGGCGGCGACCACCTCGGCTTTGCGCCGGATGACCCAGCGCTTGGTGCCCGGTGCCGGCAAATCGGCAATGGTCAGCGGGCTGCCATCAGGCCCGATGACGTATTTAGTCCGCGGTCGAAGCGGCTCGCTCATCAATGATCTCACGCACTCCACAGCAAATCAGGCGGAATGTACCGGGTCGGCACTTAAAATTTGCCTAAGTTCCCCTCGATCCGGCCGCATTGCTGCCGCCAGCGACCCCGAGCGGTTGCCGCCAGCGAATGGCCAGGGCGACGGGGCCGGCGGTGTCGAAAAAGCTTGGCGCTCCAGGGATTTGCTCGCGAATTGCCGCTCCGCGTCCCGCCCGGGGATGCGGCTTCCTCCGCGCGGGCGAGCTCGCACCCGGCGCCGATCTCGCACGCGGGTGCGATCCGGACCGCAAGTGCCTATAATAAGCGGACAGTGCGCGCGACCCGAGCCGGTCGGCTTATCGGGCGAGGGCCGCGCCGTTCCTTGCGCCGGACAGAACCGCGATGCTCAACAGCCTCGACCTCGAAGGGTCCCCGCGCGACACCCGCGTGGTCGTCGCCATGTCCGGCGGGGTGGATTCCTCTGTTACGGCGGCGCTGCTCAAGGCCGATGGCTACGACGTCATCGGCGTCACGCTGCAGCTCTACGACCACGGAGCCGCCACCCATCGCAAGGGCGCCTGTTGCGCCGGGCAAGACGTCTACGACGCGCGCGCGGTCGCGGAACGGATCGGCATTCCCCATTACGTGCTCGACTACGAGAGCCGGTTCAAGGAAATGGTGATCGACCATTTCGCCGAGAGCTATGTGGCGGGCGAGACGCCGGTGCCGTGCATCGAGTGCAACCAGTCGATCAAATTCCGCGACCTTCTTTCGACCGCGCGCGAGCTCGGCGCGAGCGTGCTCGCGACCGGCCATTACGTCGCGTCGCGGCCGCTGCCAGGCGGTGGGCGAGGGCTCTATCGCGCGCGCGAGGAGGAGCGCGACCAGAGCTATTTCCTGTTTGCCACCACGCGCGAGCAACTCGAGGTGCTGCGCTTTCCGTTGGGCGACAAGACCAAGGCGGAAACGCGGGCCCTCGCCCGCCGGTTCGGCCTCGCGGTCGCTGACAAGCACGACAGCCAGGACATATGCTTCGTGCCCTCGGGCCGCTACACCGAGGTGATCGAGCGGCTCAAGCCCGGGGCGGCGGAGCCCGGCGACATTGTCGATCTCGACGGCCGCGTGCTGGGCTGCCATTCCGGCATCATCCATTTCACCGTGGGGCAGCGCCGCGGGCTCGGCATCGCCGCCAAGCATCCGCTCTATGTCGTGCGGCTCGATGCGCCGACACGCCGCGTGGTCGTGGGCCCGCGCGAGGCGTTGCGCACCAGCCGGATGCGCTTGCGCGAGGTCAATTGGCTGGGCAAGGACACCATCGATCATGCGCTATGCGCCGGCTGGCACGAGGTGTTCGTGAAGGTGCGCTCGACGCGCCCGCCACAGCCGGCCTGGCTGAGCCGGGGAGCGCACGGGGTTGAGGTCGATCTGCTCGAGGGCGAGGACGGCGTGTCGCCGGGGCAGGCTTGCGTGTTCTACGACGCGGCCGAAGGCCAGGCGCGCGTGCTCGGCGGCGGCTTCATCCAAAGCGCGGTCGCCGCGACCCGCGTCCCGCCCGTGCGGGAGGCGCGCGTGGCCTCGGGCGCTTAGTATCAATACTCTTGTCGTCGTGCCCGGCCTGGTACGGAACGTGAGTTGACGCGGCGGGGGCGATGGCGGGCGAGATCGACATCGATACGGTTGCCAAGGCCTATGCGCGCTGGGCGCCGGTCTATGATCTCGTGTTCGGCGCGGTGTTCGACGCCGGCCGCAAGGCCTCGATCGCGGCGGCCGAGCGTCTCGGCGGGCGCATCCTCGATGTCGGCATCGGCACCGGCATTTCGCTCACCGATTATGCCCCCACGCAGCGCATCGTCGGCGTCGACTACAGCGAGCCGATGTTGCGCAAGGCGCACGAGCGGGTGCTTGCCCAGGGGCTCACTCATGTCGAGGCGCTGGCGGTGATGGACGCGCAGCATCTCGGTTTTCGCGATGCCTTCTTCGACGCGGTGGTCGCGCAATACGTCATCACCACGGTGCCCGATCCGGTGGCGGCCCTCGATGAGTTTGCCCGCGTCACCAAGCCGGGCGGCGAGATCATCCTGGTCAACCATCTCGGCGCCGAGGCGGGGCCGCGGCGCCTCTTCGAGCAGAGCTTTGCGCCGCTCGCGCGCCGGCTCGGCTGGCGGCCGGAATTCCGTTGGCAGCGGTTGGCGCAGTGGGCCGAGCGCCACGGCGGCGTGCGTTTGATCGAGCGCCGCCCGATGCCGCCGCTCGGCCATTTCTCGCTCATTCGATTCGAACGTCTCTCCGCCGGCGCCGACGGAAAAGGGCGCGGGGCGGATGGCGGGCGGGGCGGGTGAGGCTCGCTCCGTGCGACTGCCACGCCGCGTTCGCTAGTGCCGCCGATTTGAAATTCCTGCACCGTGTGCCGCGAGTCCGCCTCAGGAATTTCAGATCGAAAAGCGGCACTAGAATCATAGAGTTGCTAGTGCCCTTTGGTTTTCGAAGTTCGTACTCGAGTGTGCCGCGCTGTATCACGCACTTCGAAAACCGGGCACTGGCTTTAGGCGATTTTCACCACGATCCGCCCGCGTACCCCTCCTTCGAGGATCTGCCGGCCGGCCTCCATGACGCCGGACAGATCGATTTCACGCGTCACGGCGGCGAGTTTGCCGGCGTCGAGATCGGACGCCAATCGCTTCCAGGCCTCGCGTCGCCGTTCCAGGGGACACATCACGGAATCGATGCCGATGAGCGACACTCCGCGCAGAATGAACGGCGCGACCGTCGCCGGAAGATCCATTCCGCCGGCCAAACCACAGGCGGCGACCGCGCCGCCGTAACGCGTCATCGACAGCACGTTGGCCAATGTGGTCGACCCAACACTGTCGATGCCGCCAGCCCATCGTTCTTTGCCGAGCGGCCTGGGGTCGCCGGTAAGCTCCTTGCGCTCGATAATCTCGCGCGCACCCAGCTCTCTCAGGTAATCCGCTTCGGCCGGACGGCCGGTCGAGGCGTGGACGGCAAAGCCGAGATTAGCGAGCAGCGCGACCGCGATCGAACCCAATCCTCCGGCCGCCCCGGTGACGATCACCGGTCCGTGTCGCGGCGTAACGCCATGCCGCTCGAGCGCCATCACCGCCAGCATGGCGGTGTACCCGGCGGTTCCGATCGCCATCGCGCCCCGCGCGCTATTGCGCGCCGGCAAACGCACCAGCCAATCGCCCTTGACCCTCGCCTTTTCCGCGTAGCCGCCGAGATGCGTTTCGCCCAATCCCCAACCATTAAGAATGATCCTGTCACCCGGCCTCCACTGCGGATGCGAGGAGCTTTCGACCGTGCCGGCGAGATCGATGCCGGCAATCATCGGAAATCGACGAACGACCGGTGCTTTGCCGGTGAGCGCAAGCCCGTCCTTGTAATTCACCGTCGACCATTCGACGCGGACGGTGACATCACCCTCCATCAGATTGGCTTCGTCGAAATCGGTGAGGCGGACCTTTTGCCCCCCATCGCTCTTTTCGATTACAATTGCCTTGAATGTCGGCACGTACTCCCCTCCATCCTTGCGCGCTGAAAGCTCTAGCGTGCGCTGGCGAGCGCCGCAACTTGACGCCGGCATTGAGGGCGGTTCGAGACGGGGTCACTTTTGGGGGCGGTCCCTTCCAGCCGCCGCTCAGGCCGGCCGCTAAGCACGACCCGCAATGACGCTCGACAGGTGGGTACCGTTTCGAACTGAAGGCGCGGCGGTTCGCTGCCGCGTGTTTTGTTTTCCCCACGCTGCGGGCACTGCGGCGTTCTATCGGCCGTTGCGGGGCTTCATGCCTCCCGAGATCGATTTCTGCCCCGTGGAGTTACCGGGACGTGCCGCGCGGTTCGCCGAGGCGCCGTTGGCCGCGATGAATGCGCTGATCGAGCAGCTCACTGATGAACTCAAGCCGCTCATGGGAGTGCCGTTTGCTTTCTTCGGCCACAGCGTCGGGAGCTGCGTGGCTTACGAAGCCGCCCGGCAACTGCGCTCGGCCGATCGGCGCAGTGCCGTGCATCTATTCGTTTCCGGGCGAGGGACGCCCGAGTTTGCTTCCGCCGATCATCGCCCGGCGCGCCCGCGCTCGGACGACGATCTGCTCGCCATTCTGAACGAATTTGGCGGCACGCCCGCAGCAGTCATGCAGTGTCCGGAGCTCGTTGCCGCCCTACTGCCCGCGTTGAGAGCCGATCTTGCACTCGCGGAGGGGTATGCAATTGATCCAGGGGATCACATCGCCTGTCCGATCTCCGCGTTCGGTGGCGCCGACGACCTCGCGCGTTCCGGCTCACTCCAGTCATGGCGAAGCCTCACCCGCGGAAAATTTCGAACCTGCGTTTTCCCTGGAGGACACTTTTATTTCTCGGCTGCCCCGGCCGTTCTCGCCCGGGAGATCATTCAAGATTTGCTCACATTCGCGCCGACGTCACACGCGAGGCGGGCGATATGAGACCTCGCGGCACAGATCGTGCCGGCTTGTCCGTCGGCGAGATCCATGTGTGGACAGCACGCCTCGTCGACGACCCGGGGGTAACAGCTGCCTTGCTGCCACTATTGAGCCGAGAGGAGCGGGCGCGCTCTGCGCAGTTCGCGTTCGAGCATGATCGGACGCGTTTCATCCAGGCGCATGGCAGGGTGCGACAGATACTCTGCGAGTATACGAAAACAGGCGCCGCGACACTCAGCTTTGCCCGCAACCGGGATGGCAAGCCATCTTTGGTTTCCCCCGCGAATGGTCCCGCGCTCCAGTTCAGCGTTTCGCACAGCAGCGATTGCTGCATGGTCGCAGTGCGGCTCGATCAGCCAATCGGGATCGATGTCGAGCGGCTCCGTGATCTGCCGCGAGCCATCGACATTGCGCAAACCTATTTTGCACCGGCGGAACGCAGAGCCTTGAACGATTTGCGGGGAACGGCCCAGCGCGATGCGTTCTTTGCCTTGTGGACGCACAAGGAGGCAACGGTGAAAGCGCTGGGCGTCAGCTTGGCGGCCAACCTTGCCCGCGTCGAGTTCGATCTCGATCAGGTCGGCGGCCCGCGCCTTGCGGCATGGGACGGCGATCCAGCAGTTGCCCAAAGCTGGTCGGTTCTTCGCCTCGCCGCCGCGCCGGGCTACGTCGCGGCGCTCGCGACCGCGCATCCGATCGGATCGGTCGTGTGCAAGACGCAATGACGGGGATGCTACTCATGCGATTGTGAGCCGTGGACATATATTAGGAATTGTGCAATGTTTGCAGCGCAATCGGTGGCGTGAGACCGTCCGCACGGGCGCGCCGCGCAGTTGCAGACGGGGGTGTCTCAATGTTCTTCGACGACGCGCGGCCGCATTCGTCGGACGGTGATATTCCCGAGTCCGGCATTCGCTTTGCCATGATGTTTGGCGAGCTGTGGCATGACTGGCTCGAGGCGATGTCGGAAGTGGCCTACCAGACTCATCGAGCCTGTGAATTTTTTGCCCAGAACGGAGCACCGTCGAAGGGACAATATGGAAATTTCCGTGAGCCGTTCGAT
>VAZM01000341.1 GCA_005883135.1 Alphaproteobacteria bacterium
AATGACGAGATCTGCGCCTTCCGCCGCCGCGGCATTGGTTTCGACGACTTGATCGGCGAGGCCGAGCTCAGCGACGCGCCGACGCGTCGCGGCCGAACGGGCGGTCGCGACAATAAAACGCGCAGTGCCTTGCGCGCGGGCGGCACGCGCGATCGAGGAGCCAATCAGGCCCATTCCGATCAGCGCAAGGCGATTGAAGATCGGAGCGCGTGGCGAAACGGACGGGCGGGCGGATGGCATTAAGCCCTCTTCCCCAGGAACTCCGCCAGCGCGGCGACCACGAGCCGGTTCGCCTCCTCCGTGCCGACGCTCATGCGTAGCGCGTTGGGCAATTTGTAGGCCTTGACGCGGCGCAAGATCAGGCCGCGTTGCGTGAGGAAAGCATCGGCATCCTCCGCCGTACGGCCGCGAGTTTCGGGGAAGTGGATCAAAACGAAATTGGCAATGCTTGGCGTCACGTCCAGTCCAAGCTTGCGGATTTCAGCCGTGAGCCACGCCAGCCATTTTTCGTTGTGTGCGCGAGCCATTTCCAGATGCGCGCTGTCCTCGAGTGCGGCTATACCCGCCGCCATCGCCGCCGTGCTGACGTTGAAGGGCCCGCGGATGCGGTTGATCGCATCGACCACGTGCGCTGGCCCGTAAAGCCAACCGAGGCGGAGCGCCGCAAGCCCGTGAATTTTCGAAAATGTGCGGCACATGACAACGTTCTCGCAGGTGGCCACGAGCTCGATGCCGGCCTCATAGTCGTTGCGGCGCACGTATTCAGCATAGGCCGCGTCGAGCACAAACAGCACATGCGGAGGCAGACCGCGATGCAGCCGTTTGACTTCGTCGAACGGCAAATATGTGCCGGTGGGGTTGTTCGGGTTGGCGAGGAAAACGATCTTGGTGCGCTCGCTCACCGCTGCAAGCATGGCATCGACGTCGGCGGTGTAGTTCTTTTCCGCCACCACGATCGGCGTCGCGCCGGAGCCGCGCGTTGCAATCGGGTAGACCAGGAACGAGTGGGTGGTGTGGATCGCCTCGTCGCCGTCGTGGAGGTAAGCGTCGGCAATGAGATTCAAGAGTTCGTCGGAGCCGGCGCCGCAAACGATGCGGTTGGGATCAAGCCCAAAGGCGCGCCCGATGGCTTCACGCAGCGCGGTCGAGTCGCCGTCGGGGTAGTCCTCCAGGCGCTCGCCGACGGCGTGATAGGCGGCTGCCGCCCTTGGGCTCGGCCCGAGCGGAGTTTCGTTCGACGACAGCTTGAACACGCGGGCGACCCCGGGCGCCGTGCTTCTGCCCGGAACATACGGATCGATCGCGAGTACGCCGGGACGCGGTTGCGGACGCTGCAAAACGGACATCTCAAACTCCGGACATCACCGGCCGGTGGGGACCGGCAGCGCGCCTTCGGCGGAGACCCTATAGCGGGTTGCGTGGCTTCCGACGAGGTCCGCGGTGCGCACGGAGGCGCCGGCCTGCACCAGCGTGTCGGTCACCCGCTCGATGCTACCGCCTTGCGGTACCGATATCAGCAGCGCTGCGCTGTCGAGGCCGCGATCCGGCACGGCGATCACCTCGGCCAACGGGGCGACCGCCTGCGCCGCCGCCGTAGTCCAGCCGGCGAGGCGCACGCTCCACACTTCCACCTCCCTGACCATGGCGTCCGCCGCGGCCCGCGATACCACGAATACCGGCACGCCGGCCGGATGGTCAGCGCGCTCGACGAACGGCAACCGGGCGACGATCTTTGGCGCGGCATCGGATTCGAGTGCGCTCCACCAAGCGCCGGCCCCGGCCATACCGAAGACGGGCACCAAGCCCAGATCGCCCCTGGAGCCGGATACCGCCACGACCACGCTTGGCGCGTCCGGGTGCGGGACGAACGGCACCGTAAAGCCGAAATGGAAGCGAGCGGAATCGCGCACCGCCGCGTCTCCTGCCGACAGGTCGGCGTGTACCGAGAACGGCGCCTGCACATAAGTGAAAGTCGAGATGATCACCCGCCAGATACTCTCAGCGGTGTCGAGCGGCAGGATTCCTTTGTGGCGGTCGACCAGCCGTCGCATCATGTCCGCCTCGCGCGCCGGGCGGAACGCGGAGCCCTTTTCCTGCGTCTGTTTGGCGGCGATCAGACGATCGATGATGTCACCGCGCTCCATCAGGAGCCGATGCATCGCCTCGTCGATGCGGTCGATTTCTCGCCGCAGCTCGGCGAGCGATGGTGGTTTGGACTGGGACGGTTTCCCCATGTGCGTCGTGGCCGTCTTCTCGCGCCCGCATCTCAAGGGCATGCGGGGCGTGGCATTGATAGGTGGGGCGAAGGGTTAAAGCAAAGAAAACATTGACAGCGCCGCCGTGCGGCCTATCTAACCCGGTCGCAGTGGCCACCCTCAGGCGGTCGCATAAACCGGCGGCTTTTTCGCTTCGCCGGCCGGGTCGCAACGATGGTCGAAGCCGAACTCAGCGTCGCATTTGATCCCGCCGACCGCGCGCGCGAGGCCGACAATCCGCATTCCCTCGTCGTGCGCTTCGGCATGGACAAGCCGCTGACACTCGATGCCGGCATCGATCTTGCTCCATTCCAGATCGGCTATCAGACTTATGGCACGCTTAATGCCGAGCGCAGCAACGCGGTGCTGATCTGCCACGCGCTCACCGGCGACCAACATGTTGCCAATCTGCATCCGGTGACACAGAAGCCCGGCTGGTGGGAAACCATGGTTGGCCCCGGACGGCCGATCGATACCGAGCGGTATTTCGTCGTTTGTCCGAACGTGGTTGGCGGTTGCATGGGCACCACCGGACCCGCCTCCACCAATCCGAAGACCGGCATGCCCTGGGGTCTCGATTTCCCAGTCATCACCATCCGCGACATCGTGCGCGCGCAAGCCATGCTGCTCGACCATCTCGGCATCGCCTCGCTGTTCTCAATGGCCGGCGGCTCGATGGGCGGAATGCAGGTGCTGCAATGGTGCGCGAGCTACCCGCGGCGGGTGTTTTCAGCGCTGCCGATCGCGACCTCCACCCGTCACTCGGCGCAGAACATCGCCTTCCACGAGGTCGGCCGCCAGTCGGTGATGGCCGACCCGGAATGGCGGCACGGGCGCTATTTCGCCGAGGGCACGAATCCGCGGCGGGGCCTCGCGGTCGCGCGCATGGGCAATCACATCACCTATCTCTCCGATGCAGCCTTGCACCGCAAATTCGGCCGCCGGTTTCAGGACCGGGATAATCCGACGTTCTCCTTCGATGCCGATTTTCAAGTCGAGAGCTATCTGCGCCACCAGGGGGTCAGTTTCGTCGAGCGCTTCGACGCCAATTCCTACCTCTACCTGACGCGCGCGATGGACTATTTCGATCTCGCGGCGGATTATGACGGGGTACTCGCCAACGCTTTCAAGGATACGCCGACGCGTTTTTGCGTGATCTCCTTTACGTCGGACTGGCTTTTTCCAACGTCCGACTCGCGCGCCATCGTGCACGCGCTCAACGCCGGCGGCGCACGTGTTTCGTTTGCCGAGATCGTGACGGACAAGGGCCACGATGCCTTTCTGCTCGAGGAGCCGAAGCTGTTCGCCATCGTGCGCGGGTTCCTCGAGGGTGCGGCCAAGGCGCGCGGCCTTCCTGCCGCGCGGCGATGACCATGTTGATGCGTTTCAAGCGCGATTTGACCATGGCGGAGGCGGTGCGGGCGCTCGGCGGTGCGCGCGTCGACCTGCTGGCGGTTGCCGACATGGTCGCCTCCGGCGCCAAGGTCCTCGATGTCGGTTGCGGCGATGGCGAGCTGCTGCAGTTGCTTGCCGAGACGCGCGCGGTCGACGGCCGCGGCATCGAGCTCTCACGCGAAGGCGTGAACGAATGCGTGGCAAAAGGGCTCGCGGTCATCCAAGGCGACGCCGATACCGACCTTGCGGATTATCCCGACGACGCCTTCGATTATGTGGTGCTCTCGCAAACGTTGCAGGCGACGCGGCAGCCGCGCATCGTGCTCGAGCACATGCTGCGCATCGGCCGTCATGGCATCGTATCGTTTCCCAATTTCGGCCACTGGAGAATCCGTCTGCAGATCCTGCTGGGCGGGCGCATGCCGCGCACGGACAATCTGCCCTATGCGTGGTGGGAGTCTCCCAATATCCACTTCTGCAGCATCAAGGATTTTCGCGAGCTCTGCCACGTCGTGGGCGCGACGATGGAGAAGTCGGTGGCGCTCGACGCCTGGGGGCGGGCGCTTCGCTTCAACGCGCCCTGGTGGACGTGGAATCTGCTCGGCGAGCAGGGCGTCTTTTTGCTCAGTCGGCGCGAGGCAACGCGCGCGCCCCCCTTACGACCGGGCCGGTGACCTGGCTCCGGGCCGCGCTGTGTTGCCGCTGTTCGAACGGCACCCCTTACTGACTCAGCTCGTCCCCGACCGCGATTTCTCCACCCTCCACCACCTCGCCATAAACGCCGCAATCGGCATGACCGAATGATCGCATCAGCGTGTCCGGGATTGAGAGGTCGCGAATGCCGGTGCCGGGGTCGACGTTTGTCGCCGCACAGCGCACGATGCGCTTGATGACCCTGAGCCGCGGCCCCCGGGCGACGGTGATCTCCTGCCCGAGGAAATCAAATTCGCGCCAGGCCGGCCAGCCGGTCACGTACACGTTGCCGCGGAAGCGCAGCGGATGGACGGGTCGGCCGATCACGTCTTCGATCGCGGCGACCGACGCGAGATTGATGATCGACACCACTTTGCGCGCAACGTCGGAGAAACTGAACCCCGGTGCGTGCAACACCCTGGGCGGGCCGCGCAGCTCACCGGCGCAGAAGCCGGCGAGAAATGCCTCGATCGCCGCGCGGCCTTCCGATGTGCGCAGATCGCCCCGCGCGGCCTCGCGGCCTTCCATCTCGATCGTGAGGGTATGGCTCGTGTCCTGAAAGCGAGTGCGCAGCCGGGCCAACCGTTCGTTGCGCATCAACATAAGGTAGCGCTGTTTCGGCTGATGACGGGGTGCGGCAGGTTCGAACCCCGAGGGGCCGTTCTCGATGGCGTAGAGGCGATCGGCCGGCAAGGTCTCCATCACCTCAAGCTGCGTGCGCGCGAGGGGCTCTGGCGAAAGCCCCTTCACCGGATAGCGGTAGATGGCCTGAATTTTTGCATTCGCCCCGGACATCGCCGGGTTGTTAGCTTGCAAACCGCGCCCTGACTAGCCGGAACTCGAAAATGGGCTCCGGCCTCTACCGCCGCAATCAATCGCTTCCCACATACGTCGCAGAGCCGTCGTTCGAGGCTCAGGCCGATTGCTCGCGCACAGGTTCATGGCTTAGGTCAGGGGCGGAGAGACCCCCGCTCGCTCCACACACGCGAGCGGCAGGCCGAGGGAGCTGACATGGATTTCGAGAAATACACCGATCGCGCCCGCGGGTTTGTTCAATCCGCGCAGTCGCTGGCCCTGCGCGAGGGCCATCAGCAATTCGCTCCCGAGCACATGCTCAAGGTTCTGCTCGATGACCCCGAGGGCCTGGCCAGCGGCTTGATCGATCGCGCCGGCGGCCGATCGCGCGAGGCGCTTTCGGCGGTCGAGGCGGCGCTTGCCAAGCTCCCCAAAGTTTCCGGTAGCGGGGCTGGTCAGGTTTATCTGGCGCCGGCGCTGGCGCGGGTTTTCGATCAGGCGCAGAAGGTCGCGGAAAAGGCAGGCGACAGCTATGTCACGGTCGAGCGGCTGTTGCTCGCGCTCGCGCTCGAGAAGGACAGCGAGGCGGGACGCATACTCGCCAACGCGGGGGTGACGCCGCAAAATCTCAACGCGGCGATCAATGCGCTGCGCAAGGGCCGCACCGCCGATACCAGCTCGGCCGAAAGCGGTTATGACGCGCTGAAAAAGTACGCGCGTGACCTCACTCAGGCCGCCCGCGACGGCAAGATCGATCCGGTGATCGGTCGCGACGAGGAGATCAGGCGGACCATCCAGGTGCTCTCCCGCCGTACCAAGAACAATCCGGTCTTGATCGGCGAGCCGGGCGTCGGCAAGACCGCCATCGTGGAGGGGCTGGCGCAGCGTATCGTCAACGGCGACGTGCCGGAAAGCCTCCACGACAAGAAGCTGCTCGCACTCGACCTGGGCGCGCTGATTGCGGGCGCGAAATATCGCGGCGAATTCGAGGAACGGCTGAAAGCGGTGCTGCAGGAGGTGACGGCATCCGATGGCGGCATCATCCTGTTCATCGACGAGATGCACACGCTCGTCGGGGCCGGCAAGGCGGACGGAGCGATGGATGCCTCCAATCTGCTCAAGCCGGCACTCGCGCGCGGGGAGTTGCACTGTGTCGGAGCGACCACGCTCGACGAATACAAAAAACACGTGGAGAAAGACGCAGCGCTCGCGCGGCGTTTCCAGCCAGTCTATGTCAACGAGCCGAGCGTCGAGGACACGATCTCTATCCTGCGCGGCCTGAAGGACAGGTATGAGCAGCACCACGGCGTGCGCATCACCGATTCGGCGCTGGTCGCGGCCGCCACGCTGTCCCACCGTTATATCACGGACCGCTTCCTGCCGGATAAGGCCATTGACCTGATCGATGAGGCCGCGGCACGGCTCAAGATGCAGGTCGATTCCAAGCCTGAGGAGTTGGATTCGATCGACCGCGAGATCGTGCGGCTCAAAATCGAGCAGGAGGCCTTGCGCAAGGAAAGCGACCCAGGCTCGAAGGAGCGCCTCAAGCGCCTGGAGAAGGAGTTGTCAGCGCTGGAGAAACAATCCGCCGATCTCACCGCGCGCTGGAAGGCGGAGAAGGAGAAGCTCTCCGACGCGCAGAAGCTCAAGACCGAGCTCGACCATTTGCGCACCGAGCTCGCGAACGCGCAACGCAAAGGCGAATATCAGCGGGCGGGCGAACTCGCCTACGGGCGCATTCCGGAAATTGAGAAGAAGCTTAAGAGCATCGAGGCGGCGGAAGGCAAGGGTGCCATGGTCGAGGAGGCGGTGACCGCCGATCACGTGGCGCAGGTGGTCTCACGCTGGACCGGCGTGCCGGTCGAAAAGATGCTCGAGGGCGAGAAAGAGAAGCTGCTGCGCATGGAGGAGCAGCTCGGCAAACGCGTTATCGGCCAAGCCGAAGCGGTCAAGGCGGTCGCAACCGCGGTGCGCCGCGCCCGCGCCGGGTTGCAGGATCCGCATCGGCCGATCGGGTCGTTCATGTTCTTGGGGCCAACCGGGGTGGGCAAGACCGAGTTGACCAAGGCCTTGGCCGAATACCTGTTCGGTGATGAGACCGCGATGATCCGCATCGACATGTCGGAATACATGGAGAAACACTCGGTCGCGCGCCTGATCGGTGCGCCGCCCGGTTACGTCGGTTATGAGGAAGGCGGCGCGCTGACCGAGGCGGTGCGGCGGCGGCCCTACCAGGTCGTGCTGTTCGACGAAATCGAGAAAGCGCACCCGGACGTGTTCAATGTGCTGCTGCAGGTGCTCGACGACGGCCGTCTCACCGATGGGCAAGGCCATACCGTCGACTTCCGCAACACGCTCATCGTGATGACGTCCAATCTCGGCTCCGAATATCTGGCCAATCAGCCCGAGGGTCAGGACACAGATGCGGTGCGCGATCAGGTCATGGCGGTCGTGCGGGCGAATTTCCGCCCTGAATTTCTCAACCGGATCGACGAGATCATCCTGTTCCATCGGCTCAAGCGCAGCGATATGACGAAGATCGTCGATATCCAGATGGCGCGGCTAGGAAAGCTGCTCGAAGACCGCAAGATCAGTGTTGTGCTCGATCCGTCCGCGCGCGACTGGCTTGCGGAAAAAGGCTACGACCCGACCTATGGCGCCCGGCCGTTGAAACGCGTCATTCAGAAATCGGTCCAGGATCCGCTCGCCGAGATGATCCTGTCCGGGCGCATCAAGGACGGCGAGAAGGTCGTCATCTCGGCCGGCAAGCAGGGTCTTACCTTCAACGGCAAGCTCGCCGAGGCAGCCTGATCAGAAGACGGACGATGAAGCGGACGCGGGCCGTCAAGGGTCCACGTCAACGGGTCTGCGCGTACCGCGAAGGCGTACCGCCGGTCATCATGGCGTCGACGCGCGTGCGCTCCTGATCGAAGGTGGCGAGCAGCGTGCCCTCGAGCACACGGCCGCGCGGCAGCTTTATTCTCATCGGGTCGACGAAGCGCCCATTGATCAGAATTTCGTAATGCAGGTGCGAGCCGGTCGACAGCCCGGTGGACCCGATATACCCGATCACCTGTCCCTGCCGCACCTTCTTGTTGGCTTCCATGTTGCGCGCGAAAGCCGACATGTGGCCATAGGCGGTCTCGTATCCATTGGCGTGCCGGATGCGAATATACTTGCCGTACCCGCCCTCCCAGCCGATCTTATCGATCACGCCGTTGCCGGCGGCGAACACGGGCGTTCCCGTCGAGGAGGCCCAGTCGACGCCGGTATGCATCTTTTCGTAGCCGAGCAGAGGATGATTACGGCCGCCGAAGCCCGACGTCATATTGCCTTCTGCGACCGGCTTGCGGACCAGGAATTTCTTCGCGCTCTTGCCGCTCTCGTCGTAGTAGTCGACGAGGTTGTCGTCGGTCGTTTGATAACGGTAGAACTTTTTCGTCTCTCCGCCAGTGGTCAGCGAGGCAAACCATACGTCGACCTTGCTGTTGTCGCTCGGGTTTTCGTCTTCGCCGGCATACAGGATTTCGAACGAATCGCCCGGCTGAACTTTGCGCTGGAAATCGACATCATAGGAATAGATGCGGATGAACTTGTCGATGGCCGAACGCGGCATGTGATTGCGTAATCCGGTCTCGTAGATGCTTTGATAGAGCCGAACTCCTTTTCCGTCGTCGTCGTCCTCATCACTGCTGGAGGAGGCGACGCTATTGGCCCGGCGCACATCCACGGAAACGTATTTGCCCAATTCCGACCATGCCACCATGGCCTCGACCGCGGTGTCGGTGGCGATGACGACGCGCACGGGCCGCAACCGTATGCCGTCGCTTGCCGGTGCGAGCAGAATGCGAAGCTTGTAGCCGTCGCGCGGGCTGCTGTCCTTTCCGCGCCCGCCGAATGCCGTCGTGATCGCTTTGATCTCGTCTGCCGTTGCTCCCATCTCCCGCAAGAACGCGGAGACGGAATCTCCTTTCTTGAGCACGATCGTGCGCTCGTTCCACGCATTTCCTCCGGTCACCTGCGCCGTGGTTTTGGGGAGCAAGCTGACGTTTTCGGGTACGATGCGCGGTTCGAAACCAGCATAGGGATCGTGGCGCTCGGGAGCGTAGGCGGCCAACGTGGTGGGAAGTGCATTCGCGAGCACCGCCGGGTTCTGCGCCAAATTGCCGTCCCAGTTCGCCGCTTCGCGCACGCGCGCGAGCACCTCATCGATGGACGCCACCGCGGCAATTTTTGCCCGCGGCAAGGCCATGTTGAGGTCGCGCGTTACAAACGACACCTCGGCGTCAGGCTCGGCGCCGGCGGCGTCTTGCGCACTCACCGGAATGCCTTCGGACTGCGCGGCCATCTTCTGCGCATTGAACGCAGGAATGTTGGCGGATAGCTCCGACACCGACAATGATAGATTGCCTGCCACGCGGATGAAGGGCCGCACGCGCACAATCTCGCGGTTGCCGCTGCCGCGGCTGGTTGTGGAGACGCGAATGACCTGACGCGCGGCATTGGCCTCGCCGGGCGGCGGCAAGCGATCGGCCTTACGCGTGGCGTTGCTCACACGCTCGGCGATACCGGTGACGGCGGCGCGCAAGGCTCCTTCCACGCGCTCCGGCACGGTGGCGAAGTTGGTCTCGCCATCGAGGGCGGCAAAAACGGCCCCGCTCATGAGGGCGGCGCCGCAAAGGCCGGTCAGGATGATGCCGCTGAGCCATTGCACCGAAACGCGGCGGCGATCCACCAATCCGCTGCTCTCGCCGTCGACCGACAATGGCGGCTCGTTGCCGAGATCGATCTGCTCGGCCTCCAAACTCGAACGCAGCGCCGCGTGCCGTTTGCCCTGCTCCAAGCCCGACATCCCCCTGCGCCCACGCCCGCGGGCGGTTATCGCAACACCCAAGGTGCCAAACGCGACCGGGACGACGGGCCGCCGACTTGAAGGACGGCGCACGCCGCCGCCTTCACGGTCAGTCAACGACCGTGTCCTAGCTCTTCTGGCCTAATCGATGGGTTTGCCGTTCGTCACGGGTCGCGGGACGCCGGCCAATTCCCCCCGAAGTGACACCTCCCATTGCGCCGACAAGAGGGGCGGAGGAATGTGGCCGCAGTACGGCGTGGGCAGGCCTTTCCAACCCCTGCTAAGCCCCCTATATCATTTAAGAAGATCGCTGTTGCCCGATTGCCCCGGGAGGGCCGATTTTGCCTCTGCCGGGGAGTTGACATTTGGCAGTTCGGGTCCCTATATACTGCGAATTCGGCACGCCGCCGCCTCGGTGCGACGGCGCGTCTTCGAAGCTCCTCACTGATATTCGGTGACAAGGCTTCCGATCCCAATCGGAGGCGGAGGACTTCGACGGCTCTCCGGCTTCCGGAGGGTGGGGCCGCCTCGGTCCCGGGCTGTTTGATAGGTGAATCGGAAGAAAGAGAAACGTGGACGGCGGAGTCCCTGCGGGCCGCGGCGTGGCCGGACGAGACTTCGGCGGTCGACGTTTCAGGTCAACACCCTTGTCGTTACGCGGCAGGGCCTGGGCGCGATGCAAATCGCACGCAGGCTCGATCCGCGTCGAGAAGGAGTGGGACCTCGTCAAACGTTGTGATCTGCCGGGAAAAAGTTCTCATCCAACTTGAGAGTTTGATCCTGGCTCAGAGCGAACGCTGGCGGCAGGCCTAACACATGCAAGTCGAGCGCCCCTCCTTCAAGCGAGCTTGGAGGATTGAGATCGAGCGAAGCCGAAGGGCTCGCTTGATGGAGGGGAGCGGCAGACGGGAGAGTAAC
>VAZM01000462.1 GCA_005883135.1 Alphaproteobacteria bacterium
AAAATGGCTGCCCGATCGCTCGCCGACCTCGTGCGCATGGCGGAATTGCTGGGTGTTCGGCGAGTCAAGGCCGAGAGCGGCTAGGATAAAGCAATCCGAACCGGCGCGCCGCGGCTTGGCTTCCGCCACGGCTCCCGCACCTGCCACGGATGCCGCGCTGCAGCATCCGGTCAGATCCGACGCACCCCGCGCAACCAGCGCGCACGCGGGGAAGCGCGTCGAAGGTTTCAGGCCGATGCTAATACCTTGATATGATACGTGTGCCGTTCCACACGACATATTTTGTTGTCTGGAGGAGTTCGTCGCCGCTTCAGATTCGTCCCGTTGCGGCTCTATCGAGGACCGGCAATTGCCCGACGCTCCCATCATCTCGATCATCGACGACGATGACTCGATGCGCTGCGCGATGAAAAGTCTCGTGATGTCGCTCGGGTTGCGCGTCCATACCTTTCGGTCGGCCGAAGAGTTCCTGCAGTCGCCGCGTCTCGACGATACGTCGTGCCTGATCACCGACCTGCAGATGCCCGGCCTGAGCGGCGTCGAGCTGCAGAGTTTGCTATTGGCGCAGGCTCGCCACATGCCCATCATCTTGGTGACGGCTTTTCCGGAAGAGCACACGCGCAACCGGGCGATGGAGGCGGGGGCGCTGGGGTTCCTGAGCAAGCCGTTCGAGACTCAAACGCTGATAAAACTCATCGAACAGGCGATAGCCACCGGTCCTAAAAGTTGAAGTTCCCCGCCATCGCGCAAAACGGCACGTCCCGCGACTCGCGAGCAGCCATGCCCGCCCGAGGCGCGACAGGAGCGCTGAACGAGCAGCAAGTTCTGCTGGCGGCGCTGCCGCCGAGCGTTAGCCAGAAGCGGATTGTCCTCGCCGTCGTGCTGGTCTTGCTGGCTGCATTCTGCGCTACGCTGCCCTTCGCCACCGTCCCGGTCGGGTACGTCAGGGAGTTCATTCCCGCGTATGCCACCGCGATGTTCGTGATCAGCTCGATCACCTCCGCCTTGCTGTTCGTTCAATTTTCCGTCGTCCAGTCACGCGCGTTGCTGGCGATCGCCGTCGGTTATCTGTTCAGCGCGGTCATGACCGTCCCGTGGGCTCTGACGTTTCCCGACCTGTTCGGCGAGACGGATATGACGAGTACCACCTGGGGATTGCTCTCCAGGCTATGGCATCTCGGTTTTACCCTCTCCTTCATCGGCTATGCGCTTTTGAAGGACGATGACGCGACGCAGCGATGGCCCCGCCGCTCAGTGTCTTTCGTCCTTCTGTTGAGTGCCGCCGCCGTATTGGCTGTTCTCGACAACATCGCCTGGCTCGCCACCACCAGCGGGTCGATGCCGAGCGCTTTGCCGGTTTCGATGCTTTTCGAGCGCTCGCAAACCTATTGGAACGGCGTCTTGTTGCTCTTGACGCTGCTTCCGCTCGCTCTGCTGTGGTCGAAGCGGCGTTCAGTGCTCGATCTGTGGCTCATCGTGGCGATATGCGGTTTGCTGATAGAACTTTGTCTGATTTCCCTGGTCGGCCGCCGTTACGTCGTCGGATGGTATGCCGGGCGCGCCTATTTCCTCATTTCCTCGACGCTCGTGCTCGCCGTCCTGCTTTCCGAAACCGCTTTGCTTTATGCGCGGCTCGCCCGCTCGGTGGTGGCGCAGAGCCGCGAACGCGAGGCGCGACTGATGACCATGGATGTGTTGTCGGCCTCGATCGCGCACGAGATGAATCAACCGCTGGCGAGCATCGTCACGAGCACCGATGCGGCCTCGCGCTGGCTCGGGCGCCCGACGCCGGATGTCGAGGAGGTAAAGGCGGCGCTCAAGCAAATTCGCAACTCTGCGTATCGCGCCAGGGATCTGATCGGCAGCATTCGGGCGATGGTGAAGAGAGATGGACAAAACAGGACGCGGCTCGATCTCAATGAGCTCGTGCGCGAAGTTCTCGCCCTCCTCGGGCGCGACCTGCAGCGCAACCGCATTTCGGTCGAACTCGAATTGGACGAGGGCGTCCCCCCGGTCAAGGGCGATCGCATCCAACTGCAGCAGGTGCTGGTAAACCTGATCACGAATGCGATGGAAGCCATGGCGGAGAACAAGCGACCGCGCATCCTGCGCATCAAATGCGCAACCCACGACCCGAACGGCGTGACGGTATCGGTAGCGGACACGGGACCGGGAATCGACCCCGCGGTTGCCAATCGTATTTTCAATCCGTTGTTCACGACCAAGTCCAGCGGGATGGGCCTGGGCCTGGCGATTTGCCGGTCGATCATCGAAGGCCACGACGGCCGACTCTCGGTCTCGCCCGGCGCCGAAGGCGGCTCGGTATTTCAATTCGTGCTGCCGGCCGACATCGCCCCCTAGCGCCAATGGGCGCGCGCGCAAGCGCGGAGCGGATGCCGATCATTCGGCGGGCTGCGCCTGCGCTTGCCCGGCCGCTTGCGGCTTTCTCTTGCGCGACATCCAGGTCTGCAGCCGGTCGAAGTAGATATAGATGACGGGCGTCGTATAGAGGGTCAGAACCTGCGATAGCGCCAGCCCTCCAACGATGGCGTAGCCGAGCGGCTGGCGTATTTCCGAACCAGTCCCGGTACCGACCATCATTGGCACCGCGCCGAGCAGCGCGGCCATGGTGGTCATCAGGATCGGCCGAAACCGCAGCAGGCATGCCCGGTAGATCGCCTCTTCGGCCGTCAAGTCTTGGCTGTGTTCCGCTTCCTGCGCGAAATCGACCAGCATGATGCCGTTCTTCTTGACGATGCCGATCAGCAAGAGGATGCCCACGATCCCGATCACGCTCAGATCCATGTGGACCGCCATCAGCAGCAACAGCGCCCCGAGGCCCGCCGACGGCAGGGTCGAGATGATAGTGACGG
>VAZM01000463.1 GCA_005883135.1 Alphaproteobacteria bacterium
CGATGCAGCCGATCGGGTCGCAGGCCGGCTCGCAAGCCATTATAGATGCACGAATACTTACGGCGATACTGCTCTCAACATCAAATCCGGTCGAAGCGCTCCGACGCTACGATTCCGACCGCCGGCCTGTGATGGATGACATCACGCTGCGCAATCGTCGGTTCGGGCCGGAAGCTGCCATGCAATTGGTTGAGGAACGTGCGCCCGGCGGCTTTGCTCGGATCGATGATGTGATCTCGCAAGAGGACCTCGACGCAATTGCCGCCTCCTTCTCATCGGCGGCCGGCCTGGACCCCGAAGCCGTCAACGGCAGGCCATCATTTGTGCGTTTATCCGAGTCGCCCTGAAGGCCCATAAGAATGTCTCTTTCGGGTCAGCGGCGTCGAATTGGTGCTGCCATAAGGAACTCCTCGGCGATCCCGCGATCGCCAGCGTGCCCCGTTTGCGGCTTTTCTTCGCAAATGCCGCCATGGCCGCCTCGCGGTTGCCGATGCCAAACCCGGTAGCCCCAGATTGGGTCGTGCTCTCCACCGAAGTGGCATAGCCGCCTATTCAATTGCCCCTACTTGAAATGCATTGGTCGGGTCGCACGCTTCAGATTGGGTCCCATTTCCAATTTCAATCCGCACTGCACGAAGGAGGTCGTTACTAACAATTGCACCAAATACCTGAATTGGGATTGCCGAATGTGCAATTTGAATTGCCCCCAATTAATCGGTCCATTGCAATTGAGGCCCCCAAAATAGGAATTGCCCATTCAATTACGGGTCCCAATTGCTAACCTCCAATCCTTAATTGGGCGGGTCCCATTGCCCGAATTGCCACCTGTAATTGGGAATTGCGCTAATTGGGAATTGGAATTGCCGAGAATTGCCTCGTCTCAAACGAGCAGGGGTCAAGTCCGACTCTTGCTGGATAAACGAGTTGAGGTTGCGGTGACGTTTGCGCTCACGACGGGCGCGGTTCGTTCAGCGTGAGCGCGATCGAGCTCGTTGCGGATGGCGGTCAGCTGGCGACGTTCGAATTCGGTCATGCGCAAGCCGCGCCAGCGCTCGGCCGCTCGGATGAGCGCGGCATACATCAGCTTGAGCACGGCACGCTCGCCGAAGGCATGCGGGATGACTTTGGTGCGCCGCCGTTCCTCGCCGAACAGTCGCTCGAGCAGATTGGTGGTGCGGATCGCGCGCCGATGCGCGAGCGGAAAACGCAGATGGGCGATGCACGCTTCGAAATCGTCCTGCAGACAGGCCAGCGCCGACGGCAGGGCGCCATAGAACTCCATCATGTCGTCGCGCAACAGCCGCCCCAGCGCCGGTGAGGCGGCCTGATAGCAGGCGATCGCGCGCGCCTTGAACTCCGGCCATTGATCCTCGGGCACCTTGCTCTGCAGGTTGCGCAGCTTATGGACCAGGCAGCGCTGGCGTGCCGAGCGCGGGAAGCATTCCTCGATCGCGCGGATCAGACCAGGCGCGCCGTCAGACACAACCAGCAGCGGATCGGGCAAGCCACGCCGGCGCAGGTCCTGGAAGAACTCGCGGCAGCTCGCCGTGTCCTCCTTAGTTCCCGGCGCGAGGTGCAACAGCACCTTATGGCCGTCCGCCAGCACGCCCCAGGCGGCCAGCACCGCCTCGCGTGCTTGTCCGAGATGCAGCCGCTCGGCGATGCCGTCGACGAACAGGTAGATCACCTCGAACTCGGACAGATCGCGGCTGGCAAACGCCTCATATTGCGCCCACAGCCGTTCCGTGATCTCGCTCACCGCCGTGCGGCTCAACAGCGATTGGCCGCCGTCGTCGGCAAACAGCGCTTCGATGTCGCGCGTGGATAGTCCTCGCGCATACATCTCGACCGCCAGCGCCTCCAGCTCCTCGCTCCGGCCGCGGATGATCTCGCGTAGCCGGGAGCGGAACGGCACCGCGCGATCGGAGATCTGCGGCGCGGCGTATTCCACCACGCCTTCCGCAGTCTTCAGCCGACCCGTGCGGTGGCCATTACGATACCCCACGCCTGGCGCAGCACCGCGCCCGTAATATTCTCGTCCCAACGCGTCCGTGGCTTCGCCCTCCAGGCCTTCCTCGATGATCAGCCGCGCCGCAAGGCGCACCAGATCAGAGCGCAAGTCGCTCTCTTCTCCATGGCCGCTCATCAATGCCGTCAAGCGCTCGCGTGTCCGCTCGGATGCGGGTATCCTGTCCATCGGGGTGCTCCTTCGTCAGAGGCCGGTCGCCAAACCGACCTCGTCGATTCGCCAAATCAGGCGACGGTGCACCCCAACCCTTTTTCCAGCAATCCTAGGACTTCACCCACCGGGGCGGCGACGGCCGTAGATAATTCAGTTTTTCGCACAGATGCCGAGCGACACGATGATGTTTTTCGCAATGGCAGTTCTGGGTTTGACGGGAACGCTGATAGTGCTGAAGTGGCTGATCTAGCCGCTGTCTACGCGCGCATCTTCGAAATTCCATAATTTTTTCACACCGCGTGATCGCATCTTGGCGAGCGCTTTATTCAACAACTGTCGATCATGACGTTAAATTGATGCTGATCAGGTTAAATAATGCCGCGTCCAAAAAATGGAATTCGCGTTCTTTGGTTGAATCGGTGCGTACTTGGCAGCTCTGATGACCCCCCGAGTGCAGCCATGACGACGGCATATCTCAGCTCTCCCCCTAGGGGTAGACGTGTCAAGTTTACGCTGGAAGTTATCGAGAGTATTAAGAAACTTGTGGCACAGGGGATAAACCGCCACGAGATCGCTAATCGACTTGGCGTGACTGTAGGCTCGCTCCAAGTCACGTGCTCAAGGTTAGGCATTAGCTTGCGACGAATTATTTTATCCAACGGCTCGCACCACACGCTCGATGTCAGAGGAAGGATTATTCCTGCTCCGTGCTCGGTAGGCGTTGCGCACGTGCGAGAGCAGAGGGAAGAGTCGCAGCCGGGAACCCGCGCCGCGCCTGTGGTTCAGTTCGCGATAACGATGCGATGCC
>VAZM01000342.1 GCA_005883135.1 Alphaproteobacteria bacterium
GGTAGGCCGTACACCGCCTCCTTCTGCAGGCCCGGCGCATGGTGCTCGTGCCCATACCAGCGCGCATAGGCGGCGGTGTCGGCGAGGCGGAAATCGGCAGAGAGGTCGACCACCTTGGTGCGCGGCACCGCGGCGAGCAAGTCATTGATCACGGTCTGCGTGGTCGCGTGCGGCAGCGCACAGAAGGCGAGATCGAGCGCTTGCGCCTTCCAGTCGACCGCATCGATCGCCAGCAGCTTGGGCAGCGCATAGGGCGAGAACTGCGGGAAGACTTGGCGCATGTGCTGGCCGGCGCGGCGCTCGGCGGTAAGCAGCGCGATCTCGACGCCAGGATGACGGAGCAGGAGCCGCAGCAGTTCCGCACCGGTGTAGCCGGACGCGCCGAGTACGCCGATTTTGGCTCTTTTCTCAACCGCTTTGGGCATGGGTCATTCCTTCTCGCAGTCGGACGCGGAACCTCCTCCGGCGGCACGAGGGACGATTACGCGCGATGGCGCGCCCATGCCGCGGCGCAGGCCAGTCCACGCCTGCGCCACCTCGACCGCTCCTCGCGGCGACGGCGGAAAAAAATCCGGTGGGCAATCATCGTCATGGCCGGCGCGCTATAGACGCCACGCCGTTCTGCGTCAAGCACTCGGCGCGTTGGTCACCCGCGCCTGCCCCTCTCACGCACCCAGCGCTGCGTCCCGCTCCGTCGTTCGAAGTCCAGTCAGAGCGTGGGATTCCACGCCACAGGCGCCTCGCGATAGCCCGATCCACTCTTTTCGACGTAGGCAAGCGAGGGGAATGGATAATGGAAGCCCTGGACCAGCATCTTTTCCGCCACCAGCATGTCGTAGACTTTGCGGCGCGTTGTCTCCGCCATCACGGGGTCTTGATCGTAGAACGCGTGCCAGCCGGGGTTGCGCGCGAACAGGAAGGGCACGAGACTTGGCTCGATCCTGACGCCAGCACATGCGAATTGTGCCCCATGGTGTGGCCGTGGGTGGCGACCGCGGTGATACCGGGGGCGACCTCCTTGCCTGCGTCATAGGTCCGCAGCCGCTTCATCACCTCGCCGGTAAAGATGCGGCGGTTGTTCCTGAACAGCTCCTCGATGCGGCCCTTGGGGGCACGGCTCATCTCGCCGTCATCCATCCAGAACTTGTGTTCTGCCGCCGGCACCAGAATTTCGGCGTTGGGAAAGGCGAGCGAATTATCCGCCTTCAACAGGCCGTTCACATGATCACCGTGGTAGTGCGAGATGATGACGGTATCGACCGCATTGGGATCGATGCCGGTCGCGGCCAAGTTGGTCAGGAATTGACCGACCCTTCCCTTGCTCGCATTCAACGCTGCTTCGCCCAGACCCGTGTCGATGACCACGAGCTTTTGTCCGGTGTTGACGACGATCGGATTATAGGGAGTGACAAAAACGTCCGGCTCCCCATGCGCCGCCACGAGCGCGGCATTGACCTCTTCGCGCTTGACATTGCTGACAATGGCATCCGGGAACTTGAAACGGTTCACGCCATCGGCCACCACGGTGACCTCGAAGCTGCCGACCTTGTAGCGGTACCAGCTCGGCGCTTGCGTGCCCGCAAGCGGCGCTGCCGCGCGCGCCTGTCGGCCCGGGGCAAGGGAAAGGCCGGCCGCAGCCGTGCTCGCAACGGTACCAGTCAGCAGCCTTCGGCGCGTGAGATCGATCATGACGTTTCCTCCTGAACAGTCTCTCGAGGGGCTTTTCTGCGAAGCGTTGCGGCGAATTTTACATCATGGCGGCTGGCCGCGCCTAGCTCCTGACGGCGCGAGGCAAAACGTCGAACCGCCCGCTATTCCACCCAACAACGCGACCCGCTAAGGCTAGGCCATGCGGATCGCCGATCAACCAATGAGCGCACCGATGCAGCGCGCGGCACGCACGCGCCCCTTGCTGCTCACAACATTCATCGCGGCCGTCGTGTTCAGCGCCTCGCTGTTGTTCATGGTGCAGCCGATGTTCACGAAGCTGGTGCTGCCGCGGTTTGGCGGTGCGCCGTCGGTATGGTCGGTCGCCATCGTATTCTTCCAGACAGCGCTGCTCGCGGGCTACGCCTATGCCCACTGGCTCACGCGCTACGCGCCCGGCCGGCCCTCGGTTGCCATCCATCTCGTGGTCATGGGCGCGGCTATGCTCGCGCTGCCGCTCTCGATCGCGACCGGCTGGGAGCGGCCGCCGGCGGGCGCGGAAGCGCTCTGGCTGATCGGTTTGTTGGCGCTCTCGATCGGCCTGCCGTTCTTTGCGCTCGCCGCCAACAGTCCGTTGTTGCAGGCCTGGTTCGCGCGCACCGATCACCCCGCCGCGCAAGACCCGTATTTCCTCTATGCTGCCAGCAATGTCGGAAGCTTCCTCGCGCTCGTGGCCTACCCAACCGTCATCGAGCCGTTCGTTGGGCTCGACGACCAAGCACGTGTGTGGTCGATCGGCTTTTGCCTGCTCGTCATGCTGCTCGCCGCCTGTGGCATCATGT
The DNA here is from genome assembly GCA_005883135.1 of Alphaproteobacteria bacterium. GTDB lineage: Bacteria > Pseudomonadota > Alphaproteobacteria > Rhizobiales > Xanthobacteraceae > VAZQ01. The sequence goes on from VAZM01000342.1 coordinate 2,490, forward strand.
TGTGGCGATCGCCGCAGGCGGCGGCGCCTGCCGAGGGCGCAACCGATGCGCCGCCGACCTGGAAGGACGCCGCTTTCTGGGTCGCGCTCGCGGCGGTGCCCGCGGGCCTTCTCGTCGCGGTGACCGCGCATATTTCGACCGATGTGGCGGCGGTGCCGCTGCTCTGGACGCTTCCGCTCGCGCTCTATCTGCTGACCTTCGTCTTTGCGTTTGCGCGCCGGCCGATCATTCCCCACTGGTTCGTCGTGGCCCTGCAGGCGCCGTGCATTATTGCGCTCGTTGCCGTGATCATCTTCGATCCGATCAAGAACATCATCGGTGCGCTCGCCGTCCACCTCACCGTGTTCTTCGTCAATGCCTTGATGTGCCACGGCGAGCTAGCGCGCACGCGCCCGCCGGCCAAATACCTCACCGCGTTCTATCTTTGGATATCGGCGGGCGGCGTGATCGGCGGTGTCGCGACCGCATTGATCGCACCGCATGTGTTCAACTGGGTAGCCGAATATCCGATTCTGATCGCGCTTGCCGCGCTGTGCCGCCCCGGCCTCGGGCTGCCGCGCGACCGGACCCGGCGCTATCTGCTCTTCGGCGGGGTCGCGGCTGCGGCCGTCCTCGTCGTCTGGTTGCTCAACGCGATCGTAATTGACGAGACCGCCTTGACCTGGGCTGTTGCGGCGCTGTTGGGCTCAGCCATGCTGCTGTGGCGCATCCCGCTGGCATTCGCCGCGGTGATTGCGTTCACGCTCCTCGTCAACCACAGCGTCATCGAACAGGACGGCGCCATCTCGGTGCGCAGCTTCTTCGGGGTCAGCAGAGTCTTTGACACTGCGGACGGCCAATTTCGGCTGCTTCAGCACGGTACCACGCTGCACGGCGGTCAGCGCATCTTATTGGGACGGCTCCGCCATCTCGCAGGCGCTCGAGGCGGTGCGGGCGCGCCTCGATGGCCCGATGCGTTTTGCCGTCATCGGCCTTGGCGCGGGCGCGCTGGCCTGCCGCGCCGGGCCGCAGGATACGGTGCGGTATTACGAGATCGACCCGGCGATCGTGCAGATGGCACGCGCCCCGCATCTGTTCAGCTTCTTGCGGATATGCCGGCCCGACGTGCCGGTCATCCTCGGCGACGCGCGGCTCACCCTCGCCGAAGCGCCCGACGGCGCCTATGACCTCATCATCGTCGATGCGTTCTCCTCCGATGCGATTCCCATCCATTTGCTCACGCGCGAAGCCATGGCGATCTACCTCAAAAAGCTTAGCGCTCACGGCATGGTGGTCGTGCACGTGTCGAACCGCCATCTTGAGCTCGCTTCGGTGGTGGCGGGCATCGCCGCAGCGAACGGGCTGACGACACTCGTCAGTGAAGGCGCGGATATCGACGAGGCGGCCAATCCCTACAAGTTCGCCGCCACGGTCGCTGCGGTTGCGCGCAACGAGGAAGATTTCGGGGACCTCGCGCAGTCCGCGGATTGGACGCTGGAGAGCCCCGACCCGAATCAGTGGGTGTGGAGCGACGATTACTCCAACATCGTCGGCGCGGTAATCCGCAAGCTCCGCGAGTGATGCGGATCTGAGGCGCCAGTTCGGCGTATTCCAGCGAAGGCGGATGCGAATTCGCAGTCGCGGGCTAGCCCCATGCCCAGCTTATGAGCTTGCCGACCACGTCGCCCAACGTGAGGAGCACGGCCGCCCAAACGAAAGCCGAGCTGAAGTTCGCGATTTGGAATTCCCACACCGGCATTCGGAAAATGCCGGCGACCAATGGAACCGAGGCGCGCAATGGTCCAAAGAAGCGGCCGATAAAGATCGCAAGCGGCCCCCAGCGCTTCACAAAGGTCTCGCCCTTCGGCAGCAGTTCGGGGTGGCGCGACAACGGCCAGATATGTGCCACCGGTGGTCCGAGCTTCACGCCGAGCCAATAAGACAGCCAATCGCCGAGCGCGGCGCCGACCGAACCGGCGACCCAAATCGGCCAGAAATTGAGATTGCCGTGACTGATCAGGACGCCGATCCCGACCAGCGCCGCCCAGGCCGGAATAAGCAGGGAAATGAATGCAAGCGACTCGCCGAAGGCGAGAGCAAAAACGATGGGCGCCGCCCATGGCTCATGGACACGCACAAACTCCACCACGTGTTGGGCGTGGCTTTCGATGCTTTCGAACATGCGGGAGGCGGCCCGGTTACCGGCACCGTCTAGCGCGGCTGGCCGGCCAAGGCCAGCCGGCAGGCGCGCCTGTCCCCACCGCTATCGGCCGGGGCGGCACATCGCGCAGCGACACCGCGGGCCGAACATGCGGTTAAACCCTTGGCAAGAAGGATTGACCACAATCCGGCAAGCGACGGCCTAAGACCTCGCCAAGTTGAACTGATGCTGAGCTTCGCCCATATGACACGCGTGGGCCGCCCGCCTCCAGCCGAATACCGGCATCACGCTCCGGTCGCCGCCGTGGCATAGTCACGGCTGATTCGTCCGCCTTCGTGACACGCATGCCCAAGATCGCCAAAGCAGCAGCAAAAACCGTCCCGCAAAATCCGCCCAAGGACCTGTTCTCGGATTTGTCCGAGGCCCCTGCGCGGCGGCTCCCCGGCAAGGGCACGCGCGCCGGCAAATTCGCGGGCGGCGCCGAGGCTCGTTACACCGCGCGCGACATCGAAGTGCTCGAAGGCCTCGAGCCGGTCCGCCGGCGCCCAGGCATGTATATCGGCGGCACCGACGAAAAGGCGCTGCACCACCTCTTTGCCGAGGTGATCGACAATTCGATGGACGAGGCGCTCGCCGGGCATGCCAGCTTCATCGACGTCGAGATGGAGGCCGATGGGTTCGTGAGCGTGACCGACAACGGCCGCGGAATGCCCGTCGACCCGCACCCCAAGTTCAAGAACAAGTCGGCGGTGGAAGTGATCATGTGCACGTTGCACGCCGGCGGAAAGTTCGACTCGAAGGTCTATGAAACCTCGGGCGGCTTGCACGGCGTCGGTGTCTCGGTCGCCAACGCCTTGTCGGAGCGAATGGAGGTCGAGGTCGCCCGCGAGCAGACACTGCACCGCATGGTGTTCGAGCGCGGCAAGCCGAAGGGCAAATTGCAAAAGATCGGCCGGGTCTCCAACCGTCGCGGCACGAAGGTGCGCTTCCGCCCCGATCCCGAAATCTTTGGAGCAAAGGCGCACTTCAAACCGGAGCGCGTGTTCAAAATGGCGCGCTCCAAGGCTTATTTGTTCGGAGGCGTGGAGATCCGCTGGTCCTGCGCCAAGGAGCTTCTGCGCGGGGTGGAGGGCGTACCGGAGAAAGCCACCTTCCATTTCGCCGACGGCCTAAAGGAGTACTTGCTTACGGCGATCAACGGCGCCGCGTTGGTCCATCCCGATATCTTCACCGGCAGCGCGGGCAAAATCGGGGTACACGGGGCTGCGCAATGGGCCGTCGGCTGGACCGCCGATAGCGACGGATTCTTGACCTCCTACTGCAATACGATTCCGACGCCGGACGGCGGCACGCACGAGTCGGGCCTGCGCAGCGCGCTGTTGAAGGGCATCAAGGACCACGCCGAGCGGGTGGGCCAAGGCAAGCGCGCGGCGCCGATCACAGGCGATGACGCCATGAATGGCGCGGCTTGCATGATCTCGGTATTCATCCGCGAGCCTGAATTCCAGGGCCAGACCAAGGATCGGCTGGCGACGGCGGAGGCCACGCGCATCGTCGAGAACGCGATGCGCGATCCATTCGACCACTGGCTCGCCGGCAATCCCACACAGGCAAACAAGCTTCTCGACTTCGTCATCGACCGCGCGGAGGAGCGCATCCGCCGCCGCCAGGAGAAGGAGAATTTACGCAAGAACGCGGTGCGCAAGCTGCGGCTCCCCGGCAAGCTCGCCGACTGCACCAATACCGCGGGCCAAGGCGCCGAGATCTTCATCGTCGAGGGCGATTCCGCCGGCGGCTCGGCGAAGCAAGCGCGCGATCGCGCCTCGCAAGCGGTGCTGCCGTTGCGCGGCAAAATCCTCAACGTCGCGGCAGCCGGCAAGGACAAGCTCGCACAGAACCAACAGCTCGCCGAGCTAATGCAGGCCCTCGGCTGCGGCTCCGGTCCGCACTATCGCGAGGAGGATCTGCGCTACGACAAGGTCATCGTAATGACGGATGCCGACGTCGATGGCGCGCATATCGCCTCGCTGTTGATCACCTTCTTTTATCGGCAGACGCCGAAACTGATCGATAACGGGCATCTCTATCTCGCCGTCCCGCCGCTCTACCGGTTGAGCCATGGCGGCAAGAATTTTTATGCCCGCGACGACAAGCACAAGAACGAACTCTTGAAAAAAGAGTTTCACGCCAATGCCAAGGTCGAAATCGGCCGCTTCAAAGGGCTCGGCGAGATGATGGCGAGCCAGCTCAAGGAGACCACGATGGACCCGAGGAAGCGCACGCTGTTGCGCGTCGTGGTGGTCGATGACGAACGCAAGACGACCGACCGCTCGGTTGAACGCTTGATGGGCAACAAGCCGGAAGCGCGCTTCGAGTTCATCCAGGAGCGGGCGGAGTTCGCCGCCGACGAATTGCTCGACGTATAGCGCGCGAGCGCACGCCGCGCCGGTGTTCAAACCGGCGCCGCGTGCGACTTTGCCGACAAAGGTTTTGGCGCTCGGGCGCCACGTGCCGGAGGCGCGTCGTGGGGCGGCGCGGCAGAGCTTACACTCCGTGCTCTACTCTTCGCCCGTGTGGTCACCCGAGCAATCAAACCTTAATCCAATTCATGCGGAGATGCCACGGGAGCCAACGATTCATCCCCGTTTTGCACAGGCGCCGGCGCCGCCAGACGATCTTGCGGTGGCATGGAGGCGGAGAGTGCAGCGCAATAGCCGGCGACCGCTTGGCAGCACCTGCGATGGTGGGCTTAAGCGATGTGCAAGCGCTTCACCGTGCGGCTTGCCTGCCCGCTTTCGGCTCCGTCAGCTTCACCGCGAGCAGCCAAGCGACCCAGAGGAAGACGAAGTAGAGCAGCAAGAAGATCAGCAGGCTCGCTTGCGGCCAGATGCGCTCGACGACCAACCCGATGAGATAATCGGCAATGTCGCCGAGCGCCATGAAACCCACATAGTAGAAAATCAGCTGCACGACGCCGTCTCCACGATGCGCATCGTCCCTGCGCTGGTCCTAGCACAGGACCTCGCTGAGGAACGCGTTTTTCGGGAAGGTCCTCGACGCTTTCCGGAAACTCGGTCCTGCTTGCGGAGGCCGAACGCTATTCCTCGAACTTCAGATTGGCCGCCTTCACCACGTCGGCGAAGACCCGGATGTCGGCATCGATTTTATTGCGGAATTCCTCACCCGAACCGCCCCCAGGGTTGACCGCCATCGTCTTGAGTTTCTCGCGCACTCCCGCATCGGCCAGCGCGCGCCGCAATTGCGTACCGAGCTTGTCGGCGATCGGCGGTGGCGTGCCGGCTGCGACAAATAGCCCGCTCCAGAGGCCGATATTCACCTCCGGATACCCCGCTTCTGCCATGCTCGGCACGTTCGGAAGCTCGGAGGAGCGCTCTGATCCTGTCACGGCGAGGGCGCGGATCTTCCCGCCCTGCATCAGCGGTACCGTGGGCGGGCCATCGGCGATGGAGAACAAGGTGTTGCCGCCGGCCACGCTGAGCATCATCTCGTTGCTGCTCTTATAGGGCACAGCAACCGCAGGCATCCCGGTTTTGAGCTTGAACAGCTCGGTCGTGATGGTGAAAGCCGGCGAGGAGGTCGCGTAATTGGACTTGTCCGGGTTTGCCTTGCCATAGGCAACGAGCTCCTTCACCGAGTTGATGGCGTCGTTGGCGGGACCGGCGAGGATCAGCGGAAACGAAGCAATCATGGTCAGCGGCAAGAAGTCGCGGGTGGGGTGATAGGACAGCTTCGGGTAGATCGCGGCCGCGACCGCCATCTGTCCGCTCGCCGCGACCATGAGCGTGTATCCATCGGCGGGCTGACCCTTGACGTATTCGACCGCGATGCGGCCGCCCGCACCGGGCTTGTTCTCCACGATCACGGGTTGGCCGATGTTTTCCGACAGCTTCTGTCCGACAAGTCGCGCGAAAAGATCGTTGCCGCCGCCGGCCGCAAAGCCGACGATCAAATGGATCGGCCGGTTAGGGAAATTCGCCGCGTTGTCGCCTTGCGCTCCTGCGGCCCCCGCCGCGATCGCGGCCAGCGCCGCCAAACCCGCCGTGAGCATGGTACGCCTGAAATCGACCATGGACCGTCCTCCGCCGTTATTTCTCGTTTCTCGGCACAGCGTTTTTCGCAGATCGCGGCCAGCGTCAAGTGCGTACCGAGACCTCCCCGGTTTTCCCACCCTGCGGGCGGCCGCCTGCACTGGTTTGACGCCAGCGCGAGGCGCGTTCTAGGGTCGCGCGCTTGTCGACGCTATCGCCGCAAATCTAATCGAGCATAGAACCGCAAACAATTCACGAACCGCGACCCACACCATGGTCTTCTCGACGGCCCAGCAACGTCATCGCAGCAGCCAAGGAGCAGGCGACCTCTTCGGCCATCCGCGCGGGCTCACGTTCCTGTTCGCGACCGAGATGTGGGAGCGATTCTCCTATTACGGGATGCGGGCATTGCTCGTCCTGTACATGGTGAAGCTTCTGTTGCTGCCGGGACATGCCGAGAACGTCATCGGGCTCACGACGCTGAGGTCCTGGTTCGAGTCAATGACGGGTCCGCTCGGCGTGCAGCCTTTCTCCTCGCACATCTACGGGCTTTATACCGGGCTTGTCTATCTCACACCCGTGTTCGGCGGCATGCTCGCCGACCGCGTGCTCGGACAGCACCGCACCATCGTCCTCGGCGCCGCGATGATGGCGATCGGCCACTTCATGATGGCTTTCGAGTCGTTGTTCCTGCTCGCGTTGACCATGCTCATTCTGGGCAACGGCGCATTCAAACCTAACATGTCGGCGCAGGTAGGCGGACTTTACGGGCGCGGCGACCCGCGCCGTGACCGCGCCTATTCGATCTTTTACGTCGGCATCAATCTCGGCGCCTTTCTCGCGCCTCTAGTCTGCGGAACGCTGGGCGAACAGCTCGGCTGGCACTACGGCTTCAGCGCTGCCGGCATCGGGATGACGATCGCCCTCGCCATCTACCTCTATGCCATGCCCGAACTGCCGCCGGACGAATTGCACAAGGCCAGGGCCGCGGGAATCGAGAACAAGCCGCTCCGCCGCAGTGAGCGGCGCGGCATCCTGGCGCTGATTGCGCTGTTCGTGCCGACAACCTTGTTCTGGGCAACCTACGAGCAACAAGGCAACACGATCGTGTTGTGGGCGGACGACCATACCGACCGCGCGATCGATCTCATCCTCTGGCACGGCGAGATCCCGGTCACCTGGTTTCAGGCGTTCAACCCGTTCATGATCTTCGCCTTCACGCCTTTGGTCGTCGGGCTCTGGGCTTGGCAGGCCAAGCAAGGCAAAGAGCCTTCGACCGTCACCAAGATGTCGATCGGCTGCTTCGGCGTGACGCTCGCCAATTTGATCATGGTTGCCGCCGCGTGGCAGGCAGCCGGCGACGAAGCAAGCTGGCTCTGGCTGCTCGGGTATTTCGTCGTCATCACCATCGGCGAGCTCTATTTGTCGCCCATCGGGCTCTCGCTGGTCTCGAAGGTCGCACCGGCGCGCATGGTTTCGATGCTGATGGGGGTGTGGCTGGCAACCAGCTTTGCCGGCAATTTGATCGCCGGGTGGCTGGGCAGCTTCTGGGCCGGCATGGACAAGACCATGTTCTTCCTCATGATCGCCGGCATCGCGTTCGTTGCCGGCGCCGTCATCCTGGCTTTCGATCGCCCGCTCAAGAGCGCGATCGGGGACTAGGCCTGCGCGTCATGAATTCAGCTCGCCGCGCGCCGCGCGCCTTCGGTCATGTGGAGACGTGGGTTTTCGATCTCGACAACACGCTTTATCCCCATCACCTCAACCTGTGGCAGCAGGTCGACGAGCGCATCCGCGACTACATCGCGCGCTATCTCAAGGTCACTGCCGAGGAGGCATTCCGCCTGCAGAAAGATTATTACAAGCGCTATGGCACCTCGATGCGCGGGCTGATGACCGAGCACGGCATGGAGCCCGATGACTTCCTCGATTTTGTTCATCAGATCGATCACTCACCGCTCACTCCGAACGCGGCGCTACGGGCGGCGATCGAGGTCCTTCCGGGTCGCAAGCTGATTTTGACCAACGGCACGCGGCGACACGCGGATGCCGTGCTCGCCCGGCTCGAGCTCGACCGCCACTTCGATGACGTGTTCGACATCGTCGCGGCTGAGCTCGAGCCCAAGCCTTCACCGAAAACCTATGACCGCTTTCTCAAGGCGCACAACGTCGACGCCGCGAAGACGGCAATGTTCGAGGACCTGGCGCGCAATCTGGTCGTGCCGCATGCGCTCGGCATGACGACGGTGTTGGTGGTGCCTGAACACACCCGCGAGGTGTTTCGCGAAGACTGGGAGCTCGAAGGCCGCGAGGCGCCGCACGTCGACCATGTGACCGACGATCTGGTCGGATTTCTCGAAGCGGTCGCCCGCAGCCGTTGACGCCTATTGGCGGTCGAGCAAAGCGCCAGCGACGGCTCGGCGCCGCGCGGGCGCGACGGCTTGACTCCTCGCGCCCCATTCCCGACAACGCGGCGGCTGGCTTTCGAGGGTTTCGCGGAGGTTTGCGCCGATGTCGCATGCCGAGCTTGCCAAGACGATCGACGAGGCTTTCGAGCGGCGCGAGCAAATCGGTCCAACGACTAAAGGTCCGGTGCGCGAGGCGGCCGAGGAAGCGCTTGATCTGCTCGATCGCGGCGCCGCGCGCGTTGCCGAACGGGAGGGCAATAGCCGTTGGCGCGTCAACCAATGGCTCAAAAAAGCAGTGCTGCTCTCCTTCCGCCTCAACGATATGAGCGTGATTTCCGGCGGGCCCGGCAAAGCGGCGTGGTGGGACAAAGTCGCCTCGAAGTTCGAGGGCTGGGACGAAGCGCGCTTCCGCGCGGCGGGCCTGCGGGCGGTGCCGAACTGCGTCGTGCGCCGTTCGGCCTATATCGCGCCCGGCGTGGTGCTGATGCCGAGCTTCGTCAACCTCGGCGCCTACGTGGACTCCGGCACCATGGTCGACACGTGGGCCACGGTCGGCTCCTGCGCACAAATCGGCAAGAACTGCCACATCTCCGGCGGCGCCGGCATCGGCGGCGTGCTCGAGCCGCTGCAGGCGGGCCCCGTCATCCTCGAGGACAACTGCTTCGTCGGCGCACGCTCGGAGGTTGCCGAAGGCGTGATCGTACGCGAGGGCTCGGTTCTTTCCATGGGAGTGTTCATCGGCGCCTCGACGCGGATCGTCGATCGTGAGAGCGGCGAGATATTTCGGGGCGAGGTGCCCGCTTACTCGGTCGTCGTTCCCGGCTCGTTGCCGGGCAAGCTAAACAAAAAAGGTGAAGCGGGCCCGAACCTCTATTGCGCTGTCATCGTCAAGCGCGTCGACGAGACGACCCGCGCAAAGACGTCGATCAACGAACTGTTGCGGGATTGAGCCGAGCGGCACCCCGTCACATAATCGCGATTGGTTCGTATCAGGAGAGGGTCATGCCAGCGGAACTCCCCCCAGGCACGAGGCAGACAATCCAACAACAGGGCGGCCTGTCGAGCGACACGCGGGCGCTGATGCTGTTCGAGGCCAACAAGAAGACCGCGCTGGTCGCCTATATCCTGTGGTTTTTCTTGGGGCTGTTCGGCGGCCATAATTTTTATCTCAAACGCACCGGCGTCGCGGTTGCGCAGCTGATTTTGACGCTCACCGTCGTAGGGGCGGTGATCACAGTGATTTGGGTCCTCATCGATGCATTCCTGATCCCCGGGTGGGTGAGAAATCAGAACAACCTTCTCGCTGCGCAGCTTGGCGCGTAGGTGCTAAGGGGCGGCACGATGAATCCGCAGCGCGCCGACCCCACCGCCCTCGCCCGCGATCTCCTTCGCTGCCCGTCGGTGACGCCGGCGGAAGCTGGTGCGCTCGGCGTGATCGAAGGCGCTCTGAAAGCGGCGGGTTTTACGGTGCATCGCGTCACCTTCGCCGAACCCGGGACCGCACCGGTGGAAAACCTCTACGCCCGGATCGGCACCGCAAGCCCGCACTTTGCGTTCGCCGGCCACGTCGACGTGGTACCGCCAGGGGAGCAGGCGAAATGGACGCATCCGCCGTTCGCGGGCGAGATCGCCGACGGAACGCTCTACGGCCGCGGCGCGGTCGACATGAAGGGCGGAATTGCCAGCGCGCTGGCCGCCACGCTCGATTATCTCGCCGCACAGGGCGGCCGGCCGAAGGGCTCGATCTCGTTTCTGATCACGGGGGACGAGGAAGGCGTCGCCGTGAACGGCACGGTAAAGCTCGTCCAATGGGCGGCCGAGCGGGGCGAAACCTTCGACCATTGCGTGCTGGGCGAGCCGAGCAACGCGGAGACGATCGGCGACACCATCAAAGTCGGCCGGCGCGGCTCGCTCAACGGCACGCTGGTCGTCACCGGCAAGCAGGGCCACGTCGCCTATCCCGAGCGTGCCGAAAATCCCGTGCGCGGCCTCGTCGCATTGATGAGCGCGTTGATGGCGAGCCCGCTCGACCACGGCAGCGCGCAATTCGACGCCTCGAACCTGGAATTCACCTCGATCGACATCGGCAACCCGGTTGTCAATCTCATCCCCGGCGAGGCGCGTGCCCGGTTCAACATCCGCTTCAATGATTGTCACAGCCAGACCTCCCTCAAAGTCCTGATCGAAAAGCGCGCCGCCGATGCAGCCGCCGGGCGCATCCGCTGGCACATCGAATGGGAGCCGTCGAACGCCGATACGTTCGTGATCGAGCCTGGCCCGTTTCTCGATCTCGTCTGCGCGGCCATCAAGGACGTGACCGGAAAGCAACCCAAGCTCTCCACCAGCGGCGGCACCTCCGACGCGCGCTTCATCAAGAATTACTGCCCGGTGGTCGAATTCGGCCTGGTGGGGCAGAGCATGCATCAGGTCGACGAGCGGACCACCGTCGCCGACCTCGCGACGCTGACCGCGGCGTACCGCAGGATCCTCGAGCGGTATTTCGGCTGCGCGTGTGCGTGCGAGCGCCAGCCCGTCAGGGGTAATCGACCCTCACCAGATAGAGCCCATCCGGCGGCGCGACAGGGGCGCAGGCGGCGCGATCGCGCCTGGCGAGAGCGGTGGAGACATCGTCCGCCGTCCACTTGCCCTCGCCGACGAGCGCGAGCGCACCAACCATCGAGCGCACCTGCGAATGCAAGAACGAGCGCGCCGAAGTTACGACTCGGATCTCGTCCGCGGCG
>VAZM01000464.1 GCA_005883135.1 Alphaproteobacteria bacterium
CGAACATCGTGGAGGCGACGATGTTGACCAGCGCCATTCCGCCGCGAATGAAGCCGACGAACACCTTGGCGAGGTTGACGAGGCGCTCGGCCATGCCGCCGACCGCCATGATCGCGCCGGTGAGAATGAAGAACGGGATTGCCAGCAGCGAAAATCCGCTCATGCCGCCGGCGACCTTGAGCATCACCGCTTCGAGCGGGATGCCGGCGTAGAGCGCGGCGGCAATGGCGGCGATGCCGAGCGCATAGGCGACGGGCATGCCCATCAGGCAGACAATGGTGAAACCGCCGACGAGGATGAGGATGTCCACGACACTAGTGCCCGGTTTCGAAGTTCGTGATACAGCGCGGCACCCTCGGGCACGAGCTTCGAAAACCAAAGGGCACTAGCGACTCCATGATTCTAGTGCCGCTTTTCGATTTGAAATTCCTGAGGCGGACTCGCGGCACATGATGCAGGAATTTCAAATCGGCGGCACTAGTCCCGTCTTCGCCTATTCGGTGGTGAGCTGGCTGACCGTCTCGGGCTCCGGCTCGGAGAAGAACTTCTGCGTCAAGAAGCGCTCGATGACGAACAGGACGGTGAGCGCGCCGCCGATCGGGATCGGCAGATAGGAGAGGCCGACGGTAACAAGCGGAAATTCCGGGATGGCCTGGTGCCAGGTCGCCTGGCAAAGCTTGATGCCCCACACCAGCATGAACAGGTTCGTCGCCAGCATCAGCACTTCGAGGATCGCCCCGAGATACGACTTGGCCGGCTCGTGCAGAAACGCTGGCAGAACCCCGACGCCGATGTGCAGATACTCGCGGTAGCACACCACGGCGGAGAGAAACGAGACCACGATCATCAACAGCGTCGCCAACGGCTCCGGCCACGACGCCGCGCTGTTGAGCACGTAGCGGGTGAACACGCCGTAAGGAATGATCAGCACGATGACGACGAGAAACGCGCCGGCCACGAACAGGCAGCCGTTATGGATCGCGTCCATCGCCCGGATGTAGCGCTCCTTCATGCAGGGTCCTTCTCTGAAAACGACGGGAGAGCCGGCGCGACCGAAGGACGGGCGGGCTTCGTCGCCACGCGATCAGGCGGTCACTTCACGTCTTGAATGCGCTTGATCAGGTCGGCGTGCTGCTTGCCGTATTTCTCCCACACCGGCTGGACCGCGTCCTGGAAGGGCTTTTTGTCGTCGATATTGGTGATCTGGACGCCGGCTTTCTCCATCTCGCTGCGCGACTTCTCCTCCGTCGCGTACCACAGCGTGCGCTCGTCCTGTTGCGCCTCCTTGGCGAATTTGGCGATCAGCGCCTGATCATCCTTGCCGAGCGTCTCCCAGGTCTTCTTCGAGAACACGAGGATTTCCGGGATCATCAGATGCCCGGTGAGCGAGTAGTACTTGGCGTAGCGGTAGTGCTGCCCGGTGGCGTAGCTCGGATAGTTGTTCTCCGCCCCGTCGACCACGCCGGTCTGCATCGCGTTGACGAGCTGGTCGAAGCCCATGGCCACGCCGTTGCCGCCGAGCGCATTCATCGTGTCGACGAAGACCGGATTGCCCATCATCCGGATCTTGAGCCCCTTGAGGTCGTCGATGCTCTTGATCGGTTTCTTGCTGTTGTAGACGTTGCGCGTGCCGGCGTTCATCCAGCAGAGCCCGATCAGGCCTGCGGTCGGATGCTCCGACAGCTTCTTGAGCAATTCGTCGCCGATCGGACCGTCGATCACCTTCTCCATATGCGCGTCGTCGCGGAACATGAACGGCAGATTGAACACGTTGAGCTCGGGGACGAGCGGGCCCATCGGGCCGACGCTGACGCGGGCGATGGCGAGCGCTCCGACCTGGGCCTGCTCGATCATCTCCTTCTCGCCGCCGAGCTGCATCGACGGATACATCTGGATGGTGAGCCGGCCGCCGGTCGCCGCGTCAAGCTTCTTGCCCATGGCCACGACCGCCTCGACCGTCGGATAGCCGAGCGGATGCACGTCGGTCGCCTTGAGCACGAGTTTTTGCTGGGCGAAGGCGGGAACGCCGAGGTCGGTGGCGAGCGCGCCGAGCGCGCTGGCGGCGCCGAGGCGGAGCACGGTGCGGCGGTTCATGGTCATCCTCCTGAGTCGGTCATCATTGTGCGCCGGCGTCCCCCGGACCGGTTGATCGGGGCGGCAGGGCCATGCTAGCACTTGTCATATCATATGATGACTGGCCGCTACGGGGTGTCAAGGGCATGAGCAGAGCGAGCTTGTCGGTGATTCAGCCGCTGTCGGCGCCGCGCTCCTTGGCCAGCGAGCTCGTCGCGCGCCTCACCGACGATATCACGAGCGGCAAGATCCCGCCGGGGTCGCGATTGCCGACGGAGCAGGC
>VAZM01000465.1 GCA_005883135.1 Alphaproteobacteria bacterium
GCCAGCTTCTTCATGAAATCGCTGGCCGAGGGCAGCAGCTCGTCGGGTTTGGTGGTCATGTACCGCTCCGTTCAGCAGATTTCAAAAACGAGCATAATGCATCGCAAAGTAAACTCTCTCTCACCGGCCAACGCTTCTTTGATATATCTGAATGATCAAAAATTGGTAGGCGAGCGCAACAATAAAAACATCCTTGCTGATTCCGGGTGAAGGCGCCCATGATTCCGGGATGATGCCGCCCACGCATTCCGAGATGATCTTGCCCACCGTTCCGAGATGATGTCGCCCACCATTCCGGGATGATCTCGCCCGGGGGTCGGGTGCCTGTGCTGGCCGACTCAGGTCCGCTCCTTTGGCTGTCCAAAGGAGGGAGCGGATGCCAGCAGAGAGAACGACCATGCGCCAGGTGCGCGAAGTTCTTCGGTTGAAGTTCGTTGGTGGCGTACCGATCCGTGAGATTGCCCGTCGAATTGGCGTGGCTGCGTCGACGGTGCGGACGACGATCAAGCGCTTCCACACCGCCGGCCTGAGCTGGCCGCTGCCCGAGGAGATGACCGATGCGGCGCTCGAGGCCAGGCTGTTCGCTGATGCCGGCACGAAGCAAGGTCACCGTCGGCAGGTCGAGCCCGATTGGGCGAGCATCCATCGGGAGCTGAAGCGCAAGCACGTCACGCTGTCGATCCTCTGGGACGAGTACATCGCGCGCAATCCGGAGGGCTACCGCTACTCCCGCTTCTGCGAGCTCTTCCGAAGCTGGGAAGACAAGCTCTCGGTCACGATGCGCCAGATCCATGTGGGTGGCGACAAGCTGTTCGTCGATTACGCCGGCGACACCGTGCCGGTGATCGTCGACCGGCTGACCGGTGAGGTGCGCCAGGCGCAAATCTTCGTCGCGGTCATGGGCGCGTCCAACTTCACCCACGTCGAAGCGACCTGGACGCAAGCGCTTGGCGATTGGATCGGAGCACACACGCGCGCCTTTGCGGCAATTGGCGGAGTGCCGCGTCTCATCGTTCCCGACAACGCCAAAGTCGCCGTCATCAAGGCCTGCCTGTACGAGCCGCAGGTCAACCGAACCTATGCCGAGATGGCAGCGCACTACGGCACCGCCGTGCTGCCGACCAGGCCACGCCGGCCACGCGATAAGGCAAAAGTCGAAGCCTGCGTGCTGATCGTCGAACGCTGGCTGATCGGTCGTCTGCGCGATCGCCGGTTCTACAGCCTCGCCGAGCTGAATGCGGAGATCCGCGATCTGCTCAAGCGGCTCAACGAGGAGCGACCGATCCGCCGGCTCGGCGTCACGCGCCGGCAGCTGCTCGAAGAGCTCGACCGGCCGGCGCTCAAGCCGTTGCCGACCGAGCCTTATGTGTTCGCCGAATGGCGCGTGCGCCGTGTCGGCATCGATTACCATATCGATGTCGAGGGGCATTTCTACAGCGTTCCCTACCGCTTCGCGCGCAGCGAGGTCGAGGTGCGGCTCACCGGCCGCACCGTGGAGATCTTCGTCAAGGGCGAGCGCATTGCCGTGCACATGCGATCGAGTGGCAACGGCAAGCACACCACTGCCGCCGACCACATGCCATCCAGCCATCGCCGTTACGCCGACTGGACCATCGGCCGTATCCGCAGGGACGCCGCCCTCATCGGGCCAGCAACCGCCGCGCTCTGCGATCTCATCCTGGAGCAGCGGCCGCATCCGGAACAAGGCTTCCGATCCTGCCTCGGCATCCTGCGTCTGGCGCGGCCGTTCGGCATCGCACGTCTGGAAGCCGCCGCCACGCGGGCCATCGAGATCGGCGCGCTCACCTACGGATCGGTGCGCTCCATCCTCGACCACAAGCTCGATCGACACGTCGCGCACAAGCGTTCCGCGGACGACGCGCCGATCTTCCATCCCAACATCCGCGGCGCGCGCTACTACCAATAGGAGACCAAACCTTGCTCACCCATCCAACCCTCGATCTCCTTCATCAGCTCGGACTCAACGGCATGGCCAAGGCCTTCGGTGAGGTCGAAGCATCCGGTGAAGCCGCGACGCTGACCCATCCCGAATGGCTCGCCCTGCTGCTCGACCAGGAGGCCAGCTACCGACGTGACAGGCGCCTGCTCGCCCGCCTATGCCAGGCTGCGCCATCAAGCCGCCGTCGAGGATGTCGATTACCGTGCCGCGCGCGGCCTCGACCGCGCGCTGTTCCAAAAGCTCGCCCAGGGCAGCTGGATCGATGCCCATGAGAACTTGATCCTGTGCGGGCCGACCGGCGTCGGCAAAAGTTGGCTCGCGTCAGCCCTCGGCCACAAAGCCTGTCGCGACAATCGCTCCGTTCTCTACCAGCGCATTCCCAAGCTCTTCGCCGACCTCGCGCTCGCCCGCGGCGATGGCCGCTATCCCCGCATCCTGCGGGCACTCGGCGGCGTGCAGCTGCTCATCCTCGATGACTGGGGTCTCGAACCTCTCGACGCCGCCGCCCGTCACGACCTTCTCGAAATCCTCGAAGAACGCTACGGTCGACGATCGACCATCATCACCAGCCAAATCCCCCTTGATAAATGGCACGAGCTGATCGGCGATCCCACCTATGCTGACGCTATCCTCGATCGCCTCGTCCACAACGCGCACCGGATCAATCTCACCGGCCATAGCCTGCGCCGCGCGCGCGCCAATAAGGCATCCAAGGATTGACCGCTGCGCTACCGAATGCAAAAAATTATCCGCCAGCGAGGCACCGGACCCCGGGCGGCATCATGTCGGAACGCCGGGCGATATCATCTCGGAATGCCCGGGCGACTTCGTCGGAATCCGCATACAAGGACCTCGAAAATCGTTCATGGGACACAAAATATCGCGGTCCGCTCCTGATCCACGCAGGTCGTGCTTGGGCCGGCATGTCGATTGACAATATTGAAAAGCGTCATCGCCTGAGGGTCCCGCGCGAGAAACTGCTGCGTGGCGGCGTCATTGGCGTGGTCGAACTCGTAGACGTTGTGACGAAGCACCGAAGCCGGTGGTTCGACGGCAATGGTTTCGGCTGGGTTTTGAAAAATCCCCGGGCTTCCGGCTCCCTCAGATCGCCAAAAATCCCAGATGTTCATGCAGCGTTACATCCAGCAATTCCCCGCGGCGGGCGAGATCATCATCTTCGATCGCAGTTGGTACAATCGCGCCGGCGTCGAATACGTCATGGGATTTTGCAGTGAAGAGGAGCACCGCCGGTTTCTCGAATTGGCTCCCCAGATCGAGAAATATGTGGTCGATGCCGGGATC
>VAZM01000466.1:0-3294 GCA_005883135.1 Alphaproteobacteria bacterium
CGGCGTTCGTCGAATGACTGGGGAAGATGCGGTGGGGTGCGATCCACGAGCGGCGTGACCAGGACCGTCGCCGCAAGCAGGCCGCGAGGTTCGAGGTGCGCGAGCAGATGGGCGGCAAGTCCAATATGACGTTTTCCTATCGAATGCATTGCGCTTGGGAGCGAGATTATAGATGTTATTCTAAGCGCGTCATGAGCGCGGAATTTAATGGGGGGATCTGGAAGCCTCAGCGTTCATAGGAGAAATTGTGATGCCTGCAATCGACAGCCTTCTAGCAACGTGGTCCCCGCGTGTGCTGAGTATCTTGCGCATCATCGTCGGCCTGCTGTTCCTGGAGCACGGCACATCGAAATATTTGAACTTGCCAGTTTCGCCCTCGACGGGGGTGGCCCCCATGTCGCTCTCTGGCATCAACGGTATGATTGAGCTCATCGGCGGGGTGCTGATCGTGCTCGGCTTATTCACTCGTCCGGTCGCGTTCATTCTGGCAGGCGACATGGCCGTCGCATATTTTATAGCGCACGCGCCGAGGGGCTTCTTTCCGCTCGTGAATGCTGGTGAGTTGGCTATCGTCTACTGCTTCGTATTCCTCTATCTCGCAGTGGCGGGAGGCGGCGTGTGGAGTCTCGATCATCTGCGGGGAGGGAACAAGACACCGCGGGCCGCGTGGCGTACATCAAGCCAGTAGGTGTCGCGTTCCTCTCCGGATGGGAGGTTTCGAGCGATGAAATGAAGCTCACGCGCAAGCCGCCGATACTGTTCCGCTTCGCTCGTCACGGCCGCCCTCTTGGTAAGCAGCGCGGCGAACGTAGTCAGCGGCAAATCGTTCCTAGTCGTCCAAAAAATGCATACTAGACGGGGGACCCGGTAAGGCGGACGCTTGTGGCTGCGGAGGCTCTCTCGAAGCGGCTTCCGCGCGGCAAATACTCAGCCCCGCCCGCTCCGAAGGACGGGGCTTTTTTCGCCCCGGAAATCGGCTTGTCGCCTCGAATTGGACCCCCGCACGTCCCATTTGAGGAAGCGAGGGGCCGTCTCGGCGTCACCCCCGCCCCCCTATTGCGGGGGGGGCCGGGGAGTCGCTTTGCTTCCTGTTTTCAAAAGCAGAAAAACAAATCCAAAGCAGAAAAACAAATCCAAAGATTTCTCTCGGATAATCAGGGATTGCCTGTCTCCCTTTGCGGAAGGCCGAGCTGAGCGGCATGCCTAATTATGCAAAACTTTTGCCGATTTCGTTGGTTGGGCGCGGGTCGTGAGGCCGGCGGCTCAAGCAGACTTCCTCGCACCGGCAGTCGGGGACGAGGTTCTAAATCGCCTTCGAGGGCGAGAGCCTTGATCAGCCTTTCGTGCTTGGGTCTCTATGGGACGGTCGCCATAGGTCTTCCAAGAAACCGCAGTGCGCGAGCGGCTTCGCCGACTATACCAAAGCGGTCATTTAACCGATCAAAGCCCTGCCGGCCTTGTCGGACCAAGCAGCAGGCATGCCCTTCAGCTTCGAGGGGAAGTAACACCAAATTTGAGTTGCCTCAAAACAGCCGAGATTTGCGCTATCACTGCCGCACATCTTCATCTCGATTTGTTCCAGGGTAGTCCTTGCCCCGCTTCGGCGGGGCTCTTTATTCCTACGGGGCAGCGCTGGCCACCTGGTCAGCAGGTCCGCCTGCTCCGTTCGATCGGATAGAGAGTCGATACGCTAACCTCGACCCTCACGGATTGCCCTTCCCGTCAAAGCAGCGCGCCCGTTTCTGGCCTTTGATCCACCGAATTTGACATCGAGGTAAATACCCGGGGCGCAAGCCGAGCAATGGAGCATGCTTGATTTTTCTTGTGGACCACCGCTTCGGCGCCTCGCGTGATGCTCGTCTCCAGGTTAGCCTCCGAGCGTCTAGGCAACGTCCAGTCCTAGACCGAACTCATTGGCCTCCTTGAAAGCCTCGGTAACCCGGGGCTTTCATTTTGCCGCGACGCTCGACACGTCGAGTTTGGCATGCATAAGCAGGGCGAGTTCTTGCCGCGTGCCCTTCCGGGTTCGTCGCGCCGTGCCTCCCATCGCGCCCTCTCAATTGTGGAGCACCGCCGTGGAGGTGCGTCATGGCGGCGAAGCCTGAGGTGGCCGATACGGACGCAGCACACTTCCTCAGTGTTCCCTTAATGCCGGTTGCTTCGTTGACACCGATGGCGCTTCGGGCCGAACGTGGCGGTTCTTGGCTGTAAGAACAGCCAGCGCATCAGGAGCGTCGTTGTATACTGAGTGCGCCATCGCCATCGAAAACGTCCACCGGATGACGCGATCCCATGCGACGATAGACGTAAGGCGGATCCGTCCGGACGTCCGCGAGTTCCGCGACAAGCGCATGATGGGGAGCGAGGTGGCACACCGGGTCCGTTGCGGTGGCATCACCGGTGAGCGCGAAGGCTTGGCAGCGACAGCCGCCGAAATCGAGCTCGCGGCGCGGGCAGCTTGCGCATGGCTCCTTCATCCATGCGGTGCCGCGGAAGGCATTGAAGGCCGGGGAATTCGCCCAGATATCGGGGAGCGATCGCTCACGCACGTTCCAGAATTCGAGGTTGGGTATCGATTCGGCGGCATGACAGGGCAGCACTTTGCCCGCCGGAGTCACGTTGAGCGAACGGCGGCCCCAACCGCCGACGCACGGCTTTGGATAGCGGGCGTAATAGTCCGGCACCACCGCGTCGATGACGATGCGGCCGTGGTGACGCGTCCGTAGTTCCTCCACCGCCGCCGCCGCCCGCTCGACCTGCTCGCGCGACGGCATGAGCGCGGCTCGGTTCTTGAGCGCCCAGCCGTAATATTGCACGTGCGCAATCTCGATGCGGCTCGCGCCAAGCGCGAGCGCGAGATCCACCATCTCGGCAATCCTGTCGATGTTGGCGCGATGTACGACCGCATTCACCGTGAGGAGGAGGTTGTGCCGCACGACCTCGGCCGCGAGTGCGCGTTTCCTGGTAAATGCGCCCGCATAGCCGGCGATGTGATCGGCGGATTGAGCGTCGCTGTCCTGGATGGAGATCTGCACATGGTCGAGCCCACCCTCAACCAATGCGCCGAGGGTCTTGTCCGTGATCCCGACCGCGGAGGTGATCAGATTGGTGTAAAGGCCGGCCGCATGGGCGCCGGCAGTGATGTCTACAAGATCGCGCCGCGCGCCGGGCTCGCCGCCCGACAAATGCACCTGCAGGACGCCGAGCTGCGCCGCTTCGTGGAAGACGCGCAGCCAGGTCGCGGTATCGAGCTCGTCCGCCCTCGGATCGAGCGCGAGCGGGTTCGAGCAATAC
>VAZM01000466.1:3304-3742 GCA_005883135.1 Alphaproteobacteria bacterium
GGCAAGTAGGCCGAGCGGCTTGTGCACCATTCCGGAACCCGATAACGCCAAGTAACGTTGTTCCAAAGCTCTACCTGGTCCTTATCATTTTCAATGCAAGCGCATCAGTAGCAGCAGGCGGTATATAGTAACCATTCGCGACCAATCAAATGACGGCAGAGAGACTTCATTTCTTCGCCTCATCAGACCCGAACTGCTTGAGTTAGGCGATGCGATGCCGGCCGTTGCGCTTATTCGGCAAAAATATCGCGGAACGTTGATCGTAGCCGACGGCTTTGATCGAGACACCGCGGAACCGATGGGAGGGCACCCCACACCTGTTAGCTGGTAGAGACCTGACTGCTTGGCTGGGGTGGGAGGACTCGAACTCAGAAATGTCGACGCAAATTATCTCTTTGAAAGATCGCGCAGATTTGCGGGAATCCAGCCGAATTCTGG